>PLYS01000614.1 GCA_003153455.1 Betaproteobacteria bacterium | reverse complement strand
CGAAAAAGAATATCTGGTGCGCGTGGAGGGCAAGCTATCAGCAAGCGGCCTGTCATTGTTGAATTTCGGCCTGAGCCTCGACGGTGCGGCGCTCAAGCCCGCTGAGGTCAGCTGGCAAAACAGGGATCAATTGCGCTTCATACTGCGTGAAGGCAAGAAACGCCAGATCCGCCGCATGTGCGAACTGGTTGGCCTGAAGGTAACCGGGCTCAAGCGCGTCCGCATTGGCAAAGTGACCCTGGGCGACCTACCGACCGGGCAATGGCGCTACCTGCTCAGCGACGAGCGATTTTAGCGGCACGGTTCCTCAATGCGCTTGACATTGTTCGCGCTCCTAAGCTTTCTCTTCGCGGCAACGGCCGCGAATGGCGCGTCGGACTATCCCAACAAGCCGATACGATTTGTCGTGCCGTTTCCGCCGGGCTCGACGCTCGATACCGTGGGACGCATCATGGGACAGAAGCTTGCCGAACGCCTCGGCCAGCCGGTGGTGATTGATAACCGTCCCGGCGCCGGCGGCAACGTCGGCTACGAATTTGTGGCGAAGGCGAAACCCGACGGTTACACCATCGTAATAAATTCCGCGGGGCTAGCCATCAGCCCCAGCCTTTACAAGAAGCTCAACTTCGACCCGATCAAGGATCTCGCGCCGATCTCGCTGGTCGCGCAAATTCCCATCATGGTGCTCGTGCGGCCGTCTCTTCCGGTCAAGAACCTCAAAGAACTCGTGGATTACGCCAAGGCCAATCCCGGAAAACTCAGTTTCGGCACCGGCGGCGTAGGCACCGGGCCCCATCTCGCCGGCGAACTGTTCAAGACTCTCGCTAAAATCGACATCGTGCACGTGCCGTACAAGGGCGCGGGGCCGGCGATGATGAGTATGATTGGCGGCGAAATCGACATGATGCTGATCGTAGTCCCTACCGCGCTGCCGCAGATTCAGGCCGGCAAGGTGAGAGCGCTCGCGGTGCTCAGCAACGAGCGCTTTCCGTCGCTGCCCAACGTGCCGACGGCAAAGGAGGCCGGCATAGACACCTGGGAGGTGGCCGTCTGGTACGGGGTCCTTGCACCCGCAGGGACCCCGCGCGATATCGTTGACCGATTGAGCGCGGAATGGACCAAGATTGCGGCGATGCCCGACACCATGGAAAAGATGCAGAGCGCCGAAGTCGAGCCGATATCGGGCACGCCCGAACAATTCTCCGCATTCCTCAAGGCGGAGACCGTGCGCTGGGCCAAGGTCATCAAGGAAGCCAATATTTTGAGCATCGATTAGCCAGTAGTTTGTCGGACTTAGCCCCGACAAACTCCTAATCGAAATCATCAGCTTTATTGGGCTTCATCGTATGCGGGGCTACCAGCTTGATCCAAAACGCAATCAAGACTGGCTTTCTCCGGAGTGACGAACCGATTTGCATCACGCTGCTACTCGCCGTACTGCAGTAGCTCGATCCTAACGGCATCCGGCCCGCGGATGAACGCGACGCGCAAGCCGGGCCGGTTTTGGCGGGGTTCTGAATCGAACTCGACGCCCCGCCGCTTAAGCTCTGACGTAGTGGCTGCCAAATCACGCACTCTAAAGCCTATATGATCGGTCCCGAAACGCTTGGGGCCCGGTTTGGCAAGTGCCTCACCCTCTTGTTCTGCGCGAAGGAAGATAGTAATGCCGCCAAGCTGTAAATCGATTGCCGGCGCGGTCCTGTTGATTCGGTGCCTCAGGAGTTCAGCGCCCAAGAAGGTGATGAACCAGTGCTCCGTCGCAGCGAGATCCGAGCAGTACAAATGGACATGATCAAAGGTGAGATCGAGCGCACGAACCATGATGCCCTCCTTCTAACGTTATATGGTGTGCGAAGTATATCGTCCGCACAACCCGCGCGCGAGCCCGTCGCCAGCGGCCAGACGCGAGAATAGAGCAGGATTGAATTCCCTCGAATATTTCGGACGCGCGCGCATTGGTGATATTCTGCCCGGGCCGTTACCCTTCGGCACTGGTGCAGGTAAAGGCGGGCCGACTCAAGGCGCTCGGCATCGCAGGCGCTCAGCGTTCGAGTTTTGCCCCCGAGATCCCGACCGTCACGGAAGGCGGTGTCCCCTACGTGAGCGAGCAGTTTTGGGGCCTCGCTGCGCCAGGAAAGACGCCGCCCGACATCGTCAACCACCTCTCCGAAACCTTGCGCAAGGCTCTACAGGCGCCGCAACTGAGAGAGCAATTCGCCCGCGAGGGGGGTGAACCCGTGCCGATGACGCAGGAGGAATTCGCGAAATACGTGCTCGCCGATGTGAATCGCTGGCGGCAGATCGTGAAAGACATAGGGCTGAAGTTGGAGTGACGCGACCTGGATTGCCATCGCCCGCGCGGCTCCTATTTCCTAGCACCGGCAATGGCCGCGTCGACCGCTACACGAAGCTGAGCCGCGATCGTCCGCACCGCCTGCTCATCGACGATGTACGGCGGCGCCAGCAACACATGATCGCCGCGCCGGCCGTCCACCGTCCCGCCCATCGGATAGCACATCAGTCCTCGCGCCATCGCCTCGCGCTTGACGCGTGCGTTGATACCCAGCGCGGGATCGAACGGTTCCTTTGATTCCGCATCGGCAACGAGCTCGACTCCCTGAAACAATCCGCGGCCGCGGATATCCCCCACGTGCGCGTGCTCGCCGAAGCTTTCCCTTAGCGCGCGGTGCAGGTTATCCCCCTGCCGGCGCACGTTGGCGAGCAGGTCCTCCTCCTCGATGACGCGCTGGACTTCCAGCGCCGCGGCACAGGCAACCGGGTGCCCCATATAGGTGTGGCCATGCTGGAAGAAGCCGGAGCCCTCGCGCAGCGCGGAGAAAATCTTGCCAGCCACCAGCAGCGCACCGATCGGCTGATAGCCTCCGCCGAGCCCCTTCGCAATCACCATCAGGTCCGGTGCGATGCCTTCCTGCTCGCAGGCATGCAGCGTGCCGGTGCGCCCCATCCCGCACATCACTTCGTCCAGTATCAGCAGCACGCCATGCCGGTCGCAGATGTCGCGCACGCGCTTGAAGTAGCCCGGCACCGCCGTGACGGCGCCGAGCGTTGCGCCAGCTACCGTTTCCGCGATGAATGCGGCGACAGTGCCTGAACCGAGGCGCTCGATCTCGGTTTCGAGCTCGTTGGCGACGCGCAATCCGTACTGCTCTTCGCTCTCGTCGGGACGGCGTTCCCGGTAGCTATAGCACGCGGAGATGTGGTTAAACTTCGGCAGCAGCGGCTCGAACGGCTTGCGCCGCCAGCGGTTACCGCCCGCGGCCAGGGCGCCGATGGTGTTGCCGTGATAGCTCTGCCAGCGGCCGATGATGTGCTGGCGCTGCGGCTGGCCGATCTCGAGGAAATACTGGCGCGCCAACTTGAGCGCCGCCTCGATGCCCTCGGAGCCGCCGGAGTTGAAATACACGCGCTCGATGCCGGCCGGCGCACGAGCGATGATATGGTCCGCAAGCAGCTCGGCTACTTCGGTCGTGAAGAACGAAGTGTGCGCGTAGGCAAGCTGATCGAGCTGGCGCTTGATCGCGGCGATGATGCGCGGATGACCGTGCCCAAGGCAGGATACGGCTGCCCCACCCGAGGCATCGAGGTAGCGCTTGCCATCCTTGTCGTAAAGATATATCCCCTCCCCGCGCACGGCGACGGGCAGGTCGGCACGGGTGTGCCGTTGGAAAACGTGTGGGCTTGCGGTCACGGATATTGCGTCATGTGATTCGCGCGGGCGATCATTTGGGGTGGCTGACGGGACTCGAACCCGCGACAACCGGAATCACAANNGCTCTATCCGATTGAGCTACGGGCACTCTCTCGGGGAAGTAATTCAAATCTTGGTCGGGGTGGAGAGATTTGAACTCCCGACATCCTGGTCCCAAACCAGGCGCGCTACCAAGCTACGCTACACCCCGAAGGCCGCGTAATATAACCCTAGCATCGCTCAGGGTCAATGTAAAATGGGCAGGAACCGCTTCTCGCTGAATTACTTGCACCACCCCTGAATTTCTGCTATTAAAGCACATTTTTTGAATCGGATAAGCCTGATGGTCACAGAATTGAATAAACCTTCCCCGCCCCACAAGTCCAAGACGCGGGAGGAATACATGAACCCCCGGCAGCGTGCCCATTTCAAGAAAATACTTGCGGAAATGAAACAAGGGCTGAGCCAGGACATCGACCGTACGGTCCACACCATGCAGGACGAGGCGACCATCTTCGCCGACCCCAACGACCGCGCAAGCCAGGAGTCCGACGTGTCCCTCGAGCTGCGCAACCGCGACCGCGAGAGAAGGCTGATCAAGAAGATCGACGAGACGATCGCCCGTATCGACGGCAGCGAATACGGCTACTGTGAGAGTTGCGGCGTGGAGATCGGCTTGAAGCGCCTCGAGGCGCGGCCGACCGCGACGCTGTGCATCGACTGCAAGACACTCGACGAACTCAGAGAAAAGCAAGTCGCGAAATAGATCGCGGCTCCACTACGAAAAAAGGGCAGCCACTGGCTGCCCTTTTTGTTTTGTTCACACCCGCCGCCGATTATTGCGCGGTCTGTGCTTCTTCGGCAGCCGCTGCCTTCATGCTGAGGCGCAGCCGGCCTTTGTCGTCGGCCTCTATCACCTTGACGCGCACCGACTGGCCTTCCTTGAGGTGGTCGGAGACGGCGTTGACGCGCTCGTTCGCAATCTGCGAGATGTGCAGCAGACCATCTTTGCCCGGCAGCACGCTGACGATGGCGCCGAAATCCAGCAGCTTGAGCACCGTGCCTTCGTAGATGCGGCCAACCTCGACGTCCGCGGTGATCTCCTCGATGCGCTTCCGGGCAAGCTCGCCGCCCTCCGACGACACGCACGCGATTGTCACGGTGCCGTCGTCAGCAATGTCGATTGAGGTCCCCGTCTCTTCGGTCAGCGCGCGGATTACCGCCCCGCCCTTGCCGATTACGTCCCGGATCTTCTCAGGCTTGATCTTGAATGTGATCATGCGCGGCGCGTAGGCCGAGAGTTCGGTACGCGCACTTTGCAGCACGTCTTTCATCTTGCCGAGAATATGCAGGCGGCCTTCGCGCGCCTGCACCAACGCCGCATGCATGATCTCCTTGGTGATGCCGGTGATCTTGATGTCCATTTGCAGAGCAGTGATGCCTTGCTCAGTGCCCGCGACCTTGAAATCCATATCGCCCAAGTGATCTTCGTCGCCCAGGATGTCGGACAGAACTGCGAAGCGTTTTCCCTCCTTGATTAGTCCCATCGCAATCCCGGCGACGTGTGCCTTGAGCGGGACGCCTGCATCCATCAGCGCCAGACAACCGCCGCACACCGACGCCATCGAGCTCGAACCGTTCGATTCGGTGATCTCCGACACGACGCGCATCGAATACGCGAATTCTTCGGGTGTCGGCAGCACCGCCAGCAGCGCACGCTTGGCGAGTCTTCCATGTCCGATTTCGCGCCGCTTCGGCGAGCCGACGCGTCCGGTTTCCCCGGTCGCATAAGGCGGCATGTTGTAGTGAAGCATAAAGCGCTCTTTGTATTCGCCTTGCAGCGCGTCGACTCTCTGCTCGTCGCGCGAGGTGCCGAGCGTGGCCACCACCAGCGCCTGGGTCTCGCCGCGCGTGAACAAGGCCGAGCCGTGCGCGCGCGGCAGAATGCCGGGGCGTATTGTGATCGGGCGCACGGTGCGCGTGTCGCGGCCATCGATGCGCGCCTCGCCGTTCAGGATTTCTCCCCGCACGATCTTCGATTCCAGCGCAAAGCAGATTTCCTTGACGGCGTTGCCTGCCGGGCCTCCCTCCGCACCGACACCGACCTCGGTAAACACGCGCTTCCAGATGTCGTCAATCGCGTCGGAACGTGCCTGCTTCTGCCTGATCTGGAACGCCGCGCGCAAATCGTTCTCGGCGAGCTCCGCGAGGCGCGCAACCAAAGCCTCATCCCTGGCCGGCGGCGCCCAGTCCCACATCGGAGTGTTAACTTCATCGGCAAGCTGGTTGATAAGTTCGATCACCGGCTGCATCTGCTCGTGGCCGAACACCACCGCGCCGAGCATCATGTCCTCGGGCAGCTCGCGCGCCTCGGACTCGACCATCAGCACCGCAGCTTGCGTGCCTGCGACGACGAGGTCGAGCTGTGACGATTTGAGCTCGGTCGAAGTCGGGATCAGCACGTACTGGCCGGCAATGTAGCCCACGCGCGACGCACCGATCGGGCCGTTGAACGGAATGCCTGAAATCGCCAGCGCCGCCGAAGTACCGATCATCGCCGGAATGTCGGAATCGATTTCGTTGTTCGACGACACGACGGTCGCGACTACCTGCACTTCGTTGTAGAAACCATCGGGGAACAGCGGACGGATCGGGCGGTCGATCAGGCGACAGGTCAGGATCTCCTTTTCGGAAGGGCGGCCTTCGCGCCTGAAAAATCCGCCGGGAATCTTGCCGGCAGCGTAGGTGCGTTCCTGGTAATCAACCGTGAGCGGCAGGAAATCCTTGCCGGGCTCGGCTTTCTTATCGCCGGTTACGGTAACCAAGACCACCGTGTCTTCCAGATTCACGAGCACCGCGCCGTGCGCCTGGCGCGCGATTTCGCCCGTTTCGAGCGTCAGCTTGTGACGCCCCCACGTGATAGTTTTCTTTATTGGATTCAATGTCGTATCCTTTATGCCACAATTAGGCCGCACACTGATGTGCGGGCAAAGAGCGTCAAATTACTGGTACCAGAAACAAGCGTGGCCGCGCCGGGCACAATGCCCGACCGGCCACTCGAACCGTTAAACTCGACTACCGGCACAACGGCGGTATCACTTGCGCAGACCGAGGCGATCAATCAGTACGCGGTATTTTTCGATGTCAGAGCGCTTCAGATAATCCAATAACTTGCGGCGCTGACTCACCATACGCAGCAAACCGCGGCGCGAATGATGGTCTTTGACATGGGTTTTGAAATGCTCAGTCAATTCGGTAATGCGCGCCGACAGTAAAGCAACCTGTACTTCCGGCGAACCGGTATCGGATTGCTTGCGCTGGTATTCCTTGACGATCTTGGCTTTTTGCGTGCCGCTTGTTGCCATTACGTATCCCCACTTGCAAAGTTCGCTATTTTAACCTGTTATGCGTAATTTTCTCAAGAAATTCTAGAGGCTTGCAGATCCTGGCCGGAATCGCCGGCAGCCTCTGAGACAGGCGTTGCCACCAGGCGTCTGGGTACCAGACATCCGTCCGGCTGGATCTCACCCAACCCGAGAAATTGCCGGTTCTGGTCATAAAGCCGGATCAAGCCGGGACTTCCCAGGTGCTCAATCTGGCTAGTCTGGCCCGTCACCATGCGCCGCACCAGGTCTGCATCGAGCAGCAATTCGGGCAGTGCGGACAACAGGCTATCGACCGGCAGCAGGCATGTCAGCCGTTGCGCCGCCGGCAGCGTCTCGAGCCGATCCAGCGTCACCGCACGCCTCAAGTCGAATGCGCCTACCGTTACTCGCCGCAGGCCGGCGAGCGTTGCCCCACAGCTGAGAGCACGGCCGATGTCTTCGGCAAGCACGCGAATATAGGTACCTTTGCTGCAGCGCACGCTGATCTGCAGCCGCTCCGCAGCATAGCGATGCAGGGTGATGCTATGGATGGTAATGGTGCGCGGTGTGATCGCCAAGGTCAGTCCGGCGCGCGCATAAGCATAAAGTGGCTTGCCATCGCGCTTCAGCGCGCTATACATCGGTGGCGTTTGCTCGATGGTTCCGGTGAACCGCCGCAGCACCGCAGCCACCTGTTCGCGGGTGACCGCGACGATC
>PLYS01000181.1 GCA_003153455.1 Betaproteobacteria bacterium | reverse complement strand
CGGCCGCGCCCGACTTTTATTCGCTTTAATGGACGTCGCGCTGACGCTATTCAAGCCAAACCCCGCATGTCGACCAGTCAACCTCGCGTTAAGTTCCCGGCCACTGCGGAACCCAGCGCATGAATCCCTGATTTAACGATAGCCCGGCGTAGCCGGCACGATACGGGTTTCAACGTTAGCCCGTTATGCCTGGCAGCAGCATTGCCACGGCTTGTTCCAGACTCCAGTCGCCGCTTGATTATCATTTCGCTACCCACAGGGTTTACGAACTCGTAGCTTCGCCACCGCTTCTTTTCGCTAGCGGCTCGCCTCCCGCCAGATCCCACGCACGTTGCAACGAACCCTCCCAGAATCCCGCTTCTCACCAGCGCAATCGTCGTAGTGTTGCGAGATGCTATGGTTTTCATGATGTATTTCCTTTCGGTTAAGTTAATTTGTAATCAGGTGCCGTCATACAAGCTCGTCGTGCCGACTCACTGTTAGGCAACAGAGACCGTAAAATGCTGACCCCTGTTCCCTGCTTGCGGGTTCCCACGCTGCTTGCCGATAGTCTTGGAATCAGTCTGTTCTACAGCCCCTGATGGTTGCGCTCCGCGTGGTAATGGGACCTGCATTCGGATACCGCGCGACGCAACGACGCCTAGGAGACGAAGATCAACTCGGGACCCGAAATCGTGCTGAGTACTCGACTCCCGAAATGATAAACCCCAGCGAGGCGGGGTTTGTGCGATTGCCGCGGATGCCGTTTCCGGCTACTTCTTCTGGTCCGTTTTCAGGTTCGCTGTGTCGGCCGCGATACCCTTCTTCTCGCCCTTCATCGCCTGCTGGTCCTTGTAAACCTTTTCCGCGTCCTTGGACTCCGCCGCCATCTTGCCTTCGGCGGTGTCGGCTTTCAGCTTCGCCTCGGCGACCTCCAATCGCTTAATTTGGCGGTGCAGCGCGGCTTTGTCCGCCTTCATTTGCAGCGAGGCCTTTTTGTCGGCGGCGATGTCCCTCTCCTCGCCGGTGACCGCCTTCTTGGCCGTGTAAACTGCGTACGCGTCCTTGGACTCCGCCGTCATTCTGCCCGAGGCGGTGTCTGACTTCAGCGTTGCCTCGTCGGACTCCAATCGCTTTAGTTGGCGCTGCAGCGCGGCCTTGTCCGATCTCAATTGCGCCGCGTCCTCCTTGACTGGGAGGGAGGACTGGGCGCAGGCGGTGACGCCAGCGACAGCGAAGACCGCGGCGGCAGCGGCTGGCAGACAAGCTTTGCAGATCGATTTCATATTCATGATGTGGTCCTTTGTGGGTTGATTTTTCGGGGTTGAACGTCGCGGTGTTGTCTTCATCCGCGCATCCATGGCTTGCACTCTAGCTCTCGGCCGGGCACACGTAAGCTGCTGAAGGTCACGAGTTGGGCCTGCAGAAGGTCACGACTTGGAGATGACCAAAGTCACNNGTTGCAAGCGCGCGTGTGCACGCCGACTCAATCTCCCTGGAACAAATCGGCCAGCAGCCCGGTCAATCGCCGCGCCGCTGGCACACCGACATCACGGCGAGCTTGGTACGCGTGTTGGCATGGAGTTTCTCCATGATGCGGCGTACGTAATTCTTCACGGTGCCCTCGACCAGGAGCACCGCGGTGGCGATCTGTTTGTTGCTGCTGCGGTCAAGCAGGTGCGCGGCAAGCCCGACACGCTGATAACGCCTAATGTCTCGTCGATGAATCCCGATGTCACCGCAATTGGAAGCTGCACGCGTGTAGCGCCGCGCCGAGCCGATGCGCGCTTCAGGTTGGCAGTGAAGCCGAATCGGGCGGATCGCCTGCTTCACCAGACCCGGTTCGACGGGTTTGGGCGCGCCGCACGAGCACCGTCACCAGCATCGCCGCCGCGGCCGAGTAAGCCATCATCGGCGATGTTGTGAGCAACGAAGCCAACCCATTGATGGTCTCGGCACTGGCCTGTTGGACATAGTCCACCAGAGAGATAACATCGATGCCTCGTATGGTTTGTGCATCTTCGGGTCGAATGTGCAAGTCGTGCCATCCGCTGCGAAACCAGATCTTCGCAAAGATACCACTACACACGGCAACGAGGGCCAGTGCGCCGAGTGGCTTCATGAGGTGTTCAAGCATGCGACAGCGCTCAGTCGTAGTTGCGGTGTCATAGACTTTGCCGACCAATTCTGAGATTGTGATGTCAGGCGCGTGATAGGCTGTCGGAGACGGGGAAACTGCGTCTGGACTGTCGTGAGGGTTCATGGCATTTGACTCCTGGTTTGACAGGGCTGCCCTGTGCTCGATGCGGGCTGTACTACGATATCGAAGCCGCCTACTGTGAGACTGCCGGAAGTTGGAGGATAGAATCCCGCCGCTATGCACATAGTGGTCGATTTGCCGACGCTGTTGGGACCCAGAAATCCGAGCACTTCCCGCGCCCGACGCCAAAAGAAATGTCCTCGACGGCGCGGTTAGCGCCAAAGGACTCTACCCGGTGTTTGACTTTGATCATCTATTCTTCCTCCGTGGCTTTGGACTGTAGCCCTCGGACGGCCACACGTAAGGTGCCGAAAGTCACCATCTGCAAGTGACCAAAGTCACAGCCGCGACCCTCAGGCATAAGCGCTGTGCGTCATGCAAGCTAGAATAGTGCGCGTACCTCGGCTCGCGCAGCTGCAAGAGCGCGTGTGGCGACACTGCGTCACGGGTTCGCCCGGCGCATCAAGGGCAGTCTCGACGACCGCCCCGGCCTCGGCGACTCAATCTTCCTGGAACAAATCGGCCAGCAGCCCGGTCAATCGCCGCGCCGCTGGCGCACCGACATCACGGCCAGCTCGGTACGCGTATTGGCATGGAGCTTTTCCATGATGCGGCTCA
>PLYS01000008.1 GCA_003153455.1 Betaproteobacteria bacterium | reverse complement strand
TTCTGGGACACGATGACGCCGTTCTACGGCCGGCTTCCAAATGTCGCCGGCTTCGATGTCGGGGAGTGGATCGACCCGGTCGGGCTGGGCCTTACCGGTCTTGTAGCGGGAGCTACGGTGCTGCATGGCGTCGGCGAGCTGGTGCGCCAGCGAATTGGAAGCGGCTCTGCGAGCGAAGACGGATCGGAGGTTGAGTGATGGCGCATATTGTTGTCGACCCTGTCACGCGGATCGAAGGCCATCTTCGCGTCGAAGCGGAAGTCGATGGCGGGGCCGTGAAAGAGGCGTGGTCGTCGTCGACGATGTTTCGGGGTATTGAATTGATTCTGCGCGGCCGCGATCCGCGTGACGCCTGGGCTTTTGCCCAGCGCATCTGCGGTGTGTGTACCACAGTGCACGCCATGGCTTCGATTCGTGCCGTAGAAAATGCGATCGGCGCGGTGCCGCCGCCCAATGCCAGATTAATCCGCAACCTGATCATGGCGGCGCAAAACGTTCACGACCATGTGGTCCATTTCTATCATCTGCACGCGCTCGATTGGGTTGACATCATGAGCGCGCTCGATGCCGATCCGGCAAAAACCTCAACGCTCGCTCAGTCGATCTCGGACTGGCCGTTGTCGAGCACGAGTTACTTCTCCGAGGTGCGCGGCCGCATTGCGCGTTTCGTCCAGCGCGGCCAGCTCGGCATTTTCGCCAACGGCTATTGGGGCCATCCCGCGTATCGGTTGCCGCCTGAGGCCAACCTTATGGCGGCGGCACATTATCTTGAGGCGCTCGACTTCCAGCGCCGTTTCATCAAAATCCACGCCATCCTTGGTGGGAAGAACCCGCATCCGCAAAGCTTCCTGGTCGGCGGAATAGCGACCCCGGTTGATCCTGATTCCCAGTCCGCGCTCAATATGGACACGATTGCGGCTCTTGATGCGCTGGTGGCCGATGGATTGTCTTTTGTCAGCCGCGTCTATCTGCCGGACGTGCTCGCCATTGCGTCCCATTACAAGGATTGGGCGTCGATCGGCGCCGGCATCGGCAATTACATGGCGTATGGCGATTATCCGCTCAACGACGGCGCGAATCCCCAGCTTCTCCAGCCGGCAGGCGTCATCCGTAGTCGCGATCTCACAGACATCGAGACGGTCGATCGTACCAAGATTACCGAGCAAATCGCCCATTCCTGGTACGATTATTCGGCCGGTAACGACGCTGCACTTAACCCGGTCAATGGCGAGACCAAGCCCAACTACACCGGGCCGAAGCCGCCATTCCAGCGGCTGGATGTCACGCAGAAATACAGTTGGCTGAAATCCCCGCGCTACGACGGCGCGGCGATGGAGGTCGGGCCGTTGGCTCGGATGCTAGTCGCCTACAAGGCGGGAGGGCCAGCGCGCGTCAAGATTCTGATCGACAAGGTCCTCTCGACCCTCGGCGTCGGCCCCGAGGCGTTGTTCTCCACCCTCGGCCGCATCGCCGCGCGCGCGGTCGAAGCGCAGGTGCTGGTCGAGTCGATGGACGGGTGGGTGCGGGATCTGGCGGAGAACATGGCTCGCCGCGACTATCGCGTACAGGATAATTCCAAGTGGGAGCCGAGCAGTTGGCCGCGCGATTGTTTTGGCGCCGGCTTCCACGAGGCCCCGCGCGGGGCCCTTGGCCATTGGGTGCATATCAACAACGGGTCGATCGTAAACTACCAGTGCGTGGTGCCGAGCACCTGGAATGCCGGCCCGCGCGACGCGCTCGGACATCCCGGGCCATATGAAGCCGCCCTCGTGGGGACCCCCGTCGCCAAGCCGGAGCAGCCGCTGGAAATCCTGCGAACGCTGCATTCCTTCGATCCTTGCATGGCCTGCGGCGTGCATGTCGTGGATGCGACCAAACGCGAACTGGCCCGGGTGCGGGTGATGTGAGCCATGGCCAGGCTGCTTACCAAAAGCACCGATACCGAGCGGCTCTATATCTGGGAGCTGCCAGTGCGGCTGACGCATTGGCTGATCTTCTTTTCATTCATCGTATTGTCGGCGACCGGCTATTATATTGGCCATCCCTTCATCAGCGTTGCGGGTCCGGCACGAGATCATTTCGTGATGGGCACCGTACGCGCCGTGCATCTGTATGCGGCGATCGTGTTCACCTTGTCGGTATTTGTGCGCATCTATTGGATGTTCGCCGGCAACCGTTATGCGCGGTTGACCCAACTCATGCCGTTCGGGGCCGAGCGGCTTCGCAGCTTCTGGGAAGCCATGATGTTCTACTCCTTCATGCGCCGCGAAGCGGAGGAGTGCGCTGGTCACAACGCACTGGCAGGGTCGAGCTACGCCATGATCTATGGGGTCTATCTGCTTTCGGTCGCGACCGGCCTCGCCCTTTACACGGTCGACGCCTCGCCCGGCTCGCCGTTCCAGATATTCAAGTTTTTGATACCGCTATTTGACGGTCTGCAGATGGCGCGGCTGATCCATCATGTCGGAATGTGGGTTGTGATGATATTTGCGGTGATGCACATCTACTTCGTCATTCTTGCTTCGATCGCCGAGCGCATCGGAACGTTTGACTCGATCGTTTCGGGCTACAAGTTCCTGTCAAAGCGAAAGACAGGCACGCCGTGAGCGACACCGTTGCACGAGAGCCCGCGGAAAAGGCAATCCGCCTTTTAATACTGGGGCTTGGCAATGTCTTGCTTGGCGACGACGGGCTTGGCGCCGCCGCGGTCGCTCGCGTCGAGCGCAACTATCGCATCCCGCCGGGCGTTCACCTGGAAGACGGGGGGACGCTTGGGCTTTCCCTTCTCGGCCTGCTTGCGGAATCGGAGCGCGTGATCCTTGTCGATGCGGTTCGCACCGACAACCCGCCGGGAACGCTCGTTCGGATCGACGGAGAGGAGGTAATGGATGCCGTGCGCGATCGCCTATCACCGCACCAGGTCGGGGTCGCCGATGTTCTGGATGCCGCACGCCTGATGGACTGCTATCCAGCCAGCGTTACGCTGTTAGGGCTTGAACCGGACACTATAGAATTGAGTGTGGTTCGATCGAGTGCGGTCGAAACCGCGCTTGACGGGCTTGTAGAGATTATTGTGAGCGAGGTGCAAAGTCTTGGCTACACGATGCTTCCCGAAACCGGGAGTGAGGATCGGCATTATCCTATGCGCGATCTTACTCGCTACTTTGGGATGTGAGCGTAATTCGCCGGAAATGCCGGCCGGACTGTTGACGTCGCGCGAGGCCCAGCAAACCGGCCGCGTGATTTACATGGCCAATTGTGAGATTTGTCACGGGGTCAAAGGCGACGGCCGCGGGCAGCGCCGAGAGGGGATGAATCCGCCACCCGCCGATCTCATGGCGCCGCCATGGTCGGACAAGTCAGGTGCGCCAAGGATGTATGCTGTCATCCAAAATGGGGTCCGGGGCAGCGCCATGCCGTCATGGCCGATGCTCAGCGATCAACAAATCTGGGACATCGTAGCTTACCTCCATTCGCTCAACAGTCCCTGAAACCATTGCCAGGAAGAATAGTCGTTCAGCAAAACGCAGCACAATCAGCTGCGACCGTGGTGAATTAATCCATTGCGTTTTTCACCCAGAATTGGTGTGTGTACCGAGAACTTCATCCGTATTGATT
>PLYS01000596.1 GCA_003153455.1 Betaproteobacteria bacterium | reverse complement strand
CTTACGATTCGATCAGGGACTTTGAACCGGTGTCGCTGACCGCTTCGATTCCGGTGGTGCTCGTGGTGCACCCTTCGTTGCCGGCGAAATCGGTGAAGGAACTCATCGCGCTTGCCAAAGCGCATCCCGGGCAGCTCAACTATGCTTCAGGCGGCATCGGCAGCGCCCAGCACCTGCCGATGGAGATGCTGAGGGTTGCGGCCGGGATCAACCTCGTGCATGTGCCATACAAGGGACTGGCTCCGGCCTACAGCGATGTGCTTGGCGGACAGGTGCCGATGATGTTCTCGGGCGTCTCCAACGTGGTGCCGTACCGCGAGAGCGGCCGGCTGCGCGTGCTGGCGATTGGCAGCCCTAAACGTTCACCGGCATTGCCGGACGTTCCGACTGTCGCCGAGGCGGGTGTGCCGGGTTACAGTTTCGAAGCGTGGTCCGGCTACCTCGTGCCCACCGCTACGCCGAAGGATGTAATTGTCAAGCTACACGCCGATATCACCCGTACCCTGAGCATTCCGGAGGTGCAGGAAAAACTGACCGCCCTCGGCCTTGATCTCATCGGAGGCACACCCGAGGAATTCTCCGCGCTGATCAAAACCGACCTCGCGCGCTTCGGCAAGCTGGTCAAGGAAGCAGGCATCCGCGCCGAGTGAGGCGCGACCTGGAGCACAGGCTTTCATTATGATGCCGGCAAGCGCGTCTGCTCGACGTTCTCTGGTTTACCCCAAATCCAGCATTTGAACCGTCAAGGACGCGAAGGACGCCAAGGAAATCAATACCAAGGTGAACCCGGATGCAATCACCAGATTGGTGATCTTGATGACAAGGCTTGTACTTTGTTTTCCTTCGCGTCCTTGGCGTCCTTCGCGGTGAAAAGCTTTTTTTAGGTTTGTCGTTGACTATCCGATTGAGCCGCAAGCGTGCGCCGCCTCGCGCTCCAACTGCTCGCGAAAACCGGGATGCGCGATAGCAATCATCCGTCGTGTGCGTTCTGACAGAGGCAGGCCGCGCAGGTCCGCCACTCCATATTCGGTCACGATGATGCCCGCGTCGCTGCGCGGCGTGCTCACCGGTCCGCTGAGTTTCGCGACGATGCGGCTCGCTTTTCCCGCGGTGGACGGCAGGGCGATTATGGGCAAGCCTCCCTTTGAACGATGCGCGCCTCGCAGAAAATCCAGCGCGCCGCCTACGGCGCCGACATACACTCCACCCGCGACTTCGGCGTTGATCTGGCCGGTCAGGTCCACCTCGATCGCCAGGTTGAGCGCGGCGAAACGCTCGATGCCCGCCAGCACCCCGGCATCGTGAGTATAAGCGGGGGAGCGGAACTGCACCACGGGGTTGCGATGGCAGAACTGCTGAATGCGCTTGCTGCCGAACATCACGCCGGCCACCGCGACGCCGCGGTCGATGCTCTTTCTCGCATTGGTGATGACGCCCGCCTGCATCAGATCCGCCGCCTTGTCGCCGATGGCGCCGCTGTGGATGCCGAGATCGCGCCGGTCGGCAAGCGCCGAGAGTATCGCCTCGGGAAGTGCTCCCAGACCGAACTGCAACGTGGCGCCATCCTCGATCAGCCCGGCGACATTGCGCGCAACCGCGAGTTCGGTCTCGCCCGGATCCGGATGGTGAAGCTCCAGCGGCGGGCGCGATGTGCGCACGATGTAATCGAGGTCCTCGTCGCGCACCGGCCGCTCGCCCCAGGTCCAGGGGGCCTCCTCGTTCACTTCGGCGATCACTACCCGCGCCGCGTCAAGCGCCGGTACCAGGTATTCGTGCGCCATGGAAAGGCTGTAATTGCCTGCCGCGTCGGCTGGGGCGAGCTGCAGCATCAGCACGTCGACTTTCAGCCTGCCGCTTGCGATTAGCGCGGGCAGCTGCGAATAATGGACCGGAAGAATATCGAGCTTGCCCGCCTTGGCGAGCGCGCGGTTTCCGCCGCTGCCACAGTAGGCGGAAAACGATATGCAGTCTGCATATTCCGGCTTAAGGGTGTCGGAGTAGGTGACGCCGAGGAAGACGCTGAAGCGGCCAATGGCGCGACGCTGCGCCATCAGCGCCTGCGTGAGCGGCACCGGCTCGGCCGTGGACTGGCCCCACATCACGGTATCGCCGGGACGGACGATGGTGGAGAAATCGAGGGAATGGGGAGCGATTTCTTTGGCAATGGTCTTGGCCATGATCAGTTCTAATGAATGATGATCTAGTGTGGTGAGTCGTTATTTCGATGCAGAATTCGTTGAGTCGCGCGCGTTGAGACGGTAGGTCAGGTTGCCGCAGCGGCGGCTACCTGACGCCTGGCGGATGTCGGGGAACGCTGCGCGTACCCCGAGCTACGCCTAGGATTTTGCAACCAATTAATGACTCAACACACTAGGTTGTGCGTCCAGCATTAAAACCTGCCAGAGTTTGATCTATCTGAAGGCGGGATGCTACCGGAACGCGGTATCATTCAACATTTTCTACTCCGCAAATCGTCGCCCGGGTGAACGGGCACGGCATCAACCAGCCCAAACAAGGAGAGTGAGCATGAGACGAGCAGCCATCGTGGCCCCGCTTCGCACCGCAGTCGGTGTTTATGGAGGGGCCCTGCGCTCCATCGCGGTCGAGAAGATGATCGCAACGGTGATCAAGGCGCTCATCGCGCGAACCGGCCTCGACCCGATGAAGCTTGACGATGTCATCATCGCTCAATCCTACGCCAACGGCGAGTCGCCCTGTATTGGGCGCTATGCCGTGCTGGAGGCAGACCTGCCGATCGAAATCCCCGGCTACCAGCTCGACCGCCGCTGCGGCGGCGGGTTGCAGGCGGTGCTCAACGCCGCCATGATGGTGCAGACCGGCGCCGCCGATGTGGTCCTCGCCGGCGGCGTCGAGAGCATGAGCAACGTCGAGTACTACACCACCGACATGCGCTGGGGCAAGCGGGCGGGCTCGGTGACGCTGCACGACCGGCTGCAGCGCGGCCGCGAGCGCTCGCAGCCCGAGTGGCGCTTCGGCCACATTTCTGGAATGATCGAAACAGCGGAGAACCTCGCCAAGGAATACGCCATCCCGCGCGAGGAGTCCGACGCCTACGCCGTGCGCAGCCAACAGCGCGCAGCGGAAGCATGGAAAACGGGCAAGTTCAAGGACGAGGTCGTGCCCATCAGCGTGCCACAGCCGAAGGGTGACCCGAAAACGTTCGCGCAGGACGAAGGCTACCGGGCCGACGCGAGCCTGGAGACCCTGGCCAAGCTTAAGCCCCTTATGAAGAATGGCACCGTGACCGCGGGCAACGCCAGCCAGCAGAACGATGCCGCGGCGGCCTGCCTAGTGGTCGCGGAAGACAAACTGAAGGAACTGAAACTCGAGCCCATGGGCTACCTGGTCGGTTGGGCCGCGGTGGGCTGCCATCCGGCGACGATGGGCATCGGCCCCGTGCCGGCGGTTAAGAAGCTATTCGCCAGGACCGGCCTTAACTTTGGCCAGATGGATCTGGTGGAACTGAACGAAGCCTTCGCCTGCCAGGTGCTGTCCGTGCTGAAGGGTTGGGGCTGGAACGACCCGGACCGGCTCAACGTTAATGGCTCGGGCATCTCGCTCGGCCATCCAGTCGCCGCCACAGGCGTGCGCATCCTCACCACGATGCTGAATGAGCTGAGGCGGCGCAAGGCGAAGTACGGCCTGGAGACCATGTGCGTAGGCAGCGGTCAGGGCATCGCCGCGATTTTCGAGAGGGCATGATGAAATTTTCTGACAAGAGGAAGGAACCACAGCAATGAGCGCGAAGCGTTACGTCTATTCGTTCGAGAAGGGTGATGGTAAAAACAAGATGCTGCTCGGCGGAAAAGGCGCGAATCTGTGCGAGATGACGCAGATTGGTCTCAACGTTCCGTCCGGCTTCACGATTACCAACGATGCGTGCCTGGCTTACCTCGCCGAAAACCGGCTTCCCGACGGTCTGATGGAGGAAGTCCGCAGCCACATCGCTGAGCTCGAACGCAAGACCGGCAAGACTTTCGGCGGCGCGGCCAATCCGCTGCTGGTCTCGGTTCGCTCGGGCTCGGCCATGTCCATGCCNNAAGCGACAAAAAATGCGCGCTTCGCATACGACGCGTGGCGCCGTTTCATCCAGCTGTTCGGCAAGATTGCGCTGGGTGTGCCGGATGAAAGCTTCGATCACGCGATGGCCGCGCTCAAGCGCCAGGTCGGCGCGGCCGATGACGTGGATCTATCTGCCGATCAGCTCAAGCAGCTCGCGGCCACTTTCCTCGGTATTGTACGCGAGGCGACCGGCAAGCCATTTCCGTCCGAGCCCTTCGAGCAACTGGAAATCGCGATTGGCGCCGTGTTCCGCTCGTGGATGGGCAAGCGCGCCGTCGATTACCGCCGCCAGTTCCGCATCACGCCCGACATGGCCAACGGCACGGCGGTGAGCATCGTCACCATGGTTTTCGGTAACCTGGGCGACGACAGTGCTACCGGCGTTGGCTTTACACGCAACCCGGCCACCGGTGAGAACGTGATCTACGGTGAATACCTGGTCAATGCACAGGGCGAGGACGTGGTGGCCGGCATCCGCACGCCGAAGCCGATCGCCGAGCTTGCGAAGGAGATGCCCGAGCTGTACCGCCAGCTGGTCGAGCTGCGCGACAAGCTCGAAGCCCATTACCACGAGGTGCAGGACTTCGAGTTCACCATCGAGCGCGGTTGCCTCTACTGCCTGCAGACCCGTAATGGGAAGATGAATGCACAGGCCATGGTGCGCACCTCGGTCGAAATGACGCGCGATAATCTGATTACCAGGGAACAAGCGCTGACACGCATTCATCCCTCGACGCTGGAACAGCTGCTGGTGCCGGCGCTGGCGCCGCGCCACGGCGTGACGCCGCTGGCGCAAGGCCTGCCGGCTTCGCCGGGGGCAGCGTCGGGCCGTATCGTTTTCGACGCCGATACTGCGGAGGTCAGTAGCGGCAAGGGCGAACGCGTGATCCTGGTGCGCGAGGAGACCAAGCCCGAGGACATCCATGGCTTTTTTGCCGCCGTCGGTATACTCACCAGCCGTGGCGGCAAGACGTCCCATGCGGCGGTGGTAGCGCGCGGCATGGGCAAACCCTGCGTGTCGGGTTGCGAGGCAATCGTGATCAATGTGCGCGAGCGCGTTGCGCGTGTCGGCGGGACCTTGCTGCACGAGGGCGACACCATCACCATCGACGGCACTACGGGCCATGTGTTCGCCGGCGAGATCCCCACCGTGGAACCCGAGTTCAGCGCCGAGCTGGAAACCCTGCTGGGATGGGCCGACCAGACGGCGCGGCTCAAGGTGATGGCCAACGCCGATACGCCGCACGACGCAGTGAGCGCCAGGCGCTTTGGGGCGCACGGCATCGGGCTGTGCCGTACCGAGCGCATGTTCAACGACGTCGGTCGTCTGCCGATCGTGCAGGACATGATACTCGCCGAAACGACCGCCGAGCGCCAGGCCGCGCTCGACAAGCTGCTGCCGATCCAGCGCGAGGATTTCCGCGGCATCTTTCGCGCCATGAACGGCCTGCCGGTGACGATACGCCTGCTCGATCCGCCGATTCATGAGTTTATGCCGACAGCGGAGCAGCTCGAATACGAACTCTCGCATCTGCATCATCTGCACCGCGCCGTTATCAACATGGAAGAGTTGCATGACACGCTGAAGATGGTCGATCCGGACATCGCCAAATCCAACGTGCAGCAGCTCGAAAAACTGTCGGAAGCGTTGCACCAGTTCCGCGACGCCGGGCGCGAGAAGGCGCAGATCGAGCGCAAGGAAGCGATGCTGAAGAAGGTGCGCCAGCTGCACGAGGTCAATCCGATGCTCGGCCACCGCGGCGTGCGTCTCGGCATCACGTATCCCGAAATCTACGCGATGCAGATCCGCGCGATTCTCGAAGCGGCGGCCGAGTGCATCAAGGAGGGTGTGGACGTGCATCCGGAGATCATGGTGCCGCAGGTTGCCACGCCCCGGGAGCTCTACGAAGTGAAGAAAATCGTCGACGAGATCGCCCCCAAAGTCGAGGCTGCCTTCGGCGTCAAGGCGCCGTACAAGTTCGGCTGCATGATGGAAGTGGTGCGCGCGTGCCTGCGCGCCGAGCCGATGGCGAGCATCGCCGAGTTCTTCTCATTCGGCACCANNGACAACCCGTTCGAAATTCTCGACGTGAAGGGCGTCGGGCGCCTGATGGAAATTGCCATGCACTGGGGACGCAAAGCGCGGCCCGATCTCAAGGTGGGGATCTGCGGCGAGCATGGCGGGGAACCCGAAGCGATCCGGTTCTGTCATCACATCGGGCTCGATTACGTGTCCTGCTCGGGCCCGCGCGTGCCGATTGCGCGGCTCGCCGCGGCCCGGGCGAAGCTGCTCGAGAAGGATTATGGCGGCGAAATCTACGCCTAGCAGCCTGTACGGACCTGATAGTCCGTACAGGCTGCTATAAGCAAAACCGGCTGACCATTATTTATAATGAACTTAGGAGTTTGTCGGGGCTAAGTCCGACAAACTCCTGGAGGATCACATGGCTACTTTGCTTAAACGCCGCATCGCCCAGGAGATCACCGACGCCATCGACGTGAAGGTGCGCCAGACCGTCGAGGCCATCCTCGATGATGTCGGGAAGCGCGGTGACGCGGCCGTGCGTGAACTGTCCGCGAAGTTCGACCAGTGGTCTCCGCCGAGCTTCCGCCTGTCCGCGGCGGAGATCGATGCCATCATGAAGAAGGTTCCGCCGGGCACTATCGCCGACATCAAGTTCGCCCAGACCCAGATCCGCAATTTCGCAGAACACCAGCGTGCGGCGCTCAAGGACATCGAGGTCGAAACGCTGCCGGGGGTGAAGCTCGGCCACAAGAACATCCCGGTGGACAGCGTCGGGTGCTACGTGCCGGGAGGCCGTTATCCGATGGTCGCTTCCGCGCACATGAGCATAGTGACGGCCCGCACGGCAGGAGTGCGCCGCGTGATCGCCTGCACGCCGCCGAACCAGGGCGCCCCACATGCAGAAACCATCGCCGCGATGGAGTTGGGGGGCGCCGACGAAATCTATGTCCTCGGCGGCGTGCAAGCGGTGGCGGCAATGGGCCTCGGCACTGAAACCATCGCGCCGGTCGACATGCTGGTCGGGCCGGGGAACGCCTATGTCGCCGAGGCCAAGCGGCAGCTCTTCGGCCGCGTCGGCATTGACCTGCTCGCGGGCCCGACCGAGATCCTGATCATTGCGGACGATACCGCGGACGTGGAAATGATCGCGACCGATCTGCTGGGCCAGGCCGAGCACGGCCTGACGAGTCCTGCGATCTGCGTCACGACTTCGCGGGCGATTGCCGCGGCGCTGCCGGCGGAGGTCGAGCGCCAGTTGAAGGTGCTGCCGACGGCAGACGTCGCGGGTGTTGCGTGGCGCGATTATGGAGAAATCATTCTCGTGGACTCGCGCGAGGAGGCGGTCGTCGAGGCCGACCGCATCGCGGCCGAACACGTCGAGGTTCTCACGCGCAATCCGCGCTACTTCCTCGATCACATGAAGAACTATGGCGCCTTGTTCCTCGGACCGCAGACCAACGTCTCCTACGGCGACAAGGTGATCGGGACCAATCACACGCTGCCGACGATGGGCGCCGCGCGCTATACCGGCGGCTTGTGGGTGGGCAAGTTCCTNNGCGATCGAGCGCTTCTGGGGCCACAAGGAGCAGGCCGACCTGCGGCTGCGCCGCTACGGCGGACGCAACGTGGGCATCGGCGCGAAGCGGAGCGCAGCCGATTGAGTGGTGCGGCATCCTCGCCCGGCGATATCGCGGCGAAGTTCCGGCTCGACGGCCGCGTCGCGCTCGTCACGGGAGCGGGGCGCGGCATCGGCCGCAGCGTCGCGATCGCGCTCGGACAGGCGGGCGCGGAAGTATGGCTGCTGGCGCGGACCGAAAGCGAGATCGAGCAGGCGGCGGCGGAAATCCGTGCCGCGGGCGGGAACGCGCGGGCCGTTGCGTGTGATGTGACCGATGCGGTTGCGGTGGTCCGCGTAATAGCAGCCGTTCCCGTGCTCGACGTGCTCGTGAACAACGCGGGGATGAATATCCCTGAGCCGTTCGTCGAGGTGAGCGAAGCGCATCTCGACCGGGCGATCAACCTCAATGTCAGGGCGATGTTCCTCGTCGCGCAGGCGGCGGTGAAAAAAATGCTGGAGACCCCTGACCGCAAGGCGCGCGGCGGCGCGGTCATCAATATCACCTCGCAGATGGGGCACGTCGGCGCGCCGACGCGGACGGTCTACTGCCTGACGAAGCATGCCATTGAAGGACTCACGAAAGCGCTCGCGGTAGAGCTTGCAATGCACAACATCCGGGTGAACTCGATCGCGCCCACTTTCCTCGATACGCCGATGACGGCGCCGATGTTTGCGCGTCCGGAATTCGCAAAGTGGGTGCTGGACCGCATTCCAATGGGGCGCCTGGGCCAGCTCGATGAAGTGGCTGCGGCCGTAGTCTTTGTCGCGTCCGAAGCGGCATCGCTCATGACGGGAACCAGTCTTGTCATCGACGGCGGGTGGACCGCGCAGTGAGCACGCCGGGTTATATCGCGCAAGCGCCGGGCGACGAGAGGCAATCAGAGCACTTGATCCGGATGCCGGACAACATCAGTTTCGTGGACGCGGCGGCGCTGCCCGTTGCGTACGGCACCGCGCACCGCATGCTCGTCACCCACCAAACGGTTGCGAAGGGCGACAAGGTGCTGCCGCTCGAGCAGGCGGTCGAGGGTCTGCGGCTCATCCAGGATCGCGAGGCGATCGGCAAGGTCGTAGTAACTCCGTGAGCGAAGAGAGGTTCGCGCTCGACGAAATCCAGCTGCGCATCACGCGCGGATACTGCCACCGATGGCTTGGTCTTCAAATGCTGGGCTCGGCGAGGACTCGATCGCATGGCGCGTAGTTCGATTGCGATTGTTTGCAGCCAACACGTTTTTGTTTCTAATGGAGGTCCGTGGTATGAAAACCGTAAGAGGAATCCTGATTGGGCTGGCGCTGGCAATGCTGTCAGTGTCTGCATTTGCGCAAGGGACAGCAGGACAGGCGGGCGCGTATCCGTCGCGAGCGGTGCGGCTGGTGGTGCCCTACGCAGCCGGCGGCGTGTCGGACATCATGGGCCGCGCGCTCGCGCAGAAGATGTCGGAGCTGCTCGGCCAACCCATGGTGGTGGACAATCGCGGGGGCGCAGGCGGGACGCTCGGCGCTGACATCGTGGCCAAGTCTCCGCCCGACGGCTACACGATCGTGCTGACCAGCCTCACGGTCCTTGCCATCGCGCCGAACATGCTCAAGAGCGTTCCCTACGACCCGGTGAAGGACTTCAGCGCCATCGGCGCCGTGGCGATCGCGCCGAACATCCTGACGGTGAACCCNNATCGGCCACCTCTCGGGGGAGGTGTTGCGGATCTCGACCGGCGCTGACCTGCTGCACGTTCCGTACAAGAGCGCCGGGCTTGCCTATCCGGACGTGATCTCGGGTAGAGTGTCCATGGTGTTCGACACGCTGCCCTCGGCGATCCAGCACGTCCACTCGGGCAAGGTGCGGCCGATAGCGGTGCTCTCGGACAAGCGCTCGCCGCTGCTGCCCGACGTGCCGACGTTCGCCGAGGCGGGTTTTCCGGAGGCGACCCTCCGTTTCTGGTTTGGACTGCATGGACCGGCCAACATGCCGCCGGCTATCGTGCAGAAGTTGAATGACGCGCTGACCCGGGCGCTTGCCGCACCGGACTTGCGCGAGCGGTTCTCGTTACTGGGGGCGGATCCATTCCCCAGCTCGCCTCAGGAGCTTGCCGATCTCACCCGCAGCGACGTCGGGAAGCTTGCAAAGACGATCAAGGCCGCCGGGATTCAGCGCGAGTAAGGCGCATCACTCCGCAAGCGTGCGACCGCTTGCCCTTGCGGCAAGCTGGTCGCGCGCGATGCGGCGGTCGATCTTTCCGGCGCCGTTCAGCGGCAACTGGTTTTCACCCACGATCTCCACGAAGCGGGGGTGCGCGTACTTCGGTCCGTGCTCCAGGCAGTACGCCTTGATCTCGGTGACAGTCGCTGCGGCGCCGTGCTTGAGCACTACCATTGCCGCGGGCACATATCCTTTCACCGCGTGCGGCACCGGCGCAACCACGGCGTTCGCCACGGCCGGATGGCGGAACAGCAGGTCCTCGACTTCCTTGGGATAGATATTCTCGCCGCCGCAGGAAAACATGTCGTCGACCCGGCTCTTGAAGTAGAAGAAGCCGCCGGCGTCGCGCCTAAGCACGTCGCCGGTGCGCAGCCAGCCATCGACCAGCTTGTCGCGCGTCACGTCCGGGCGCTTGTGGTAGCCGAGGCAGTTGTAGGGCGACTTGAGCCAGAGTTCCCCCTCGTCTTGGCGATCCTGACCATCCGCGTCGACCAGGCGCACCTGGAACTCGGGCGCCTGCACGCCGAGCGAGCCGCGCGGGACGCGCCTGCCGTCCAGCGGCGCGCGAAACGGGCTTCCGCCTTCGGTCAGCCCATAGCTTTCGCTCACCTTCACGCCGGGGATTGCGCGTTCGACCTCATCCATCAGCTCAGGTGTCACCACCGCCGAACCGATCCACAGGCTTTTCAATGCCGACAGGTCGAGCCTCGCGAGCGTTTCCCGGTGCTGCAGGAACATCGTGAACACGGCCGCCACGCCGCGCGAATAGGTGCAGCGATATTTCGCCAGCGCATCGAGGTAGGATCCGGGCTCGTAGCCGGGCATCAGCACGAACGAGCCGCCCGCGTACAGCATCGGCTTCACCGTGCCACGCATCGCATTCTTGTGAAACAGCGGCAGCGCGATCAGTCCGCGGTCCTCGGACGTGGAGGGCCAGTAGCGCTGGTTGTAGGCGACATACCAGAGCATGCCCGCGTGGGTCATGATCGCACCCTTGGGCAGCCCGGTAGAGCCCGAGGTGTAGGGCTGGAAGGCTTGGGCGTCGGCCGGCAGCGCGGGCGGTGTATCCAGGCGCGGACTTTCATCGCGCGCCGTCGCGTATTCGAGCCAGCGCCGGGTCGCGCCAATGGATAAAGCGTCGAGCGCGATGCGGTGTGCAATCGGCGCCGCGTCCGCCACGGCGATTGCATCGGCATGCACGGCGGGTTCGACAAACACCGCGCGACACCCGGCGTCTTCGAGAATGAACTTCAGCGTATCCCGCGCCAGGCGGGTGTTGATCGCCACCGGAATCGCACCGGCGCGCATCGTGCCGAAAAATATCTCGAGGAACTCAACGCGGTTGCCGACGATCATACCGACCCGCTCGCCGGGGGCCACGTCCAGCCTGCGAATCAGCCCGGCGACCCGGTCCGCCCGCTCGTCGAGCCCGGCGTAGGTGATCAGGCGCTCCATGCCGCCATGCAGGTCGATTACCGCGACCTTGTCTGGAAACCGGGCGACCGCGCTGGAAAAAAAATAGCCGAGGTTGGCGTTGCGGCGATTCATTTAATCTCCTGGTTCCGACTCGGTCCGGCGCCGACATGGGCGGCGATCATCCATGCGTACACCTTTGCCACGTCAAAGCTCTTGTCAATCGACGCCATATCCATGTCGGTGTGCGCGTATGCCTGTTCGCCCGAGCCGAAGTTCGCGGTCGGGATGCCGACAAAATTGAGATAACCCTGATCGTGCGCCGATTGGCCATAGAAGCTCTCGGGCGCCTCGCCCAGCATCGCTACACACGCTGACTTGAGCAGGCGCACCACGCGCGAATCCTCGGTGACAAGACTCGGATACATCACCGGACCTTTCTCCACCTCGACGCGCAGGGGCTTGCCCGAGATCGGATCCCGCCAATTGTCGACTGCGCCTGCCACTCGGGCGATCTCGGCCACCGCTCGGTCGGGGTCCTCGCCGGGGAGGAGACGGCGGTCCAGGCCGATCTCGCATCGGTCCTGCACCGTATGGGTCGATTTCGGAAAGCTCTCGATGCGATTGCAGGTCAGCCAGGCGGTGCCGAGCTGCGGATGGATCCGGTCGTTCGGAATCTCTGCTGCGAGGCGACGCAAGACCTCCATAGCACCCGTCACCGCGTTCGCCCCGTCGTTGGGCCGGCTTGAGTGGCACGGCGTGCCTCGCACAATCACCTTCACATCCACCCGGCCGCGATTGCCGAGCTGGAGCTTGAGGCTGTTGCCGTAGACGAAGGCGAGATCGGCCCGCACCCCTTCCTTCTCCACTACGTGGCGGATGGCGTCGTGCTTGCCCGTCTCTCCCGAAACGCAGCAGACGAACACGAGCCGCCCATCGATTTCGATTCCTGCGCTGCGCACCGCTTCGATTGCGTGCAGCATCGCCGCCATCGTGCCCTTCTGTTCGCTCGCTCCTTTGCCGAGCACGGCCTCGCCCTGGAGTCCGTGTTTGGTCGCGTCGATGACCTTGCCGCCGTACGGGTCGGGCATCGTCGACGGCGGCTGATTCATGGCATGCGTGACGAGCATCAGCGAGCGGCCGGAGCGTCCCGCGCCAGTCTCCGCAATCAGGTTCCCCATTGCGTCCTGGCGGATGCTCTCGAAGCCGAGCTGCTTCATGCGCGGCAGCAGCGCAACGTTCATGAACTCCCGCAGCAGCGGCTCCGCTTCGAGCAGGTCGGTCTGCGGGCTCGGCACGCGCAGGAGCTCCTGCAACACAGTGCAGGCGCGGGCCCTGGAGAGACAGGGCAACAGGCGCTGCGCGATTGGATCGTCAGTCATGGGCGAACGCCGGTGGGATTCGATGCCCGAAGTCGGAAGCGTTGAGGTATGAAAGTGAACGAGCCCGGATTTTCCGGACGGGTAAATTGATGATAGTTTATCACTCAGAAACGCTTCGCGCCGCGCAGGTCGCCGTTTCCAGTGATCTGATTTGCCGCATTTTTTCGAGAAAGGCGGATGTCTCCTATCAATGTGGCTTTCCCTGGTTACAGCGGAGCCCTATTGCCTGCCGGCAAATAAATGCTGCATACTCGAATCGCGGCACCCATTCCAAAATTTTCAAGGGAGAAGCTCATGCTAAACGTCCTGGCTAAACAAACGAGGTTCATCGTTGCGGCTGTTGCTGCGAGTGCGGCGATTGTCGCGAGCGGGGCCGATCCCATCAGGATCGGGATCAGCATCACTCAGTCGCCGCCTGGCTCGGTGGTGCAAGGCACGCAGGTGAAAGACGGCGTCGAGATCGTCAAGGACATGGTGAACAAGTCGGGTGGCGTGCTCGGCCGGCCGATCGAACTGGTGTACGAAGATAACCAGGGCATTCCGGAAAAAGGCCGCGCGGCCACCGAGAAGCTGATTACGCGCGACAAAGTCGTTGCAGTGACGGGCGGGCATCAAAGTTCGGTGTGTCTCGCCGAAATCGAGGTCGCTAAACGCTACAACATTCCTTACGTGAACACCAACTGCTGGGCCGACGCCGTAAGGACCAAAGGTTATCCGCAGGTATTCAACGCTCCCATCTATAGCTCGCGTGTGGCTGAGTCGATTGCCGATACCATCGTCAAGCTGGGATTGAAGCGCGTGGTTGCGTTCTGTGAAAATACCGATTACGGCATCGGCCAGGCCAAGGCCATCGCGGAAGCACTCAAGCAGAAAGCCCCGGGCGTCGACTACAAATACGAGACGCTCGATCGCGCCGGCAAGGATTTCACACCGGCTATTCTGCCTTTGCGGGCCAATCCGCCGGACTTGGTGCTCATGGTGATGTTACCGCCGCCGGCTTATATCGTGATGAACCAGCTCTACGAGCAGGGTGTAGCGCCATCGGCCAAAACATGGCTTTACGACAGCTCCGGCCTCGCAGATTATCCGGATTTCTGGCAGAACGTGAAGGAAGCCGGCAAGTACATGCTCAACTTCGCCCTTTACCATCCGCAGATGAACCTTCCCAAGCTCGCGAAGGAGGTGGGGCAGGCTTACCAGCAACGCACCAAGAACGATCCGAACCGTCTCATTTTCCAGGCGGCGGATTCGCTGCTGTTTATCGTGGATGCGATCAAGCAGGCAAAGAGCACCGACCCGGATGCGCTGATCAANNCAGATGGTGGACATTCCGTCCGTCAACTACCAGATCACGGAGGTCAATCAGGCGATCGGCAAGACCTTGCTGATCGAAGGTCCCGGCATGCCGCTATCGACGGCCAAACTGCTGAAGCCGGCGAAGTAAGGCTATACCTGTCTACCCTCCCCCGCGGTGGGGGGGGTATTTTTTTGCGCTGATCCCGCATTCCTTTTCTTGTACGCGCAAACATGCTGAACGTCGACCTGTTCATCAACGGTCTCATCATCGGCCTGTTCTATGCGCTGATGGCGGTGGGGCTCACGCTCATCTTCGGCATCCTTAAGGTCGTGAACTTTGCCCACGGTGAGTTCTACATGGTTGGCGCTTATACCTATACGTTCACCGCACTCAATCTTGGCACCGGGCCCTGGCTCGCGCTGCCGCTCGCTTTCGCCGCCGGTGCGCTGATGGGATGGCTCACCGAGCGCACGCTGATGCGCCCGCTCTACACCGGCTACACATCCTGGGGCTTGATGCGCGATGAGTATTCCGTGGTGGTGACTTTCGCGCTGTCGCTGCTGCTCATCAACCTGGTGGACAAGGTGGTCGGCCCTTATCCTCAGCGCGGCCCCGCGCTGGTGGACATTCCCCGCATGGCGCTCGGGCCGGTGATGCTGTCCGGCCACAAGCTGATCGCCACCGCCGTGGCGGCGGCGACGATCGTGGGTCTTGCGCTCTTCATCCGCTACTCGTCGTGGGGCCGGCAGATCCGCGCGGTTGCGCAGAACCGCCTCGGCGCATCGCTTGCCGGCATCGACACCGCGCGCGCGAGCAGCATCGTGTTTACCGTTTCCGGTGCGCTCGCCGCTCTCTCCGGGGCACTGCTGGCGCCGATCATCAACGCTTCGCCCGATGTCGGCGCTTTCCCGGCAATCAAGTCCTTCGTTATTGTCGTGCTCGGCGGCATGGGCTCGATACCGGGCAGCATCATTGCGAGTCTCGCGCTCGGTGTGCTGGAGGGTTTCGGCGCTGTGTACATTTCCTACGACTACCGCGATACCTTCGGTCTGGTGATCCTCATGCTGGTCTTGATTTTCCGCCCGCAGGGCCTGTTTGGAGAAAAGGGCCGCGAGGTTTGATGAACCGGTCGCAACACCGCATCACAACCGAATTCTGGTGGTCGCTTGCGTTTCTCGCGGCGATCGCGCTGGTGCCGCTCGGCGTGTCGAATCCCTATTGGCTCGGCGTGTTGATCGTATCGATGTATTTTGCGCTGCTCGCGTGTGGCTGGAATCTGCTCGCCGGTTACACCGGCCAGTTCTCGATGGCGCCCGCGTGCTTCGCCATGATCGGCGCCTACACGACCGGCCTGCTTTCCTACCATTGGAAGGTTGCGCCGTGGCTCGGCATCCTGGCCGCTATCATCGTCGCTGCAGTGATAGGCATGACGCTCGGCCGCATTGTGATGCGCCTGCGCGGACCGTACCTCGCGCTCACGACGCTGTCGTTTGCCGAGATCATGCGCATGGTGATCGGCAACTCCTATGAATTTACGCGCGGGGATCTGGGCCTGAATGTGCCCGGCCTGTTCGACGAGCGGCTCGCGTACTACTACCTGTTTCTCGCGGTGCTCATCGCGGTGCAGGCGGGGTTGTTCCTGTTGATGCGCTCGAAGGCAGGCCTGTACCTGCAGGCGATTCGCGACGACGAGATCGCGGCGGCGAGCCGGGGCGTGGACGTGGTGTTCTGGAAGACCGCCGCCTTCACCCTGAGCGCGGCGGCAAGTGGTCTGGCCGGCGCGCTTTATGGCCACTTCAGCCAGCTGGTCAGTCCCGAACTCGGCCTGCTGCTGCAGACCGGCCTCGTGATCTGCATGGTGGTGATAGGCGGAATCGGCAGCCTCGTCGGGCCGCTCGTTGGCGCTTTNNCGCTTCTTCCGCGAGGGGTTGTGGGGACTTGCCAAGCGCGTGCTCGCGCATAGGGCCGCGTGAGCTGTCTCACCATTTCCGGTGTCGGCAAATCGTTCGGGGGCTTGCGCGCCGTGGACCGCGTGAGCTTTGCCATCGACAACGGCGAACTGGTGGGCCTGATCGGGCCGAACGGTTCGGGCAAGACCACGCTGCTCAACATCCTGTCCGGGCACCAGCCGCCGGACGCGGGCACGGTGTTGCTCGACGGCAAGCCGATTCAACACCTCAAGCCGGAGCGCGTTGCGCAAGCCGGCCTGTTGCGCATGTTCCAGCTGACGCGCGTGTTTCGCCGCATGAGCGCACTCGACAACCTGCTCACCGCGGGGCGGGCGCTCGGCCTTACCCATCGGCAGGCGGCTGCGCGCGCGGAGCAGTTGCTCGAAGAACTCACACTCGAGCGCGTCAGCGACCTCGACGCCGGCCAGCTCTCCGGCGGCCAGCAGAAGCTGCTCGAGTTCGGTTGCTGCTTCATGGTGCCGCCGCGCATCGCGCTGCTGGACGAACCCTTTGCCGCCGTGCATCCGACCATGAAGGAAACCATGGCCGGCTACATCCGCGCGCGCTACGCCGAAGGCCAGACTTTTCTCATCGTCAGCCACGACATGCCGGTGATCGTGGAACTGTGCCCGCGCACCGTGTGCATGAACGCCGGAGCAGTGATCGCCGACGAAGCGACGCGCGCGGTGCTGAACGATCCGGTGGTGATCGAAGCGTATCTGGGCGGGGAGGCGGCGTGAGCGCGCTGCTATCCATGTCAGGCGTCACTGCCGGCTACGCGGCGGACATCGAAATCCTGCGTAACCTCTCGATCTCTATCGAGGCAGGGCGCATCACCGGGTTGATCGGCCTGAACGGCGCGGGCAAGTCCACGCTGATGAAAACTATCTGCGGCTTTCTGCGTCCGAAGGCCGGCAGCATCGCCTACGACGGCACGGACATCACCGGCATCGCCCCGCATACCCTGATCGACCGGGGTATCTGGTACATCCCGCAGGAGTCGAGCCTGTTCCCCTACATGAGCGTGGATGACAACCTGCGTCTGCCGCTGGAGCGCCTCGCGCACGGCGGCACGGCAGACGTGGACATCGCGGCGCGTTATGAAGACATGCTCGGCAAATTCCCGCCGATCCGCCAGAAGCTGAGGGACCAGGCAGGGAACCTCTCCGGCGGGCAGCAAAAAATGCTCGAGTTCGCCAAGGCTTACGTGGTACGCCCGCGGTTGTGCCTGATCGACGAGCCGAGTATCGGTCTTGCGCCGAGGGTCGCTGCCGAAGTCTATCAGTGGATCGAGTTATTCTCGGCCGGTGGCATGGCGATCCTGCTGGTGGACCACAACGTGCGCCGCGTGGTGAAGATGTCCGAGTACATTTACGTCATGAGCCTGGGCGAAATCACTGCCGAGGGGTGGCGCGCGGACTTCGAGGGCGACCTGCACGAACAGGTCAAATCCTGGCTGGGCGTGAATTTCTAGCGCAACCTCAGGCACGATGTATTAGACTGTTGCTCTATCAACCTGGGCCAAACGATGGCTCAGGCTGGTATTCAACTACATTTTTCATCGGGAGAGTTTTGTGGCTACTGGAACAGTGAAATGGTTCAACGCATCCAAAGGTTTTGGTTTTATTGGGCCGGATGATGGCTCGAAAGACGTGTTCGTGCATGTGTCGGCTGTGGAGAGCTCCGGCCTGTCCACATTGACGGAAGGCCAAAAGGTTGAATTTGAATTAGTCCGGGGCAAGGACGGCAAGACGTCAGCGGGGAATTTGAAGGTGGTATGATTCCCAGTTGTCGATCAGGATCCGGGTTTTGCCCGGGCCAACGCCGGGTTCGCGAATACTCGAACGCAGAAAGAATGCGGCTATGAACCTTATTTGGCGTTTTTATATGGACTCCGACCATCGCTGGAGATGGCAGCACCTTGCCGTGGACCGGAGAGTAATCGCCGAATCGCGCACGGCTTACAAGGAGTACGAAGGGTGCGTGGCCGATGCCCGGGACAAAGGCTATGTTTTTCACCCGTCTCAAGACAAGCTGGTTCAAGGACGGTCACGCTGAATGGTTGACAATGGAGATTGGAATTTTGCTGGGCGACGACATCGGGCTCGAAGTGGTCCCCGAGGCCGTCAAAGTGATGAAGGCCGCGGCGGCCAAGGTCGGGCTCGAGGTGCGGTGGCAGGAGTTTCCCATTGGCCGCAAGGGGCACGAGTTGCACGGACACACCATGCCGCAGGCGACGGTGGCAGCGCTTGAGAAATGCGATGGCTGGGTAACCGGGCCGATCGGCCACAATGCATACCCGCGCAATGATCCGACCTGGATCATGCCGCCGCTGCGCAAGAAGTTCGATCTTTTCGCGAGCATCAAGCCGGTGAAGTCGTATCCGAACCTCAAGTCGGTGCACAAGGGCGTGGACATCGTGTTCCTGCGCGAGGTGACCGAGGGCTTGCAGTCGTCCGAAAACGTATTGGCGGGCAGTGGCGAGTTCCGGCCGAACGACGAGATCTCGATCGGCACGCGCGTGGTCACGCGCCACGGCGCCAATCGCGTCGCGCGCGAAGCGTTTGAGATCGCGCGCACGCGCAGCCGCAAGCGGGTGACCAGCGTGCACAAGGAACCGGTCTACCGGCTGGTCTGCGGCATGTTTGCCGAGGAGTGCCGCAAGGTGGCGCGGGAGTTCCCCGACTGCAAGCTCGATGAAGTGCTGGTCGACGGTTTTGCGATGAAGCTCGTGATGAATCCGCAGCAGTTCGACGTGGTGGTGACGACCAACCAGTTCGGCGACATCCTGACCGACGAAGGCGCGGGGATCGTCGGAGGTCTGGGGCTCGCGCCGGGGCTGTGCGTGGGCGAGCGTCATGCGATGGCGCAGGCGACGCACGGCTNNGGCTCGGCGCCGGACATCGCGGGCAGGAACATCGCCGATCCTTACGCGATGATCATGTCGGGCAAGATGTTGTTCGAGTGGCTGGGCCGCAAACGCAACGAGCCGAAGGCGGTTAAAGCGGCGGAATTGATTGACGCAGCGATGGAGAAGGTGATCGCGGAAGCGAAGCAACTGACCGCAGATCTCGGCGGCAAGGCTTCCACTTCGCAGATGGGCGATGCGGTAGTCGCCGCGATATGAAATGCATGTGTCAGTTCGCGCGCCGATCGTTACCGCGGGTCTTCTGGTGTCTGGCGCGTCCCTTGCCCAGACTGCATCGCCGTTGACGCCTACCACCACACCACCGTATCCGACCAAGGCCGTCCGGCTTATCGTACCTTTTGCACCCGGCGGCACCAATGACATCCTGGGCCGCATCGTCGCCGACAAGCTCAGCGAACGCCTCGGCCAGACCTTCGTGGTCGATAACCGTGCCGGCGCCAACAGCGTGCTCGGTTCCGAGATTGTGGCGCGGGCGAGCCCTGACGGATACACGCTGCTGATCGTTTCCGCGAGGCTTGCCGTCAATCCCAGCATCAGCCGGTCACTGTCGTACGACACCGAGCGCGACTTTGCTCCCGTCGGCCTGGTCGGTGGCGGCCCCTACCTGATGGTGGTCCATCCAGCGGTGCCTGCGAAGACGGTGAAGGAGTTTATCGCCTGGGTGAAGTCGCGGCCGGGACAGGTGAACTACGCCTCCGTCGGCACCGGCAGTCCTCCGCACCTGGCCGCCGAGTTGCTCAGGATCACGGCCGGTATCGACATGCAGCACATTCCGTACAAGGGCGGCTCTGCGGTGTTGCCCGACCTCATGGCCGGACGGGTGTCGATGTTCTTTGGTTCGATTGCGACGCTGCAGCCGCATGTCCAGGCGGGCAAACTCCGCGCGATCGCCGTAACGACCACTCAGCGCGCTTCGGCCATGCCCGAGTTGCCCACGTTCATCGAGTCCGGCCTCGCCGGCTATGATGTGAACGGTTGGTATGGGTTGCTGGCGCCGGGCAAAACTCCGCGCGCAATCGTGAATCGCCTCAACCAGGAACTGCGCCAGGTGCTTGCCGATCCGGACACGCAGGGACGGTTCGCGGCTAACGGCATGGACCCGGCGCCCGGGACTGCCGAGGAGTTCGCCGCCCTCATACGCAGCGAGATCGCAAAACGGGCGAAGGTAGTGCGTGCCGCGGGAATCAAACCGGAATAAGTGCTTAGAATAAAGGTAGCGCGCGCGCCTCGCCTGCACCGATCTGATTGCAGGCGAGGCGCATGCGCTAAACTGCGCGATAATAGCGACTGAGCATCTCTCATTTTGAAGCGGGCTCTTGGCACCCACACCACTTACCAACTCACGACTTCACGATCTCACCAACATGGCTACTACTAAACCTTCCTGGCCCGATCTGATCCACCGCGTGTTCCGCGACCAGCGCATGCGCCAGGTTGCCTACGTGCCGGATTTCGGACACGCCCGCCTTATCGAACTCGTTCGCGCAGACCGGCAGATGCGCGCCGTTCCGCTTACCACGGAGGAGGAGGGCGTCGCGCTTGCGACCGGCGCCTGGCTCGGCGGCGAGCGCAGCGTGCTGCTGCTGCAATCGAGCGGCGTGGGCAACTGCATCAACATGCTCGGCATGATCCAGGAGTGCCGTATCCCGCTGCTCATGCTCGTCACCATGCGCGGCCAATGGGGCGAATTCAATCCATGGCAGGTGCCGATGGCGCAGGCGACGATTCCTTCGCTCACGGCAATGGGCGTCGTCGTGCAGCCGGTGGACCACGCCGGCGAAATCGCGGAAACCGTGGCGGCTGCTGGCCGGCTCGCATTCAACACCTGCCGTGCCGTTGCCGTCCTGATTTCGCAGCGCGTGGTCGGCGCGAAGGAGTTCAAATGACTGCCAAACACAGAAAACCCGTCCTGGATCGGCGCAAAGCCGCCGCGGAAATTCTCAAACAGCGAGGCGACGCGCTGGTCGTGGCCGGGCTTGGCGCACCCTGCTGGGACATCGTCGCGGTGGGCGACAATCCACTCAACTTTTATACGTGGGGCGCCATGGGCAGCGCCGCCATGATCGGACTCGGCCTCGCGCTCGCACAACCGAAGCGGCGTGTGCTGGTGATCACCGGCGACGGCGAAATGCTGATGGCGCTGGGTGCGTTAGCCACGATCGGCGTGCAGCAGCCGCGCAATCTGGCGGTGATCGTCATGGACAACGAGCATTACGGTGAAACGGGCATGCAGCAGACCCATACGCGCTTCGGCGTGGACCTCGCTGGAATGGCAAAAGCGGCGGGTTTCCGCGCCGCGGACACGATATACAGCGCAGCTCAGCTTAAGATAGGGATCTCCCAGATCCATCGCCAGCCCGGTCCGGTGTTCGCTGCCATCAAGGTCACGACGGCGAAGGCGCCGCTGATACTGCCGCCGCGCGAAGGTACGGTGCTCAAGAACCGGTTTCGCGAGGCATTGCTTGGCGACAAAGCGGATGAATAATCCGTGTGGCACAATGCGGAAGATCAATCGGGATTTTAGCCGATCGCAGGAGGGACCANNGCGGCAGCGGTGTCGGCACAGGGTTATCCTTCGCGGCCGATACGATTTGTCGTGGCCAACTCGCCGGGCGGCGGGCTTGACATCACCGCACGCACGGTTTCGCCGCGGTTGAGCAGCGCGCTGGGACAGCAGATCGTTATTGATAACCGCCCGGGCGCTGCGGGCAGTCTCGCCGCCGAAATCACCGCAAAATCGGCGCCGGATGGATATACGCTTCTCATGGGCGCCATCGGCAATCTTGCTGTCAACGTGAGTCTTTACAAGGGACTCGATTACCATCCGTTGAAGGATCTGGCGCCCATCACGTTTGCGGTATCGGGGAGCAATGTGCTGGTGGTCAACCTGACGGTGCCGGCGAAGACGGTGCAGGAGTTGATCGCTGTAGCCAGGGCGCAACCTGGCAAGCTGACCTATGGCTCTTCCGGCAGCGGCAATGCCGGTCATCTGGCCGGGGAGTTGTTCAAGAGCATGGCGAAAGTCGATATGGTCCACGTGCCGTATAAAGGCGGCGCACCGGCGATGATCGATCTCATCGCCGGCCAGATACAGCTGATATTTTCTTCCCCGCCGACCGCCGTGCCGCAGGTCAAGGCGGGCAAGATTCGTGCGCTCGCCGTCACGACCGCCCAGCGTTCAGCGATATTGCCGGAACTGCCAACGATCGCCGAATCCGGTCTGCCCGGATTTGAGGCGGATAATTGGTACGGCATTGTGGCGGCGGCCAGGACGCCGCGCGCCATTGTCGGCCGCCTCAATGCGGAATTCGTCCGCATCCTTAGCATGCCTGAGGTCAGGGAGGTGCTGCTTAGACAGGGACTCGAGGTTGCGCCGGGCACGCCGGAGGCATTCGGCGCTTACATGAAATCGGAATACGTAAAATGGGCCAGGGTCATTGCCGACGCCGGCTTGACAGCGAATTGAAGGACGATCGGCAGAGTCGGAAGTAATCCCGATTGATAACTTTCAAGGAGGACGATACTAAAATGAGCAGAATAGCGATGGTGATATGTTTGATTGCATACACAGGCGCGGCGGTTGCCGTGGAAACCGCAAAAACGCCCAAGGCAGCCAAGGCAGCCAAGGTAGCCAAGACAGCTAAGACAGCCAAAGCGCCCAAAGCGCCATTGCTGGAAAAACTATCTTGCCGCACCGGACCTAACGACGAGCAGGCGCGGCTTATTGTAGAGGTAGTCAAAGGCCGGCCGATGGAGTTTGCGTACTACAGCCGGCTCGGCACCAGGGTGTGCTCGATCCACGGCCGGCGTGGCGACGCGTATACTAAGTGGGGGGACGAGGATGCCGGCAAGACCGCGGTCATGCTGCTCACGGGCAGCGCGCAACTTGAATACAAACCCGGCATTATGAAGATCAAGTTTTCCGAGGTTGATCGCATGCAATACTGCGGCATGGACGGCGAACTTAACGGCAGCGTCGAGGTGTCGAAAGGCAAATCCGAGTGCGGCCTCGACGGCGTCTTTAACTAGAAATCGGCGTTTATGTGCGGCATGGCTCACGTCGTTGCTTTCTCGCGATATCTGTCGTAGACGATGCCCTGCGCGTGCAGCGCGGCGATCCGATCGTCTTTGTAGCCAAGGCTTTTCAGCACTTCGTCGGAATGCTGGCCGAGCCACGGAGCAGGCATCCTGATCCTGGTGAACTCGCCGCTCGCTTTCACCGGAGAACCCATGTTCTTCATGCGGCCGATCTTCGGGTGGTCGACTTCGACGATCATGTTGCGCGCCAGGATGTGCGGATCGGCGAGCGCCTGATCGTAGGTATACACCGGCCCGGCCGGCACGGCGGCCGCATCGAGCATGGGCACCCAGTGCGAGGTCGGCCGTGTCATGAACACTTTTTCGATCTCGCCCTGCAGCGCTTCGATATTCTGCAGGCGCGCTGATAATGTCTTGAAGCGCGGGTCTTCGATCAACTGTGGTATTTCGAGCACCTGCGTGCAGAAATTGATCCACAGCTTGTCGTTATTGGCGCCGACCGTGACGTAGCCGTCCTTGGTCTTGTACGCCTGGTACGGTGTCGAACGGCGATGACGCGTGCCATTGGCCATTGGTATCTCGCCCGAGCCGAAATAGGCGCCGAATTCCCAGAACGTCCATGCGAGTCCCGCTTCGAGCAGCGAGGTTTCAAGGTAAACACCTTCGCCGGTCTTCAGTTTCTTGATGTACGAGCCGAGAATGGCGTAAAGCGCGGTCGTGCCGGCTGCGATATCGTTCATCGCGATACCGACCTTGGCGGGGCGGCCGCCGGGCTCGCCGGTCATGCGCATGATGCCGCTCATGCCCTGCGCGATGATGTCAAAACCGCCTTTTTTGCTGTAGGGCCCGGTTTGCCCGAAACCCGAGATCGAGGCGTAAATGATGCCGGGGTTCACCGTCTTGACCGCGTTGTAGTCGATGCCGAGTTTTCTGGTGACGCCCGGCCGGTAGTTTTCGACGATGATGTCGGCATTCACCGCGAGCTGCATGAAGATTTCCTTGCCCTGCGGCTGCTTCATGTCAAGCGCGATGCTTTTCTTATTGCGGTTGAGCACTGCGAAGCAATAGCTCTCGTCGTTGACCTTGGGCTCGAAGCGGCGCGAGCCGTCGCCCTCGGGAAAAGTCTCGACCTTGGTCACGTCGGCGCCCATGTCCGCCAGCATCAGCGTGCAGTAGGGGCCCGCCATCACGGCGGTGAAATCCAGCACCTTTACCCCCTCGAGTGGAAGCGCCATTGCGGTTTCTCCTGGTGTATTGATTAGTCTTGCGGGATATTTTCCAACAGGATTTTAGCCGTTTTCGTGCAACGCTGTGGCATGTGACATGCGATTGTATCGACAGCGGCTTTTGCCGATAATGGGTGCCGGCGGTGACACTCAGAAACTATTCCAGAGATGAGGAGGAGGTTTGCGATGAAACGCTCAGTGTTATTTGCAGGACTGCCGCTGATGCTGGTGGCGGGCGGCGTGCTGGCACAAGAGTACCCCAACAAGCCGGTGCGCGTGGTGATTCCGTGGCCACCGGGCGGCTCAAACGATATCGTTGGTCGCATCGTGCTGCAGAAAGTGGCGGAGAGCCTGGGCCAGCAATTCGTGATCGACAATCGTGCCGGGGCGGCTGGCAGCATTGGCGCCGATGTGGTGGCGAAAGCGCCCGCCGACGGTTACACGCTGATGGTGCATTCGACCACGCATGTCGGCAATGCCTGGATCTACAAGAAGTTGCCGTACGACACGCTCAAGGATTTCGCTGGTGTCGCGTTGATGGCGGCGCAACCCGGTGCGCTGACGGTGCACCCTACGCTGCCGGCCAAGTCGGTGTCTGAATTCATCACGCTCGCAAAATCCAAACCCGGGCAGATCAACTATTCATCGTCCGGCAATGGCAGCGCGCCGCATCTGTCAATGGCGTTGTTCATTTCGATGACCGGCATCAATCTCGTGCACATCCCTTACAAGGGCGGCGCTCCGCAGGTGACCGCGCTGGTGTCGGGCGAAACGCAGGCGTCGCTGGCGACCATTTCCACGGTGTTGACGCACATTCATTCGGGACGACTGCGTCCGCTCGGCGTGTCTTCTTCCAAACGCTCCGGCGCGTTGCCCGACATCCCGACCATCGCCGAATCCGGCGTGCCGGGCTACGAAATGAATCCATGGATTGCGGTATTCGCGCCTGCCGGCACGCCGAAGGACGTCATCAACCGCCTCAACAGCGAGATCAACAAGGCGCTCAAGCATCCGGATGTGAGTCAGAGCCTCGCCGGTCAGGCGCTCGATCCGTGGATCGGCACGCCCGAAGAGTTCGATGCGAGGCTAAAATCGGACTACGACAAATACGCGAAGCTGATCAAGCTGACCGGCGCAAAGGTTGATTAATCGATCGTACCGGAGCACCGTGCGACCGCCGCCGGCGAACGGCACCGCACAGACGGCAATGCGGGAAGCGGTAAACGTTATTCGAACCCTTTTGCCTTCATGGCCGCGATGGCGGCTGGAGAGGAAATAAATTGAATCAGCGCCTTGGCTGCCTCCGGTTGTTTGCTGCCTACAACGATGCCGGCACTAAGCAACGTGTAATTCTGGATCTCTGGCGGCAGCGGCCCTGCGAATTCGACGCTCGGCACAGCCACGATTTCGCTGATTTGGTTGAATCCAATCTCAACATCACCCCTCGCGACGGCTTCGAATCGTTCCGAGCGCTGCTTAAACGCCGTGGTCTTCGGCTTCATTTCCGCGGCTATGCCCAACCGTTCAAACACGCCGAGGAGATAGAGGCTAACCGGCGCGCCGGCGGCTGGATCGTTATACCCGATTGATTTCGCAGCCAGCATCGTGCGCTTGAAAGCCTCGACCGAGCGGATGTCGGGCTTCGAAGCGCCTTTGCGCACGAATATGCCCACGCCAGTCTTCGCGAGATCAACCCGGCTGCCCGCAGCAATTTTGCCCTGCTTCTCGAGGAGGGCGATCTGCGGCCCCGACACGATCCCCACATCGGCGGCTTCGCCCTTTTGAATACGATCTGTCATGCCACCGACTGTCCCGTAGTCGAACCTCACCTTGTGTCCGGATGACTGCTCGAATTTCGGGATGAGTTCGTTCATCACGGGCTGCATGGCAGAACCGGAAAGAACCTTAATCTCCGCGGCGGGTGCGACGTTGGCACTCGCAATTAGCGACAAGCATGAGATCGCAGCCGCTAACTTTGCGGAGATAAAGAATGATCTACTCATCGAGCCCTCCTTTTTGGTTTTGAAATCTGGACAAGCTATGTTCAGACTCGACCGAGATCGTGAAGAGCTTGTCCTTATGAACCACCGTATTCGGATTAGCCGTATAACTTGAAGTAGTTAGTACAAAAGCCGATTTGTAAATCGGCATCTTGCGCTTGACGATGTCATGCTTCAAGTGGATCAGGGCGTTACCGTACAAAGCCACATAAAAAATCACGATCAGCGCTACGCGCGGTCACTGCTTGTATTGGCTGAGGAGCCAGTGCGTGCTGATCCCGGAGGGCGGGGCAATCGCACCCACGGTCGCCGGGTAGGCGTGACAAAGCCAGCCGAAGCGCATGACCATTTCACCCGAGGCATCCAGGAACAGATCGCCGTCGGCATCATCGCGAACAATCGCCTCGCGCACATTGCCGCGGGCGGTGACGCGGTAAATCGCACCGGGAAATTCGATTCTCGGCGGGCGGGCCATGATTGAAGGCTCCTATCCGGAATGTGTTTCGCTTCCTGGTGCTGTCCGCGTAGATGCGGTGCCCGCCGCTTGATAGCTGCAACTAATCTACTTTGATGCCGGCATCCCTGATTATTTTGCTGTCCTTGGCAATTTCGGTATCCACCGTGGCCGCAAGCTGCTCGGGCGAGCTGCCGACGACCTCTACTCCAATATTGAAAAACCGCTCTTTCACATTTGGCAGGTTAAGCACCCGCACGATCTCCTGGTTCAGTCGCTTGATGATCGCCACAGGCGTTTTAGCTGGTGCAAAGAAGCTTGTCATCCCCACCATCTCATAACCGGGCAAACCCGAGGCCGCCACCGTGGGCAAGCCGGGAACCAGTGCGCTTGGCTCAGCAGCAGTAACCGCCAAGGCCCTCAATTTACCCGACTTCACATGCGCCGCCACATTACCAGAGTCAGTAATAGCCATCTGCACCTCGCCACCGAGCAGACCTGCGATTCCCGGTGCAGTGCCTTTGTAAGGAACATGCACGATATTGACGCTGGCCATGGACTTGAATAATTCCGCCGCGAGATTATCTGTACCGCCTACTCCAGTCGAAGCATAGTTAAGCGCTCCCGGCTTCTTTTTGGCCAAAGCGATCAACTCCTTGATGGAATTGACCGGCAACGATGGAACCACAACAACAACGTTAACCTCCCTCACTAGCAGAGAGATCGGTGAAAAATCCCTCACCACATCGTAAGGCGCTTTTTGCAAAAGCGGGAAGATCCAAAAAGCACCACCAGCGACAGTCAGGGTATAACCATCGGGTGGTGCTTTGGCCACAAAATCTGATGCAACAAGCCCGGTGGCTCGATTGTCTACTATTACCGGTTGACCTAAGGGGCCTGAAATGCCTTCCGCGATTACACGTGACGTGAATTCGCCGCCACCGCCAGGCGCAGTGGTGACGATGCGTATGGGCTTGGACGGATATTCCTGGGCGGACACCACACCCGTCCCCAGAACCATCATGCTAACCGACAAAATCCCTACAACAGAACGCGGTATTAACATGACTCCTCCTTGATAAAAACGATTGGTTACACTACTCCGACTGTGGAACCCATGATTGCGCTGACCGACGCCACGCCCGGCGGGCTGTCGCTGTGCCTACGCCCGGTCCTTTATGACGGCGGTGGAAGGAGCGGCGATGCACCGGTAGATCAGGCTTTTCCCCGTGGGACCGCCTACCACCATAATTTCAAAGTCATTGGCGTTTTCCAATACCGGCAAGATCATCTGCTCCAGCTCCCCCTCGGAAAGCTTCAACAGCCACTGCCAGTGGGGGTGAATAATGTCAGGGGTATTACGATGTTTGTTCAGAAGCCGCCTGGCGCTGATGCGGCAGTGCTGGTGGACATACGCCCGCACCGCTTTCTTCGTCCAGCCAGCCTTGCCACAAATGTTGGCGTGCTCCGGGCAGACCATGAGCAGGTTCCCCAAGCCCGGGTCTCCCGAGTAAGCATGTACCAGGTACTCGCCTCCCGGAATAGCGCCAAAGAAGGCGAAACTATTCAGCACACTCTCCGGCGTCCAGTTAGACATGTCGTTTACTTCTATCTCGTCCCTGGTGGCGAAGATGGTCACCGTATTGGCGTCCTTGTCGAACCCCTTCTCGACGTGGAAAGGCTCCCAGGGGCTTTGATCCTCGTTCTCCGCAACACACATGCCGAACTTGCGGGCCGACCCGATGGTGTCCATGTCCATGTGCCCGGGACGGCAGTTTCCGATGTTGATCATGATGAGCCGCAGCGCCCTGCCGAGGACAATATTGTGACGGGACTGGAGCCCCGGCCCCATCGCACACCGTTTGGAGTTGATGCCTATCTCCTTGGCGATGGGCCCGTTGAGGACCATCAGCGGGGCATGGGGGCTGGTGGACATGGCCATGGATCGGACCCGGGTTCCCAGACCCGTGTAGGCCTCGCAGGCGGCGATGAGGATGGGCAGGTGGACGGGTTCGCAGCCGGCCATCACAGCGTTGATGGCTATCTTCTCCACGGTGGCAAAGCCGCTCCCGGGCGCCAACACCGTTATCACGTCAGCGGGGCTGCGGGTAGTGCCCTTCAACATCTGCTCCACCATCTCCGGTGTCGGCGGTATGAGGGGGAAACCATCGCCCCACTCCAGCTCCAAAAACTGCTGGTTCATCTTTACGAAGGCATCGTACGAGCCGGTTGCGTCTATCTTCAGGCGCTCGGCATGCTTGACCTCCAGGGTATCCGGCTTATCGCTGCCCTCGTCGGCGTCGGTGGTGAGGACCTCAACAATCTGGTCTAAGGCGTCCGTTACCTCCTGCTCGATTTGCTGGGGAGCCAGGCCGCTGATGACGTGTGGCACCAGCGCGTAGCGGAACTGGGGCAACCCGAAGGCGCGGGCGGTGGCCATGGTATCCCGCTCGAAGCCAGCGGAAACGATGCCAACGGCAGGCTTGCCCGCCCTTTCCATTACAATTAGGTCGTGGACAAGCCACGACGTGCAGGAGCCTCAATCTCCCGTGGAGCCAATGAATACGTCGCACTCCTGCCTGGCCCTCTCCATGAGTTTCTTCTCGCAGGGCATACTGCCGTCGTAGCGAATCACTTTGACGTTCTTGTATTTGTTTCTGATGAGCTCACCGGCTTTTACCAGCGCTATTTCGCCACCGCGCTTGGAGTTCCACAGTAACCCCAGCGTCAGGCCATCCAGTGAGCGGGGCCTGCGCGCCGCGTTGCTTACTACTCTCTTAGTCTCGCCCTCGCTCCTGGCGACAGGGTTGAGCACCTCCAGCGTAAACATAAGCTACCTCCTTCATTATGGCTGAGATTTTACAAAGCGGGTGGGTCAGGGGCATCGCCGGCCGACACGCCGACAACCTATACCCATGAATCGCCAGTGTCACGCAAGCGAGGGAAAAGGGGTCAAGTATTGACAACAGGGTTTTCATCTTTCCCCCTTGATGACCTTGCTCACCGTCGAATAGTGTATGCCCGCTTCCCGCGCGACGGCTGCCATAGTGTAACCGTATTCCAGGCACGCCCGGCGCATGGCGGCATCGCATGAGCAATTGTCCCGGCGCACGGGCCGAAAACAGGCTCTTCAATCCGGGCCGATGCGCCCAGCGCTGGGCGCGGGGGATTTCCTTGAGTTCTCCTTTGCCTTCAAGCAGTGGCCGCATCTTGGCCACGAACGCTTCTGAGCCGAGCAGTACTTGGCCGTTCAGTTCAGGCCAGGGTGAGGGGAGGTTCCTGCCTTGGGCGACGAACCCGGCATAGCGCTGCTGCGCAACCGGCCGGGTCTTGGCGAATTGGCTGAGTATCCAGTGCGTGCTGAGCCAGGAGGCCGAGGCAACCGCCGGGTAACTGCTCCAGCGATAGCGATTCGGATTCTTGACTATCTCGGCCCGTCACTTGTCACGGGTGCTGATGGTCACGCGTCACTCGTTCCAAGCGACAGGGACTTCTTCCGACATCGCGACTAGCGTGCTTTGGGAGTCCAGGCCGTGGGGGCCAATGCCTGCTCGTCCGTCATGGCCTCGATCACCACGGGTCTGTTCATGCCAAGCGCACGGCGCAAGGCATCCTTGAGCTCAGCGGGCTTCTCGACGCGTATGCCCACGCATCCGAGCGATTCCGCCGTTTTTGCGAAATTCGCGTTCTTCTGAAAACGCCAGATATCATCGCCCTGCGTACTGCCGCCCCCATAGATCGCGTCGACCAGGGGTATTTCCTGGTTGAGCCCGGCATTGTTATTCACTATGACAACGACGTTGATGCCGTAGCGCGCGGCGGTTTCCAGCTCGGCAAGGTGATAGTACATGCCGCCGTCGCCGGTGAAGCAAATGACGGGGCGGTCGGGCAGCGCGCATTTGACGCCAAGTGATCCGGGAAATCCCCAACCCAATGATCCCGCGCACCGGATATACCGCTGTCCCGTGTGCGTCATATCAACCATGCCGCCGGTCCACATTCCGGCATGTCCCGTGTCCGAAACCAACACACCGTTCGGCGGCAGCACTTCGGATATCTCGCCGCAGATACGCTCGGGTCGCATCGGCATTGCATCGGACTTGCGCATGCGGTCGGCTTCCGTTCGCCATTCATCAACCAATTGTGTGACGCGACCCGTCCATGATTTGGCGGCATCCGGTGATTTGCGTTGAACGGTTTCGATCAGCCGCTGCAACGTGAGCTTGGCATCGCCCAGTATCGACACGGCGTTCGGATAGTTCCTACCCAATTCCGTGGACTCGATATCAATTTGAATGACCGTAACGCCCTGCGCCGGAACTTTCCAATCGGCGGTCACATGTCCGCCGCCGGGACTCCCGATGAAGAACACCAGGTCGGCTTCCGATACCGCACGGTTGGCGCAAGTGCGCGAGTATGTGCCGACCAGGCCCACCGACAATGGGTGTTTATCGAGGATAGTCCCTTTGCCGTTGAGCGATGTCGCAACGGGGATCTGAAGTTTTTCAGCGAGTTGCACGAGCTCGGCTTGCGCCTGCGATGCGACGATTCCACCTCCCGCCACGATGATGGGTCTTTGCGCCTTGGCGAGCAGCGCGACAGCATCCCGTACCCGCTGCATCTCGGGCTCGGGCCGGAAAGGCGGCAGCTTGCCGAACTGCTCTTCGATGAGCACCTGAAAATCCATTTCCTCCGGCGGGAGATCGCCTTGCTTGTTGCGCAGGCGCAGATGCACCGGCCCCGGGGAACCAGAGGTTGCCATGCGAAACGCCTGACGCAGCAAATCCGGCAGGCGCGTTACGTCATCGACCTGCGCGTTGAATTTCGTCACGGAATCGAACTGGGAAAAATCCTCGATTTCCTGATAGGCGTGCCGATAGCGTGACGTGACCGTGGAACCACCGGTGATGGCCAGCAGCGGCGCGCGCGCCAGAAACGCGTCCTTGAGACCCGCGCAAAGATTCGACGCGCCGATCTGCTGCGCGAGGCACAGCCCCGGTCTGCCGCTCGCCCGTGCATAACCATCGGCCATATAAGCCGCGGCCTTTTCCCCATGGGTCATGATTCTCTTAATGCCCAGGCTTTCCATTTCGGCAAGGGCCTTCATCAGGATCGTGGGCACGAAGAACGCATGTGTAACACCATACCCGCGCATCATTTCCGCGAACAGCTTTGAACCAGTCATCTTAGGCACGACGGTAATCCTCCCTTNNCGAATTAGCTTGGGCCAACGTTGCAGCTCTTTCTTGATGAGCGCGTCGAATTCCGCCGGAGTGGAGCCGACGATAGTAAAGCCAAGTACCTCGAACTTCTCCGGCATGCCCGGTTCCTTCAGGATGCGACGGATCTCCTTTGCGAGCACGCCGACCACGGGGGCGGGGGTGTTCTTCGGCGCCAGCAGGCCGAACCAGACCTCGACGTCGTAGTTCAGCATCCCAAGATCGGCGAGGGAGGGGACATCGGGCAAGGCCGATAGACGCTTGGATCCGCCGACGGCGAGCGGCACCAAGCGGCCGTCCTTGATGAAGCCCAACACGAGCGGCACGCTGGTGAAGCCGACCTTCACTTCTCCGGCGGCCAGCGCGACCGCCGCCGGGGACCCGCCGCGATAGGCCACGTGCGTCAATTTAGCACCGGTCGCGCGCATCAGCATTTCCATCGACAGGTGCGTTCCGGTTCCGGCCCCCGATGATGCGTAGTTGAGAGCCATCGGCTTTGCCAGGGCGGCGTCGACCAGTTGCTGCATCGTCTTGATGCCGCTCGACACATGCGCTACCAGCACCGTCTGCGACGAGGCCACGTGCGTGATCGGCGCGAAGTCCGCGACTGGATCATACGGCACCTTCGCGTAGAGCCCGAGGTTGGTCACATGGTTCGGACCGTTGAACAGCAAGGTGTAGCCGTCAGGCGTCGATTTCGCCACGACCTCGGTCGCCGACATACCGCCGCCGCCTGCCCGGTTGTCGATAATGAACGGCTGGCCGAGGATTTCCAACAGGCGCTGGCCGACGGTGCGCATCATGATGTCGCCCACCGCCCCTGGTGGATAAGGCAGGATGACCCGCACCGGTCGACTCGGATAGGACTGCGCCTGCGCGCCGTGCGTCAAGACAAGCGACAGGATCCCGAATAGGAAGCTGATAAGAACGCGCCGAGGGAAGCCGAATCGCGTATTCATGTCTGTGTTTCCTGCGCCGAAATTGCGGCGGCGCAAGACATGCATAGCAACCACGCAAGCAGCCCGCCGCGGACAATGTATGTGATCATGCTCGACCCTCCTGTAGTGGATGTTTCCGATTCGCTCTCGTGCTCTTCTTCGAATTCTTCCGCAATTCGCTCGGCCCGCGATGATCCCGGTTGGCAACCGGGCTGAATCGTATTGGTGCGACCAAGTCGCTCGCATCGTGAGCTCACGGCAATGCCAGCGCTCGAGTCGCCGTATGATATACGTTTTAGTAGAGATCAAGTATCACTCGGTACAAGCTCCGAGCGGCTCCATGGCGGCCGCGCTATTAAGGGGACGGGCGCGGGGTATCTGGTGTATCCGAAGCGCTAGCAGCCTGTCGCACTTACCGCTCCGACAGGCTGCTAAAAGCAAGACCGCCTAAGCGGGCATGACAAATCCAGCCGAAGCGCGTGACGACTTCACCCAAGGCATCCAGGAACAGATCGCAGTCGGCATCATCGCGAACGATCGCCGCGCGTGCATTGCCGCGGGCGGTGACGTGGTAAATCGCACCGG
>PLYS01000222.1 GCA_003153455.1 Betaproteobacteria bacterium | reverse complement strand
GAGTCCAGAACTGCAACAATAGCGCATTTTTCAGCCGGAGTACTGGATCGGGCAGGAAATGCCGGAACGGACGCACGACGACTGCCCTTGAGATTGGTGCCGCTAGTCTGGATTGAACAGACAATCAGCCGATTACGAATTTAGGAATTCTACGCCCGCACCTACAGAACACGTAGAGTCGGCGTAGAATCGTAGAAAAGGAAAAGGGTTGCAGCGATGCAGCCCTTTATTTTATTTGGCGCGCCCGGCAGGAATCGAACCCACTACCCCCTGGTTCGTAGCCTCAGGGTAGATACCCTTTCCAAACTTAATGCAGTTTGCTGTTGCTGTATTTTCCCTATAGAAGTTGACACCCTGAGTTTAACGGGCTAGCATCAAACTTAACAAAATTTGATAGCCCGTGCTAGCCGGGTGCTAGCCCGAGTGCAACTAGGGGGTCCCATGGCACAGCGTTTTAAGTTCATCAAAACCGCCCTTGAGTCGCTTCGGCTGCCCAGGGGCGATGCACGTTTCACTTACTACGATACCGTAGTCCCGAAGCTCGCAATCCGCTTGACCGCAGCCGGCACGCGGACCTTCTACGTCGTCAAGCGCGACGGTAGCGGCATGGCGTGGGTGAAGCTCGGCACCTTCCCCGATATGACGCCAGAGGGGGCGAGGAAGGCCGCTGAGCGCGTCCTGGGAGACTTCGCCAAGGGTATCAACCCGGCCACAGCCAAGCGCGCGGAACGCCAGAAGCAGACGCTTGGCGAAGCATACGAGCAGTACCGCGTTCTGCACGTCACCCCGCGCGGCATCAAATCCGCCGACGAGATCAAGGCCATGTGGGAGCGCTGCATTGGCACCCTGCCAGATGCGCCGGCGAAGAAGCACGGCCGCAAGCGGACCAAGCACCCCGCCGGGGTCGACTTGTCCAAGCGTAAGCTCGACGCGATCGATAACGCTGCTGTTCGCGCGCTGCACGCCGGCATCGGGAAAACTCACCGCACGATGGCGAACCGCGTTGTCGAGTTGCTGAGTTCGATCTACAACCGCGCAATAGAAGCCGGATACCGCGGCATCAATCCCGCCATCGGCGTGAAGCCATTCAAGGAAACGAAGCGAGACCGCTTCATTCAAGCCGATGAGCTGCCGCGCTTCTTCACTGCGCTGGCCGCTGACACATCGGAGGATTTTAAGCACTTCGTTCTGCTATCGCTGCTGACCGGCGCCCGCAGGAATAACGTGCTGGCGATGCGCTGGCAGGATGTAGCACTGCCGGCGGCAACGTGGCGCATCCCGCAGACCAAGAACGACGAGCCGCAGGTGGCCGCGCTGGTTCCCGAGGCCGTCGAGATTCTGCGTGAGCGCAAGCCGCAGGATGCTGGTTACGTGTTCCCTGCCCCTTCCGCTACCGGCTACGCGACACCGCCCAAGAAACGCTGGCGGGCTTTGCTCACGCGAGCCAAGGTTGCGGACCTGCGGATTCACGATCTGCGCCGCTCGCTCGGATCGTGGCAGGCAATCAGCGGCGCGTCGCTCGCGATCATCGGCAAGAGTCTCGGCCACAAATCCGCGGACGCGACGATGATATACGCGCGATTGAGTCTCGACCCCGTGCGGGCATCGTTGAACACAGCGACAAGCGCAATGCTCGAGGCCGCTGGCGTGAAGAAGCTCGCCAAGGTGGTGAAACTGCGCAAGGGGGCGAAACGTGCGGCATAGGTTTTCACCATCACCAGTGCGCTTCATCGGACCGGACGAGCGAGAGCGTACGAATATTAGCCGGCCGTAACCCTAATCAGAGCGTGACTACAAAGGATCTCGCCCGAACAAGGAGTGGTGCGACGGGGCCTTGATGGCATATACACTTGGCAAGGAGACGGTGCGTGTCGATCACGTTGTCTTGTGGATTGCAGGGCAACTCTGCCCAGGGGCATCCAAGGCGGACCAAACCAAAATGGCCAAGAGGGTCCGCGAGGCCATTCAATACGCTTTTTCCAAGGGCCAACTCCCTGGCAGTGAAGGCATTCGAGCAACGAAAGCAAGGCTGCCAAATTATGCTCGCCTGCCTTCGGTATTTTAGTTTGCTTCTCAAGAGAACCTGAGCATAGAAAATCGAGAAAATCAGTGGCCGTATCTGCGTGCACCGATGCACAAGCGAAACAGAGCGCAGCGAATAGTGTGAAGCGCATTGCGTATCCCCTATTCCAGATCGGGGATCTTCACACCGTATTCTTTTTCAAGCTGCCGTCTGGTAAAGCCAATCAGTTCCTCGGCGCCAATCGAGGCAACAAAAGGGTTTGCTACGCGAAACCAGAGGTCTCCGCAAGCAGGCCGAATACCCAATTCGCGCATCCCATAGACCAAGATGTTGTACGCAACGAGAGGGCGATTTTTCCTGGCTAGGTCATCAAATGATCCGTGGAAATCCCTGCGAGCTACTTCGTCTGCAGCACTAATCACAAGCTGTTGATCCCTCTCGCTCAGTCGCGAGAAAGTATATGCACCCATTAGAGCATTCCATGCTGCTGCCTGCTTCCTTCCATAGGTAAGGGGATTAAGTGCAGATAAAAGGCCCATCATCGACCTCCTGGAATTCCTTCTAGCCAGATTGCCCAGCCAGGGCAGTTTTCTATTAAGGACGAACGCGCGCGGGCGAAGCCTATAGGCAGCGGTATCACTCCCTTCCAGGACGCCATCAGAATGTCACGATTAGTGCGTGGTCAATAAGTATACGCTAGTTCAAATTCTGGAGTATGCGAATCCCGCTCCGGAGAAAGTTTGGTCAACGTATTGCAGCCCTACGGCGCGCTGCCGGACTGTCCCAAGAAGCGTTTGCGGACCGATGCGGCTTTGCCCGGTCCTATATGAGCCGTATCGAACGCGGTAAGGCAAACCCTTCGCTTGACGCGATAGAAACGCTCGCCGGGGGACTGAAGGTTTCGGTTAAGACGCTATTTGAGGATTAATCCGCAAACAAGTGCGACACGCAACGTAATAGCCCCGGAACCGCAGCAACGGTTGCCAGAGTGCCGCTGGCCAAGACACTCAACACTGTCGAATTCCAACACCGTGGTCATCGCCGGATCGAAGCCGGCCCTCCCCCGCTTGAGAATGAACTGTGTTTTGAATCTGCCTGTCGGCCTCGACGTTGATCCCCTGGGTGGCCGAGCTATACGGAAATCCCCTCCATTTTCGGTTGCCCGATGGCGTTAATCATCAGGCACTTGGAAAGGCCGTTTTACCCATTCAATAAACAGTTGTTTTCCGTATTCCCTGAGCGTAGTATTGTTCATGTGCCGGACAACTGGAGGGTGCCAATGAAAGCGAAGCGTGCAGCCGTCTATGCCAGGGTCTCCACCGACCAACAGACAACCGAGAATCAGCTCGCGGAATTACGGGTAGTAGCGAAACGCATGGGGTGGGCGATCGCTGCGGAATTTGTCGATAACGGGATCAGCGGTGCCAAGGACAGAGCCCAGCGGCCCCAGTTCGACGCCCTGCTGAAAGGCGTCGCCCGCGGTCAGTTCGATGTAATCGCCGCTTGGTCTGTCGATCGCCTCGGTCGCAGCCTACAGCAGTTGGTCGAGTTCCTCGGGGAAATCCATGGCAAGCGTGTCGATCTCTACCTTCACCAGCAGGGCATAGACACGACCACGCCGGCCGGCAAAGCGCTCTTCCAGATGTGCGGCGTGTTCGCTGAATTCGAGCGAGCGATGATTCAGGAACGGGTAAAAGCAGGATTGGCCAGAGCCAGGGCTCAGGGCAAAACGCTCGGCCGGCCTCGGGTCGGGGCGGCGATTGAGTCCAAGGTACGGCGCCTGAAGCGCAAAGGCCTGGGCATGATCAAGATTTCGAAGGAGCTCGGGATCGGCGTGGGTACGGTGCAACGGATCGTGAATGGGCTGGCGGCCACCCCTGGTTGAGCAAGCGACGTTCACATCCGTATGGCGGCCGGTTCTAGCATACAAAGAGAGACCCCCCGGCTCTGCCGGGGTGGCAGTAGAAGTTTGACATTTCCGGAAGTCGCCGTGGCAGTAACGGCAATTGCGAGCTTACAGTAGCGGATGCGACGGCAGGCGAAATATAGACCGGAAAGCAAGATTGGGCCGGGAATGCGTACGCCAAGACGCAATTTTCATGAAAGTGATGAGCGAAGCAAGAATATGCGAACTCAAGGCGTGATGGGTTTGAGCATTCGATCATAATATGGCAGTGCGTGAACTTGGCCCCGAATTTTTCGGGCCGCGTTAGCGGCCCTTTAGCCGCTTTGAGCGGCTCATCGTCTAAAGCCCCCGGCTTTGCCGGGGGCTATTTACCTCCGACACGTAACATGTTGAGCGAACGACACCCAGTCACAACAAGAGCGAAGTGAATGCGACACCAACTGCGAGATTGCTTGCTCAGCTCGGTGTGAGAAGCAGTTCTATAACTCGAAACAAGTCCGAGCGCCTTAAAGGCGCGTCCGTGATGGACTGCAGTTTGTCAAACGACATACTATCGATTAAGGCCGATACGAATAGACCGTCGGTTTGCACGTCAATCACGGCCACGTCCGTATATATGCGATCAACGACCCGACTGCCCGTCAACGGATAGGTGCACCGCCGCAGGATCTTGGGATGACCATCGCGAGTCACGTGTTCCATCATTACGAATAGATGCTTTGCGCCAACAGCAAGGTCCATGGCGCCGCCAATAGCAGGAATCGCGTCACTTGCATCGGAAATCCAGTTCGCCAGATCACCGTGCTCTGACACTTGGAAGGCACCAAGGACGGTGTAATCAAGGTGTCCGCCGCGAATCATCGCAAACGATACGGTGTGCTCGGAAATGGATGCACCGGGCAATAGCGTGATGGGTCTGCGACTGGCATCGATGAGATCGGGGTTGATCTTCGCACCAGTTGCTACGGCGCCCATGCCGAGAATGCCATTCTCACTATGCAAGACAATCTCTTTGCCCATGGGCAAATAGTTGCCGACCAAGACAGGCATACCGATACCGAGGTTGACGACGGCGCCGTCGGGCAAGTCATTCGCGACCAGCTGTGCTATTTGATGTCGGGTCAAACGCGTGGCAGCATTCATCTTAACTATCGGCCTTCACAATGCCTTGTACGAAAACGCTCGGGGTCATCACGTTCTCGGGAGGAAGCGAGCCAAGCTCCACGACTTCGTCGACCTGAGCGATGGCGTGACGGGACGCCATGCACATCACGGGATTAAAATTTCTGGCGGCCCAGCGATACGTCAAATTGCCCCACCGATCGCCCTGGTATGCCTTGATGAGGGCAAAGTCTCCATGTAGAGGCTCCTCGAGTACATAGCCCACGTCATTTATCACTCGCTGTTCTTTCCCCCGCGCCAACAATGTCCCGTAGCCAGTGGGCGTAAAGAATGGCCCCAGACCAGCGCCTGCAGCGCGCAGGCGTTCTGCCAACGTCCCCTGCGGCACACATTCCAGCTGTACTTTTCCCGCGCGATACGCCTCGGCGAAGACCTCAGAATTGGGCGGGCGCGGGTGTGAGCAGACTATCTTCCGCACCCTGTTTGCCAAAAGAAGCGCCGCAATGCCGACGTTTTGAGTACCAGCATTGTTGCTGATAATGGTTAAGTCCTTAGTGCCGAGTGCGAGCAGTCCCGCGAGCAGCTGGTGCGGAATCCCGGCGTCGCCGAAACCTCCCACGAGCACGCTTGCACCATCGGGAATCACTTGTAGCGCGTCGATAATCGAATGTTTGATTTTGTTAATCACTTACGACTCTATCAAATCGCCGCGATAGCGCCACTACAACTAACACTGAGTTACCGGGTAGCCAGCATGGTGACGCTAATCGATGTGCATTTTGGCAACTTTCACTACAGCACCCAGCCTTTCAGTGTCTGCTGCTATAAGCTGAGCAAACTCCTCTGGTGTGCTGGGAGCTGATTCGGTCCCTTGGCTCATGAGCTTTTCCTTGACCTCAGCTGTTTCAAGAATCCGCACCAACTCGCGATTCAGCCGACGAACGACATCGCGCGGAGTCGCGGACGGCGCGACCATTCCCTGCCACACAATAAATTCGTAGCCCGGAACTCCAGCCTCCGCGATAGTCGGTACGTCCGGGGCTATTGCAACGCGTTTCGCTGTAGTGATTCCCAGCACGCGAAGTCGACCAGCGCGAACATATTGGATGGAGCTCGCCGTGTTCACGAACATCAATTGAATTTGCCCTGAGATCACATCCGTCAACGCCTGTGCGCTGCCTTTGTAAGGAATATGAACGAGTTCGAGCTTGGTGACTTGTTTAAACAGCTCTGCCGCGATATGCGGTGGGGTGCCGCTCCCTGCTGAAGCGTAACTGAGATTGCGTGTACGGGATTTCGCCAGTGTAAGGAAGTCGTGAACGTTCTTCACCGGCAAGTCGGAGTTCACCACTAAGAAAAACGGGATATTTGCCGCGCGGCCAACAGCTGCAAAATCCTTGAGCGCGTTGTATGGCAACGCAGAAAACAAGGCTGAATTGATTGCCAGATCAGTCGTCGTAAACAGCAGGGTATAGCCATCTGGCGCTGCCTTCGCAACGATCTCAGTGCCTACAATGCCGGAGGCGCCCACGCGATTGTCGACGATGACCTGCTGGCCGAGAACCTCGGACAATTTTGGACTTATTATCCGGATCGAAAGGTCAGTGCCAGCGCCAGGCGGAAACGCCACCACTACGCGAATGCCTTTGGTCGGGTAGCTGGCTGCGTGGGCGAAAGGAAACGGATTAACACCAAGAGCGAGAAGACTCACTAGTGTAGACACCTTGAGCATCGGCAGAATGCAATAACGGTATCGAAATACAAGGGAGGTCGAGAAGCGTTTCATGTCCGTCCTCACGTGTCAGTGATCCCGCTTGTTACCGTGAGCGCCATACGAGTCCGGGTTCGCCGGACGTGGCAGAATTGTGCGAACGCAATCGTCCAAGAACGCGGCAAAATGAGCTGCGCGCGTGCAAGATCAATCAATGTGCATTTTGGCGGTCTTGACGACCCGGCCAAGCCTTTCCGTATCTGCTACGATGACTTGTGCAAACTGCTCTGCCGTGCTCGGGGTCACTTCGGATCCCTGGCTCATCAGTTTTTCTCTAACGTCGGGTGTTTCGAGAACGCGCACCAAGTCTCGAGTCAGCCGACCGACGATATCGCGTGGGGTAGCCGACGGTGCCACAATGCCTGTCCACGCGACCAATTCATAGCCTGGAACGGCTTCTGAAATCGTGGGCACATCAGGAGCGATCGTGGCGCGTTGCGCAGTACTGATACCAAGAACGCGCAAACGGCCGGTGCGCACATACGGCATCGAGCTCGCCGTGTTCACGAACATCAGCTGCACCTGACCGGAAATCACGTCCGTCAACGCCTGTGCGCTCCCCTTATAAGGCACATGAACCAAGTCAAGCTTGGTGAGCTGCTTGAACATCTCGGCGCCGATATGCGGTGGCGTTCCGTTGCCGGCAGAAGCATAACTCAGGCTCCGCGGACGCGCCTTCGCAAGGGCAAGCAGCTCCTGAACGTTTTTGACCGGCAAGTCAGGGTTCACGACCAGGAAATACAGAAAATTCACGGCTCGTCCGATGGGGGCGAAATCCTTGAGTGCGTCGTACGGCAACGTAGAAAACAGTGCTGGATTGATTGCGAGGTCAGTAGTCGCAAAAAGCAGCGTATAGCCGTCGGGCGCCGCTTTGGCAGCGATTTCAGTACCAACGATGCCAGAAGCGCCGACACGGTTATCGACGATGATCTGCTGGCCGAGCACCTCCGAGAGCTTTGGGGTAATTGTCCGGATGGTCACATCGAGCCCGGAGCCAGGTGCGAATCCGACAACAATACGGATGGCCTTGTTAGGGTAAGCGGAAGCGGCGCGAGCGGGACTAAGCGGCCCGACGGCAACAGCAATGAAAATAGCAACTCCAAGTGCAGCTGCAGTAGTACGACTCAACAGTACCGCATTGAGCGCGCTCTTACGCGCTGCACGGTCCCGAAAGACGATCCGGATCGACGTTATCATGCTCCTCCTTCGTGTGTATTGAATTTTCGTGTATCGATACGCTCACGTCGTACCAATCGGCTGACCACGCGCGCAGGCGCGCCGCATCATGACGCGTCAGCTTGCGGCACTCTCAATTCGCAGTCAAGCCCGTCGCACGAATGATTTTTCCCCACTTCTCGATTTCCGATTTGACGAACCTTGTGAACTCGTCCGGCTGGTCTCCGACGGGAGCAAGAGCTATATCTTGCATGCGCTTGCTTACTTCCGGCCGCTTCAAAGCTGCAGCTGTTGCATCGTGAATTGCCGCGATGATGTCCTTGGACGTTTTTGCTGGGACCATCAGACCATACCAGAACTCACACTCGAAACCGCGATATCCGGATTCCGCCACGGTCGGCAGCTCGGGGAGCAACGGCAAGCGCTTCGGGCCCGTCACCGCCAGAGCACGCAAGCGACCTGAGCGGACCTGCGGCAAGGCTCCCGACAGCGGCGCAAAGTACACTGGCGTTTCGCCACTAACTACTGCAGTGATCGCCTCGCCTCCCCCACGGTACGGGACGTGCAGCATGTCGACGCCGGTCACCGTCTTGAATAATTCCCCGGATGTAAACGTCGTGGTGCCCGAACCCGCCGAGGCGTAGCTGATTGCGCCTGGCTTGGCCTTCGCCAGCTTGACGAGTTCGGTAATCGACTTCACAGGTAAGGACGGATGGACGACCACGATCGCCGGGGATGAGCCGATCTGTGTCACCGGCGAGAAATCGCGCACCAAGTCATAGGGCAAGTTGCGATAATAGGTGGCGTTTGCGGTATGCGTTTGCGATATCTGAAGCACCGTATAGCCGTCGGCTGGCGCCTTCGCCGCATACGCCGCGGCAATGTTGCCCCCGGCGCCGGTGCGGTTCTCCACAATCACCTGCTGTCCGAACACGTCGGTAAGTCCCGATGCGACAATGCGGCCGAGCGCATCCGCGAGACCACCCGGCGAGTCAGTCACTACATAGCGGACAATCTTCGAAGGATAATTCTGACTCCACCCGGTTGCTGAAAATTGCCACGTCAGGCAGATCAGCACTAGCAACTTTGCGCAAGACTGCAGTATCGCCATATCGGCAGTTCCTCACATGAATGGAGTTATGTTTCAGGCCCCGCTCTTGATCTTCTCGAAATCCCGGTAGAGCAGCGAGTAGTCCTTCTCGATCATCCCGCGCGCCACCGCTTTTTTGAGAAAAGCGAAGGTGCGCTCGCCGAGTTCGACGTCGGCCCCGCACTCCCGGGCAAGTCGGACCGCGAGACCAACGTCCTTCCACGGATTGTAGATACGCGCCTGAGCGTTCCACGAACCGTTGAGAATGTTGTTCGGAAAGCGATGGCGGCTGGCGTAGCTGAAAGCGGTGGAAACGTTGAAGACTTTGATCATGTCGGCCACCCGCATCCCCATCCGTGAGGCAAGGCAAGCGCTCTCGCAGGTGGCAAGGAAGATGGTGTGAACCGCCATGTTGTGGATGAGCTTCATGGCGTGGCCCGAACCGGAAGGGCCAAGGTAGAAGATGTTTTCCGCGAAGGAGGCGAGGTGACGCTTGATCCGAGCGAGCACCTTGGCATCGCCGCCGACCATAAGGGTGAGCTTTCCCGCAAGGATGCCGGCCGGACCGCCGCTCATGCCGGCGTCGATGTACTGAATGCCCCGACCGGCGGTGCGACGGGCCAGCTTGCGTGTTTCTGCAGGATCGGAGGTGGTGAGGTCACAGATGACGAGACCCTTCCTGGCATGCCGAAGGATGCCTTCCGTTCCATAGAGACAGGCAGCGATCTCTTTGGAGGACGGCACGACGCAAAAGATCACCGAACATTCCCGAGCCATGTCGGCGACATTTGCGATGCGTACGCGTCTTTTGTTCTCGAAAGGTTTGCGGCAGGAAGAAGCCGTGTCCCACACCATGAGAGGAACGTTCAGCTTCATGAACCGCTGCGCGAGCGGGCCACCCATGCGTCCGAGGCCCACAACGCCAAGCGTGCTTGCCTTCGCCATGCTCAGCTGATTCCGAGCCAGCTCGCGACGTCCTCCATGCCCAGGCTCTTGATCGCCGCTTGCGGCGGTCGTCCAGTCTCGACATCCCAACCGGCCGCGACGTAGTACCGGTTTACCATTTCCTCCAGGTACGGAGCGATGGAAGTTCCTGCCGCAGGTCCTGTCGCTGGCGCTTCGACGAGCCGCTTGCCCACATCCAGCTCGTCCTTCTTGGTGAACCCACGGCTGATCGCGATCAGCCGCATCAGCATGATGGTCCGTTCGCCCACCCGCAGCGCATCTTCCTCGGTGAAGTCGTCCCATCCTGTCGCTTTCACCAATGACTTCGTTGCCAAAGGCAGGACATCCTTCACGCCCTGACACGCGAACATGCAAACACCGAGATTATCTTCCCAGAGCTTCTTCTTCTGGGTCGCGAAGACCTTTTCCGGCTTCTTGCCCACCTTTGTATTTGCCTCGTCAAAGCGCAGGCGTGGATATTCGACCTGGTGAGCCGCGCCCGTGCCCGCGATGATCTGCCCGAAGAGCGATCCCCACAGAGGGCGCCAGTCGTGCATGTTGATCGAAGCGCCCTTCACGTGAACGAGCAGGTCTTCAGTACCGAGATCGCGCGCCACATCCTTCAGATCGCCCGTCAGTTTCCCGCCGAAATCGCGGCGCTCAAGCATTTGCTGGATCAGCTCGGTGTAGGCCTCGTAGTTTCCCCACGTGAGGTCCAGTCCTCCCGTGTCTTCTTTCGTGATGATGCCGCGGTTGTAGGCTTCGAATACCATGCCCATCAACGAGCCGCCGTGGCCCGCCTCCCAGCCGATGTCGTCGTAGTGATCGGTCAGCGCGAGTGCTTGTCCCGCATCCAGGATGCCGACCATGCCCGCGGCGCCCTCGAAAGGTTCCCCCCCGCCGCACAGGCTTGCGGTGAAACCGGCGAACGGCCCTGAGGTGATCTTGACGTTGTAAGAGCACGCGATCTGGCAGTTGTAGGAAGGCGTCGGCGTGACTAGCCATTCCTTACATGCATCGATATAGCTCTGCGAAAATTTTTTGCCGAAGTCAACGTCTGTGAGGTTTTTGACTGCGACCTGGCCTCTTCCTGCCATGATCTTGTGCTGGCGTGTCATGCCGCCGTCGCGCCACAAGGCACCCAGCGGCGTCGTGGAACCTTCGTCAGCCACGAAGAGGTTCGCCTCCCATTGCGCGACCGTTTCGAGAAACGTCGGCCGGTGCGCGATGGCAACATCTCCGGTTCCCCGAACGGCGATCGCTTTTAGATTCTTGCAGCCCATGATGGCGCCCGGGCTACCCTTGCCTGCGCCATGGTTTCGGTCGTTCTTGATCATGGCGCCATGGAGGCGCGCTTCGCCGGCCTGCCCGATGCACGCAACGCTGATCTTGTCTTCTTCTCCGCCCAGCTCTCGCTTGATCAGCCGCTCCGTTTCCCGGGTACCCTGTCCCCAGACGGCCTTTGCGTCGCGTATCTCGACCCGGTCGTCGTCGATGAAGAGATACACCGGCTTGTCCGATGCACCCGAAATGATGATGCCTTCGTAGCCGGCATGCTTGAGGAAAGCAGCCCAGAATCCGTGTGAGTGCCCGGCACCGGGAGCGTACGGGATTTCATAGTGCAATGACACGACGACATAGTTCGAGGAACTGGGTGCGCGCGTTCCGGCGAGCGGGCCCGTCATGAAGATCAGCGGCACTTCCGGGTCGCCCGCCTTTGCCCCCGCGGGTGTTTCTTTCGCGAGGTAATAGAGCGCAAGGCCGGTGCCGCCCACGTACTTGCGCAATACCTCAAGGGGTGGAAGCGGTTCCGTCCACGTGCGATGCGCGTTCAGGTCAACTCTCAGAATCCGATCTGCATATCCATACGCCATTGCGTGTCTCCACGGTTCACAAGCATCGGCCCGGTTCCAAGCGGCGGAGTGCGAAGTCTATCAACTTTTTATTCTAGCCATGGCGTCGGCACCCGGCAAAGCAGTACTTCGGAAGGATGCCATCGCGTGCGGCGATGGCAGAACGGCCCGTTACCGTGGCTCACGCAGGTGCTCGACCAAGAGGCGCACCGCGGCGGGAAGGGCGCGCAAGTCCCGCACGCAGATACACAGTTCCCGGTGCACCCATGGCTCGTCGAGGACAAGCGCGCGAATGCGGCCAGTGTCAACATAGGGCTGAGCGGTGTAGCGGGGCAGCACACCGATGCCGAGACCGGCTTCGATCATGCGGCAAAGCGCGCCCCAGCTCGTCACCTGTATACGCATCCTGACATACCGGCCGGCTTCCGTCGCGGCGCGGGTAAGCAGGAGATTTATCGAACTCCCGGTATGCAGCCCCACGAACTCGAACGCGAGCGCATCGGAGAATCGGACGCGAGGTGCGGCCGCGAGCGGATGCTCGACTGGCGTCGCCAGGACGAGCTCGTGGCTGTGATAAGGCAGGATCTCCACTCCCTGTGCGCTTTCCGGCTTGTTGCAAATCCCGATGTCGGCGGCATTCTCGGCCACCGCTTCGATGACGGCGCTGCTGATCTTCTCCTCGAGCTGAATCTGAACGTCGGGGTGCGCGCGCAGGAACGCGGCGATTTCGGACGGCAGGAATTGCGCGATGGCCGAGATATTCGCACAGACCCGCACGTAACCGCGAGTGCCGGCCGCGTAATCACGCATCTCGACATAGATCCGGTCGAGGTCGTACAATACGGAACGCGCGAAACGCAGGAGCACCCGCCCGGCGGCGCTCGGCTCGACGCCTTTGTTGCTCCGGATGAGAAGCTGCGTGCGTAGCGCGTCCTCGAGCTCGCTGATGCGCTTGCTCACTGCGGCCGCCGCAATGTGCTCGTGCGCGGCTGCCCGCGCGATCGTCCCTTCTTCCACGACGCGCACGAATAGCCTCAGCGATGTCGGATCGAGCCGCATGACGCTACTCTAGCCCATCAGGCGCGCCCTATCGACTGCGCGCACGGTCACGCTGTCTCGGAATGTGAACGGCGTGTTAATCGCCCGATACAGAACGCTCGCAGCGGCGCCTGCGTGCACGCAACGGAAGGCGCTGTAAGCGTTTGTTAGGAAACGCAAAAATTGCGTCACGTGCGCACGGCGACGGTCGCGCAGCACGGGCCCGTCGTAGACAACGCACGAGCCCTGCCCTGACGACATGACGAAGTGTTGGTATCGAGTCCGGCACGGGGCGCTGCGTTCGTCCAACTGCCGCAAGGTCTGTAATCTTATTGCACGGTAATGGGAAAGTGTTGCTAACTGGTAATCGCCTATCGGCACGGGTTGCGTGTTTCGGAGGTGACCAGTCTTCGCTGGGATCAAGTGGATCTGAAGCAGGGGCTCATGCACGTCAATCGCGTCAAGAACGGCTTGCCAAGCACCCACCCCATCAGGGGACCGGAACTGCGGGCGCTACGCCGGCTACAGAAGGATTACGCTGGACCTTACGTGTTTTCAACGGAGCGGCTTGGGCCGATGACTACTTCGACCGTGCGCAAACTCATGGCGCGTGCTGGTGAGCAGGCAAAGCTACCGTTTCCGGTCCATCCCCACATGCTGCGCCATGCCTGTGGTTACAAGCTCGCCAACGAAGGCCACGACACTCGCGCGTTACAGCACTACCTCGGGCACAAGAACATCCAGCACACTGTGCGATACACGGAGCTTGCGCCAGATCGCTTCAAGAACTTCTGGCGGGATTAAGCGCGGGCCGAGTGTCGGGTCTTGCACGAGTATGCGAGCAGGAAGTCGCGCCCGCAGACTGCGCTACAACTGCGTGCTTACAACGGTCGAGCATCTCTCATTTTGAAACGTGCTCTTGGTCTCACGATTCGGGCTTCATTCCAGCCTTGCGCGCCACCTCGGCCCATTTGACAACCTCGCTGCTCACGAACGCGGCAAATTCGGGCGGCGGGCTGCCAACTGTCTCGGCACCTTCTCGCTGGAATCGTTCGCGGATATGCGGCAGCGCCATGACCCGGCCGAACTCCCGATAAAGCGCATCGATAACCGCGGGTGGCGTCTTCGCCGGCGCCCAGATACCGTACCAATGCGGGATGTCGATACCTTTGATTCCTGATTCATCGAGCGTAGGCACAGCGGGAAACACGGACGAGCGCCAAATGGTCGACACCGCAAGCGCGCGCAGCTTGCCGGCCTCCACATGCGACCGAATCACCGGCGGCACAATAAAGGCGTAGGCTGCCTCGCCGGAGAGCAGCGCCGTCGTGGCGGGCGCCGCGCCGCGATACGGAACGTGCGTGCTGCGGATACCGGCGCGCTGCTGGAACAGTTCACCGACCACATGCGAAATCGAACCCAGGCCAGTCGAGGCGAGCACCAGCTCGCCGGGCCGCTGCTTCGCGATCACGAGAAACTCGCGCACGTTCTTCGCCGGCAGCGCGGGATGCACGACGAGCACGTTTGGGATACGCGCGACTTGCGTGACGGGGGCAAGATCGCGCACCACATCGTAACCGAGCTTTGCGTACAGCGGCCGGCTGGTGATCATGCTCGCCGTGTGGATCATGATCGTGTGCCCGTCCGGCGTGGCGCGCGCCACCGCCTCCGCGGCGATGTGGCCGCTCGCGCCCGAACGGTTCTCGACGATGACCTGCTGGCCGAAGGTTTTTGTCATCTCGACAGCCATCACCCGCATCAGCACATCGGTGCCGCCGCCCGGCGCAAAGCCGTCCAGCACGACAATCGGCCGTGACGGCCAATCGGCGGCGTGGACTGAGACTCCGGTGACAAGGAACGCGGCTGCAAGCGCGAGCAAACGCGCGACGTGCGTACGGGTCTTGTGGATCATCACAACATGCTCCTCAGAAGGCGCTACTCGCGGTACGCCGCAATCAGCGATGGGTCAGGGTCGAAACGATAAACGATAGGAAATTCAATCCTGTTCGTTTCGCGCGTCTGGCCGGGGGCGGCGGTTTCGCGCTGATTCACGGCTGCCGAGCATTGCGCCGGGAAGGATGTTGCGCCTGCGCTCGGCCGATTGCAATGCCGGTTAGGTCAAGATGGCGCGAATCCTGAGAGGCGTAGGGTCATCACATTGCGCTACGCGATGTCGGGAACCGGGTGGTGGGCGAGCGGCAGGCGGGCGTGCACTGGCCAGGCCAAAGAGGCCCAGTGGCGGAATTCGTTGCATCGCCAGCATCGCCAGCCACTCGGCGCCGGGCATCACCTGAAAGTTGCGCTTGAGGCCGGCATGCATCTTCGAGCGATAGATCACCGTGCCCGTGGCCGCGTCGTAGGTCATCTTCTCAAGGGACATCGGAGCGCGCAGCATGTAGCCGGCGAGTTTTTTCTTCCCTCGGCATCCACCGCTGTCACCCTCACCTCGTTGTGCGCCGAGAAGCCCCGCGGCGCCAAGCGAGCCTGCGGCTGCGAAAGTTCGGGCAATACTCTTTCACCGCTGTTTTTTCTTTGTCGCGTGTATCGCGTGCCAGATCTTACTCGGCGTAAGTGGCATATTGAGATGTCGTATTCCGAGCGGCCGCAACGCATCCAGCGTGGCATTGACCAGCGTCGGCAGCGATGCGACGCAGCCGGATTCGCCGACGCCCTTGGCGCCGAGCGCATTCGTCTTGCTCGGCACCGGATGTTCATGCACTTGGATGTCGCGTATCAAACCCGCGCGCGGCATGAAGTAGTCGCTGAAGCTGCCGGTCAGCAATTGACCACTGCTGCGGTCGTAAATCGCGTGTTCGCCGAACACCTGTCCTGCGCCCTGAACGACGGCCCCGTGCATCTGGCCTTCAACGATCGCATGGTTGATCACATTGCCGCAGTCGTCGACCGCGACATAGGAGACGATATCGGTCACGCCGGTCTCGGGGTCAATCTCGACTTCGGCAATATGGCATCCGTTCGGGAATGTCGATCCCACCGTACCTTCAGCTATGAGGTTCAACGGGTGCGGGCTTTTGCCGGCGCACCTTTGCGCGAGATCCAGCAGGCGGATCATCTTGTCGCCGCCGCGCTCATGAAATGCACCATCACTGTAATCCACTTGCGACGGCTCAAGTTCTAGTTCCTTCGCCGCGAGCGGCCGCGCCTGCGCGATGAGCTTCTGCGCCGCGAGCTTGCACACGCTGCCGGCACCTACGAGGGAGCGCGAACCGCCGCTGTGATTGCCGATCAGGTCCTTGCCCTGAACGCTTTCGCGTACCCCGACCGCTTCCGGCGGCACGCCCAATGTTTGCGCGACAATCTCCGCGAACGTCGTTTCATGACCCTGGCCGGAAGAGAGGCTAACGGTGTAGACAGTGAGCTTGCCCTGCGCATCGAATTCGATCGCGACTTCGTCCTTGGAATATATGCCCGCGCCGGTGCTCTCTATTACGCTCGCCAGACCGATGCCACGCAGCTTGCCGCGCCTACGCGCCGCCGCGCGCCGCTGCGAGAAGCCGCTCCAGTCCGCGCACTTGAGCGCCTTGTCGAGACAACCGGAAAAATCCGATTGCTCGTAAACACCCCAGTCGTTTCCCTTGAGCGCCTTGTCATCACTGCCGCCAACCGATTGCTCGTAGACACCCGTCATCGGCGGTTTATATGGAAATGCGTCCATCGGAATGAAATTGCGGCGGCGTAATTCGTCCCGGTCGATATTGAGCTCGCATGCCGCCTGATCGACCAGCCGCTCGACGGCGTAAGCGATATCGGGCCGCCCGGCGCCACGATACGCTGCAATCGGCGCCGTATTGGTCAGCACAAACCGGAAGCTGCCGTAGAGCGCAGGAATGCGGTAGACACCGGTCATGCACATCGCCGGGTTGCGCAAATGGCTGATCGCGCCGGTCGCAGTCAGGTACGCGCCCATGTCGCAGATGAAATCGTAGCGCGCTGCGAGGAACTTGCCGTCGCAGTCTAGCGCGAGCTCGCCTGATATCGTCATCCCGCGGCCGTGGCTGTCTGACAGAAAACTTTCGGAGCGCGATGACACCCACTTGACCGGCCGCCGGAGTCGTTTTGCCGCGATCATCTGCACCACATATTCGGGGTAGACCGCGCTGCGCTGTCCGAAACTACCACCGACGTCGTGCAAGTGCAAACGCAGCTTTTCTGCTGGCACGCCGGTGACTGCCGAAAATTGCCGGCGCAGCATGACAATACCTTGAGAACAAGTATGGATGTCGTAGCTGTCGCTTGCAGCATCGTAATCGACGAGGCATGCGCGCGGCTCCATAGGGTTCGGCACGACGCGCGTGGTGACGAGCGTAAGGCGTGTCACGTGAGCCGCCTGGTCAAACGCCTGGGCGACCGCTACTGAATCGCTGGCCTCCCATTCGAAACACAGATTGCCGGGCACGGTCTCATGCAGTTGTGATGCACCCGCTACCAGTGCGTCTTCGACAGTGACTGCCGCCGGCAGATCGCGATATTCGATTTCAATCGCATCGAGCGCATCCCCGGCTGCAAGCCCCGATTCGGCAACCACCATTGCAACCGCCTCACCGACGAATCGCACTTTACTCGCGGCGAGCGCCGGACGTTCGGGACTCAATATCGTCGTCCCGCCGCGGCCGGTAAACGTCATCCAGTTGGGAAACCTGGTGTAACCGGCTGCGATCGCATCGGCGCCGGTGAATACCGCCACGACGCCGCGGCGTTTGAGCGCCGGTTCAGCGTTGATCGACACGATTTCCGCGTGCGCGCGGTCGGAACGCAGAAAGCACGCATACAACTGGCCCGGCAGATTCCAGTCCGCGGCATAGCGTCCCTCGCCTGTGATCAGCCGGGGATCTTCACGGCGCTTTCCCGCGTGTGTATCGCTCATGAATAGGGTTGCCGCGGGCGCTTGGAATGCTTCATTCGCCGCGGATGTTGTTTTCCTTGATGACCTTTTCGTACTTGCTCAGCTCCGCCTTCATGTAGGTGCTGAACTCTTCGTGACCCTTCGCGACTGCGCGGAAACCACGCTCCGAAAAAAGTTTGATTATTTCTGGCGAGCGAATTGCCTTCACAATCTCGCCGCTAAGCTTTCCGACAATTTCTCGGGGCGTCCCCGCTGGGACAAACACCCCCTGCCACGCGTCGGTATCGAAGCCCGGGAACATCTGCGAGATAGTCGGCACACCAGGCAGCACATCAATGGGTTGCGGCCCTGCGACGGCCAGCGCCTTGAGGCGTCCCGCGCCAATATAGGGAAGGACTGAGGAAGTTGTGTCGAACGCCATGTCGATCTGACCGGCAATCAGGTCAGTGAGCTGCGGGGCCGAGCCCTTGTACGGGACGTGCGTGATTTCGAGCTTGGCGAGGTTCTTCAGCATCTCCATCGTCAGGTGTGGGCCGGAACCGGGGCCGAAGCTGCCATAGTTAAACCGGCCCGGCTGCTTTCTTACATATGCGAGAAATTCCTGAAATGTATTCGCGGGAAACTTCGGCGCTGTCACGAGCGCATACGTGGATGCGGTCGTCTGGGACACTGGAATGAGATCCTTTTCGGTATCAAACGGAACTTTCTGGATCCAGGGGCTCACGACGATCGTTGATGCGGTGTAGAGGATGGTGTAACCGTCCGGTGGGGAGCGGACGACAACCTCGGCGCCGATAACGCCCGACGCGCCGGATTTGTTATCGACAACGACGGTCTGACCCATGCTGTCTCGTAGCTTGCCCGCGACGATCCTGGCGAGTAAATCGGTGGCACCGCCCGGCGGAAATGCGACGACCATCCTGATCGGCTTGTTCGGATACTGCGCAAGAACAGCAACCGGGCAGAGCAAAATCGCAGCCGATGCCAGAATGAGGCCCGCCACCAATCGCTTTGCGGCGCGAGTTGATTGCTTGCGGCCGTACAGCGCTTCGGGCCTATAGATATTGCTAATTTTTGGCGCGTAGGAAAGCATATGGGAAGCTCTTATAATTTGCGACCGCGCCGAGG
>PLYS01000122.1 GCA_003153455.1 Betaproteobacteria bacterium | reverse complement strand
CCGTGCCCGCCGGCTGCACCGCGGTCGGCGTGCCGGCTCGCCTGATCAACTGCCCCGATTGCGAAAAGCCGGCGCAGAGCATGGATCACACTATCGCCGAGGACGGCTGAGCCGGCTTTCTGACCCGATCCTGCAAAACCGCTTTCCACTTTGCGGCAATGCGCACTAGGTTCCGGCCCTCAATCGATCTGGAGAGCCGCGGTGGAAGACAGCGACATGAAGCGCATTGAAGCTCATCTCAAGCGCACCTTCNNGCCGTGATCGCGCGCAAGCAGAAGGATTCCGCCGAGGTCGAACTCAAGGGCGAGTTCATCGGCGTGATCTATGAAGACGAAGACGAGGCCGGCTCGTTCCTGTTCGAAATGGCGATCCTGGCCGAGGATCTGGAGTAGGACCCAAACCCCCTCTCCCCTTGTGGGAGAGGGGGGGGCCGCGCGAAGCGTGGGAAGGTGAGGGGCCGCGCCGGCCGCGCCACCGCGAAGTCTCGTTAGATTGGGCAAGGAAGACTGAGGGGCTGGTGCGACCCCTCATCCTCCCACCCGCTACGCGGGCGGGCCCCTCCTTCTCCCANNCCACAAGGGGAGAAGGAGTCTTCTCGCCGCCGCTGTTGCTAAAGAACGCTCAGCATCTCCGCGACCAGGGGGTGGCGTACGATGTCGACGTCGGCGAGTCTGACTACCGCGATGTTGGCCAGCGCTTCGAACTTTTCCGCCACGTCGGCCAGTCCGGAAATCCCGGGCAGCAAGTCCGACTGTTGCGGATCGCCGGTCACCACCATGGTCGAGTTCCAGCCCAGCCGCGTGAGCAGCATCTTGAGCTGCACATAGGTGCAGTTCTGCGCCTCNNCCTCGTCGATGACCACGAAAGCGTTGTTCAAAGTGCGGCCGCGCATGTAGCCGACGGGCGCGATCTCGATGGCGCCCTCGGCCATCAGCGCGCGCACCCGCTTCATCGACAGCCGGTCCGACAGGGCGTCGTAGAGAGGCCGCAGGTAGGGCGCCAGCTTGTCCTCCATGTCGCCGGGCAGGTAGCCGATGGATTCGCCGGCGTCGATCGCGGGTCGGGAAAGAACGATGCGGCCGACCTTGCCGGCTTCCAGCGCCTCGACGGCCTTGGCGATGGCCAGGTAGGTCTTGCCGGTGCCGGCAGGACCAAGGGCCAGGACCAGGTTCTTGGCGTCGACGGCCTCGATCAGGCGGATCTGGCCCTCCGATTTCGGTTTTATCGTCTTGAGATACCCCTGCTCGCGATCGTCATTGTGGGCCGCCCCGCCATAGGCGTTCGTCTGGGGCGACCAACCGCGCTCCACGGGCAGCCGGCGCACCTTTCCGTCGTCGAACTGATCGGCGTCGAAAGCGCCTTCGCGCACCATTCGCTTGCAGGCTCGCTTGGTCATGGAGTCCTCCGTCGGGGCAAGAAAAAAGGGCGGGTCCACGACGGACCGCCCTTTGGGTGATAGTGGGGAGGCAAACGAAGATGCGGGCGCAGAGCCTGGCGGCTCAGTGGAAGTTCCATGACGGGGCGGGCCATTGGCCTGCCTGGACACCGAACGCGACACCCGGATCTCCATCTAGAGGAGCCGCGGACCGGCGTCCGCGGTGGGGATGCGAAAGGGCAATCGGGGCCCCTCGAATCGCCTGACAAGTACATGCTAACCGCGTTTCCAAATGGTTAAGCAAGCCTGATGTTTCAATATAAGGGGTGGGCGGATGAATGTTTATAGCTTGGGCGCCGTTGGCCCTACCCTGCCTGGTGAGGATGAATACTGGATCGCGCCGAATGCCATGGTGCTCGGCCATGTCATCCTCAAGAAGAACGCCAGTATCTGGTTTGGCGCCGTCCTTCGCGGTGACAACGAGCCCATCGTTGTCGGCGAAAACAGCAATGTACAGGACGGATCTGTACTGCACACCGACCCCGGCTGGCCGCTGACCATCGGCGACAACGTGACGATCGGCCACATGGTGATGCTGCACGGCTGCACCATCGGCGACGGCAGCCTGATCGGCATCAAGAGTGTAATCATGAATGGCGCGGTGATCGGGAAGAACTGCCTGATCGGCGCCAACACGCTCATCGCGGAAGGCAAAACGATACCCGACGGCTCGCTGGTGCTCGGCTCACCCGGCAAAGTGGTACGTCAACTCTCCGCGGAGGAAATCACCGGGATCAAAGGATTCGCCGACCACTACGTGCAGAATTTCAAGCGCTTCAAGGCCGACTTGAAAGCCGAGCCGTGAAGCGATAACGTCACCGCAGGGCTCAGGCGTGGGATAATTCTCTGCCCGGCATGGAAATTCCCTACCTTGCGATGATCAAATTCGGCTTCAGGATCAAGACCCGCAACGGCATGGTCGTCGACAATCTGATCGTTGCCGCACCCAACCGCGCCGAGGCCGAGCGCAAGCTCACCCAGATTTACCATCGCTGCGAGGTACTGGCCTGCCAGGAGCTTCAGCAGGCGGTGAAGGAAAGCTTTGATCTCGAGAGCGCGATCGACCTGATCGGAAAGCAACCCGACCCCGACGCACCGGCAAGGAAGGATTAGTCAAGGAAGCCCGCGGCGTCGAGTTCATCCAGTAAAGCGGTGTAATCGCGCGCGCCGCGGCTCTCCGGCGCATGGGTATACACGTCGCAGTTATGCGCCGGGCTCTCGGCGAGACTGACGTTTTCCGAGATCCGCGTTTCGCACAGCTCCGCGCCGAAACGCTGGCGCAGCTTCCGCTCGATGTCCCACGACATGCTGCGCCGCATGTCAAAACGCGTAATCACGTAGCGTCGCAACGGCGGTTTTTTAAACACCCGCTCGAGCGCACGCAGCGTGCGCTCGACCTGCAGCGCGCCTTTGATCGCAAGGTAGTCGGCGGAAATGGGAACCAGCACACAATCGCAGGCAAATATCCCGTTCAGCGACAGCACGCCCAGCATCGGGCACGCGTCCATCAGGATCGGACGGTCGGTATTGAGCTTTTCCCTGACAATGCCGGCATTGAGCCGGTTCAGCGCCTGCGGACCCTTGCCAAACTGGGTATCGACCTTGGCCAGGTCGAGATGTGACGGGATCACCGCCCAGCCGGTGCCGGGGTGTATCAATTCGGCGAGCTGTCTTGCTTCCTGGTAAAACCCGTACAGGCTGTCGCGGCCGTCGTTGATAAACACTCCGCTGAGCGCCGACAGATGCGCCTGCGGATCCAGATCGATCACGAGCGGCGACAGGCCGCGACGCGCGAGCAGCGCGGCAAGACTAAGCACGGTAGTGGTTTTGCCTACCCCGCCTTTTTGATTGAAAACAACGATTTTCGCCATCGGTCCTCCGACCCACACCGTTTCACAACGGCGCCCGTTCGATAGCGCTCGAACGTAATACAATATAATAATTGCACAGAAACAGGGGTTTGGCAATACTTATTCGAGTTATTCCTTTTCCGAGTTGTAGCCTTGGTCATGAACTTGATGCGGTAATCAGACCGCAGCAAATGCTTGACCTTCGAATCGAACACCAGACACGCGAATTACCCCGGCTGGCTGAGGACGCGCCGGCAAGATGGCTCAAACCACTCGCGCCGGAAGACCTGTAGGTATAAAAGTCCCCGCTCCTCCGCATTCATCCTGCAATAGTTTGAGGCGACTATTTGCCCGCGCGACCATGTTTTGTGCGAGACAGCACCCCCCCGGACCCCATCATAATTGCACTGATCCAGAAGACCGGGAACAAGCCGAACATCGAACCGATGGAGCCAAAGAAAGCTGGGCCGATTACGCGCATGATATTGTTTGCTGTCAACCGCAAGCCTAGTGTCTCACCCGAGCGGCCCTCAGGGGAACGGCTAAACATTAGCATCAGAGTAAGGGGCTGGCCGCAGCCCATACCTAGCCCGAAGGTGAATGAGATCAGTCCGAGCACGAGGGAATTTCTGCAAAGTGGCACCAGCATGAAACTGGCCGCTCCCAGGTAAAATGAATATTCGAGCAATCGTTCCTCGCCCAAGCGGGCGATCAGGCGTGGCATCGCCAACCGCACCACGAAAGACGCGACAGCGAATGTCGAAAGAACTGCGCCGATAACCGATGCCGACAGCCCCAACGCATGTCCGTAAATGGGCATATAGAACTGAAACAGGTCGAACCCGACCTGCACTAAACTGCTCGTAACAAGCATCTGCCGTATTTCCCGGTCTGCCAACGTATCCAGGACTCTCGTCGCAGCTCCGGCATGGTGCTTATTGCCGCCCGGAAGCACCCTGCCCCAGGCCACGAGCATCGCACCCGCCGCGATCGATAACGCCACTATATAAAGGCAGGCAATGGGGTAACCCGAGTGATCAATTGAGAAGCCGGCGATTAACGGGCCTACAAAATTGGTGGTAGCTCCTACAAGGCTAAAATTGCTGAAGCTCTGAATGCGCTCGTGTGGTTTACTTAGAATGCCCACCAGGTTCTGCACTATCACGTTGTAGAACGCAAGTGATAAGCCGCTCATCGCCGCCGCGACGTAGAGGGCGGGTAGCTCGTTAGCAAAATACGGGACCAATAGGCCAATGGCCCCGCAGGCAGTACCGAACAAAAGCAACCAACGCGAGCCAAATCGATCGGCGAGTGTCCCGACCAGCCACGAAAGCAGCAGCGGAAATACATAGAACATCGCAGCGAGGACGCCGACCGCAAACGGCTGTGCGCCAAGTGAGAGGGCGTAGAGCGAGAGCACCACGCGGGCCGCGCTTAGACTGACGAACCCGAGAAACGCCAGGGCAAAGGTGAGATAAAGGGGCATGGTCTTACTTTAGGTTCTGGTGCAACCAAGGATATCCAGGCCAAGCGGGGGCGATGTCCGGTCCGCAG
>PLYS01000226.1 GCA_003153455.1 Betaproteobacteria bacterium | reverse complement strand
TTGCACTGATCCTGACCGCCATCCTAGGTGGTCTTTCGGTGCAACAACCGGCGCTGGCCGCTGGCCTCGCGGTTACCGTTGCGGTTTTGCTCGCCGCCCGGTCTCGACTGCACCGCTTCGTCAGCTCGGTGATCACCGAAGACGAACTCAATGATGCATTGATTTTCGCCGGCGCGACATTGGTTGTCCTGCCGCTCGTTCCGGATCGTCCCATGGGACCGTACGGCGCGTTAAACCCGCACTCGATTTGGATCCTCGTGATTCTCATTATGGCCATCAGCGCCGCGGGCTACATCGCAGTACGACTACTTGGAGCCAGGTTCGGACTCCCCATCTCAGGTCTCGCCTCAGGCTTCATCTCAAGCACCGCGACGATCGGCGCAATGGGTGCGCGGGCTGCAAACACGACGAACGTTCTAGCGGCTGCGGTTGCCGGCGCGGTATTGTCAACGATTGCGACAATCGTCCAGATGTCCCTTGTTCTCGCCGCCACGAGCATGACGACCCTTCGAACCCTGTCGGTACCGCTGATCTGCGCCGGCTTGGCTGCCGTCATCTATGGAACTGTTTTTACGGTANNTTCGCCTTGACCCTTTCCAGCATCCTCCTCGCTTCCGCAGCACTCCGGGAATGGTTTGGCGAGACCGGCATTATTGTTGCCGCCGCCCTCGCTGGCTTCGTCGATACGCATTCAGCGGCGATCTCGGTTGCTTCGCTCGTTGCATCGGGAAAGATGAGTGCCGCTGACGCTGTTTTCCCAATTCTGGCGGGGCTTTCGACCAACACGATCAGCAAGATGTTCCTCGCTGGCACCAGTGGTGGGCGTTCTTTCGCTCTTCGCGTGATGCCGGGATTGGTAGTTGTCGCACTGGCGGCCTGGGCTGGAGCGCTGGGCATTCTGATATCAGGCTAAGCGGTGTATCGGCATTCTGCCGATTTCCGCTTGCTTGCCGAAGCGGCGAGGGCGGGTCTTCTTCTCCCCCTTTGGGGATGGGGCGCTTGAAGCGCTGATGCCAGTCGCCCGGAAGAAGCCCTTGGGTCGCGCCGTAGCCTGCTGCGCCCGGACGGCGCAAAGTGCCGATCCGATGGGCCAACCCGAGCTTGCGCGCTCATTCGAGCCTTGACCGGCAGACAGCGGATCGGGCCTACTTCGACTGGCTACCGCAGATCGCAGCAGCCTAGACCCGGCCGACGTTCCACTGATCAAATCGGAAAAGCTGTTCAGCCAAAGCGAGCCAGCACTCGGGCCGCATCAGCGGCGCCATAACGGGACGTCAACCGAATGTCAGCAAGGGGCACGCGATGAGCTATCTGCCGGAACGCATTAATACAGCCATTTCAACCCAAGAACTCGAAAGGCGCTGGACGGCGATTCGCGCCGCGATGGCGGAGCAGCATATCGATGTGTTGCTGATGCAGAACACCAACGACCACATGGGTGGCTATGTAAAATATTTCACGGATCTGCCCGCCATGTTCGGCTATCCCGTCACCGTTACGTTTCCGCGGGACGACCGGATGTGCTTCATCGCGCAAGGTGCGATCGGCGTGGCCGTNNCCTTATTCTTTGAAGTACGACGCGGAACATGCCGCCACCGCTCTCGCCCCATACGTGAACGGAACGATCGGTTTAGTCGGACTGGGGACGTTGCCCATTTCCCTTATCGATCATCTGCGGCAAGGCAAGTTTTCGAAAACAAAGTTCGTCGACGCTTCGGACTTGGTCGACCAAATCAAAGTTATAAAAAGCGAGGAGGAGTTCGCGCTCATTCGGCGTACCGCCGCCTTACAGGATGCCGCCATGAAGGCCGCTTTCGCCGGCATCAAACCAGGCATGCGTGAGGCACAAGTGGCCGCCATTGCTCAGCATGCAGTTCATGACGGGGGCGGCGAACATGGAATTTATCTGTGCTCCTCTACGCCGGCTTCCGATCCGGTCGGGCAGGCCGCATGGCAAGCCAACGGGCACCTGCAAAATCGGGTGCTGCGCGCGGGAGACGTTTTCACGCTGCTGGTGGAAACGAACGGCCCCGGGGCCATGTACGCAGAGCTGGGCAGGACCTGTGTTCTCGGAAAAGCGCCGCTGGAGTTAAAGGACGACTTTCAGATCATCCTGGAGGCGCGCAGGCGGACGCTGGCAATGCTCAAGCCGGGAGCTTCCTGCAAGGAAATATGGGATTCGCACAACGATTTCATGCGAAAAAACAACCGACCGATGGAGCAGAGACTCTACTGCCACGGTCAGGGCTACGACATGGTGGAGCGACCTCTGGTCCGCTTTGATGAGCCAATGCTGATTCAAAAGAACATGAACATCACCTGCCACCCCAACTATGTCACCAAGCGCTTCTTCAGCTCGATCACAGATAACTATCTCATCGGCGATACCGGCGTGGTGGAGCGTTTGCATAAATTCCCCGAGGAAATCATCGAGCTCTGGTAACAAAGTAGGCGGTCAGTCGATGCATCCATGGCGCGGTCGAGACGATTAAACGGAAGAGGCGAAAATGAATATTTTTGCGGCGCTTCGTATCGC
>PLYS01000608.1 GCA_003153455.1 Betaproteobacteria bacterium | reverse complement strand
GGTTTCGGCACGCAGTTCGAGCCGGAGAATTTCGGCACCCCCGGCGGCGGCCAGGATTTGCATGCCGAGATGACCATCAGCCTGCCGGAAGCCGCCTAGTGCACCAAGACCCGCGTGCATCTTCCGACCGGCAAGGACGTCGAGGCGAAGATTCCCGCCGGCCTCACCAGCGGCCAGCAGATCCGGCTCAAAGGTCAGGGCTGGCCTAGCGCTACCGGCAAGGCCGGCGATGCGCTGATCACGGTCAATGTCGCGCCGCATCCGGTGTTCAAGCCGGACGGCGCCGACTTGCGGATCGATTTGCCGATCACGCTTTATGAAGCCGTGCTCGGCGGCAAGGTGCGGGTACCGACGCTCGACGGCGCGGTGGAATTGGCGATCCCCGCCGGCACTGACAGCGGCCGCACGTTTCGTCTCAAGGGCAAGGGTCTCAAGGCCAAAGGCGGAACCGGCGATCTGCTCGCCACCGCGCGTATCGTGCTCCCCGAGGACTCCGACGACGAGCTCAAGGAGCTGATGCGCAAGTGGCGCGAGCAGAAGGCCTATGATCCGCGCAAGGATATCGGCTGACGCCCGGCGTCGTTACAACGACTTGCGTCCGCCGGTCTTGTCGATCTGCTCGTAGACCGTCTTGGTGACCTTCTCGAGCCGGTCGCGGTCGGCCGGCCCGCTCACCGCATAGGCGACCTTGTCGTCCACCCAATAGAACGCGGCAAAGCCCTCGTGGCTTTTGAAGCGCAGCGCGGTCTCCGGCACCGCCGCGTTGGCGCAATAGATGGTGAANNAGCTCGGGAATGCGCAGCTCGGAGCCGAGCCGCTTCGACAGCCATTGCGTCATGTGCACGCGCTCGCTGCCCGGCACCTCGACCGGATGCCGCACCTCAACCACATAGAGCTTGTAGGCATCGAGCGCCTCGGACGTAAAAGTGTCGAAGCCGGTCGGCCCCGCCGCCGCGCCGCGCGCCATCCAGCCGGCGCCGCCGCCGACCACGAATGCGATGACCGCTGCGGCGGCTACCATCGCCGCCCACGAACGCCCGCTCGAGCGGTCGCGCCGGAGCACTTGGTCGAGCTTGAGCCGCTCAGGCACCGGCTCGTCGGTGACCGCGCCGTAGCGCGCGCGGATACTGTCGGCTTGCGAGCGCCAAGCGCCGACCTGCGCGGCATCGTCGGGATGGCCGGCAAGCCAGGCGGCGACGGCCTCCTTGCGGTCGGCCGGCAATTCGCCGTCGACAAAAGCGTGCAGCTCGTCATCGGTCACGGGTGAATCGCGATCGATCATGGGTTCACCTTTTCTCTCATTTTACGCGGCGAAGCGCCGGGCGCCCGCCGTCAAGATAGTTTTTGATCTGTACGCGCGCACGCGCCAGACGCGACATCACGGTACCGATCGGTACGCCTTGCACTTCCGCGACTTCGCGGTAGCTGAGGCCCTCCAGTACCACCAGCAGCAAGGCATTGCGCTGGTCCTCCACCAGCGTGGCGAGCGCGCGTTCGATGTCGCGGCCGCCCGCTTCCGGACCGCCCGAGTCCGGTGCGTCGTTATCCTCGAGCGGCAACAGCACCGGGCGCCGCGCCAGCGAGCGCAGCCGGTTGCGGTTGAGATTGGTGAGGATCGTGTACAACCAGCTGCGCACGTCGCCGCCAAGGAACAGATGCTCCGAGCGCAGCGCCCGCACCAGCGTGTCCTGCACCAGATCGTCGGCGATGTCGGAATCCCTCGTCAGCGCGCGGGCATAGCGCCGCAGCGCCGGGATCGTCGCCTCAACGTTCTGCCGGAACGTGGCCAAGCCGGCCCTCCTTCTTGAACCGCACACCGGGATCGGAACCGAACATACGATATCCGATTTTCGGCGCCCGTAACTGTTAGAAAAAACCCCTTAATCCCGATCATATTCCCGCAAACGAATTGAATTTACGAAGAAAGGCGGTCGCAGCGGCCGCTTTGCTTGATGACCCCATGACCCTATGCCATACGGGGGCGGCCGGTGCTCACCGGCCAAGGCAGGGAAGCTAATGTCGGAAACCTCGGGTCTGATGCGCGGCAAGCGCGGGCTGATCATGGGCGTGGCCAACAACCGCTCGATCGCCTGGGGNNTGGCCGAGGAGGTGGACGGCCTGGTGGTCGGCCATTGCGACGTTACCGATCCGGCGAGCATGGATGCGGTGTTCGCAGCCGTACAGTCGGCCTGGGGCTCGCTTGACTTCGTGCTGCACGCGATCGCGTTTTCCGACAAGGACCAGCTCGTCGGCCGCTACGTCGACACCACCGAGGACAATTTCATCAAGACCATGGTTGTGAGCTGTTACTCGTTCACCGCCATCGCCCAGCGCGCCGAGAAGCTGATGACAAATGGCGGCTCGCTGCTCACGCTGACTTATTACGGCGCNNTCGGCGATTTCCGCTACATCCTGAAGTGGAACGAGTACAACACGCCGCTGCGCCGCAATGTGACGCTGGAGGATGTTGGCAAGACCGGCGTGTATTTCCTCTCCGACATGGCAAGCGGCGTGACCGGTGAGATCCACCACGTCGATGCCGGCTACCACATCGTCGGCATCAAGCATCCCGACGCGCCGGACCTCACGGTCGGCAAAGACTGATCTCTTTCTGTCATCGCCCGTAATCGGGTGGCACAAAATATGCCGCTGCTGACCGTCTATTTCATCCGTCACGGGCAGACCGAATGGAATGTCGCCGGCCGTCTGCAAGGCCGCCGCGACGTGCCGCTCAATGCGCGCGGCCGCGCGCAGGCTGCTCGCTGCGGGGCTATCCTGCGCGACCTGTTCGCGCAAAACGGCCGTAATTCAACCGACTTCCGCTACGTCTCGAGCCCGCTTGGCCGCGCCTGCGAGACCATGGCGCTGGCCAGGCCTGAGCTTGGCCTGCCGGCTGAAGGCTACGAGGTCGATCAGCGGCTGGCCGAGATCTCCTTCGGCGAATGGGAGGGCTTCACCATCGCGCAATTGCACGAGCGCGACCCGCAGCGCATCGCCCAACGCGAGCACGACAAGTGGAATTTCGTGCCGCCGGGCGGGGAGAGTTACAAGCTGTTGTCGGCGCGCATGGGCCGGTGGTATGCGAGCCTCGAATGCGACACGGTGACGACCGCCCACGGCGGCACGGCGCGCGGGCTGATGGCTTATCTCGGCATCGCCAAGCCGGCGGCCGCCCCGCTCGTCGATGTCGCGCAGGGCGTGGTCTATGTGTTTCAGGGCGACCGCATGACGCGCTATGCTTGAATGCCGAGAGAATCTCGTTGATGGTAGATCGCTCGTTGAAGCATGGGATCAAAATTGCGAATTTCATCGCCGCTCGGCTATTGCTCATAAACAATCATTCCATCGATCGAAATTGGGCGCCACTCATCAAAACTGTAATCGACAAATGATTTCAATAAGGCTTCTGCTTTGCCGTTGCCGGTCATCTGTTCTTGCACGATGACGAATAACTTCTCGACTCTACCCGCCCATCGTTGGCGGGCAATCGCTTCCAGGGGCGTGAAATCGACGTGAATGGTTATGATGCGGAAATGCGGGAGAGAGATGGCCGCCTCTGGTGATGGGATCACGGCGACCGCCCGCTGCCAACGATTGGCAGTCATCTGCGAACGTAAGTATTCGAGAACGGCTGGTGGCACGATTATCTGTGACGTGCCGCTCACCGAATCGTAGGCGCGAGCCTGCAGGAGTTCGCGTTCGCCGTTTGCATAGGAAGCCAGCCCGTAGACGGCAAATGCACCGACTCCGATTAGCGAAAGAGCCTTCCCGCCAAAGGGCGCCACTGATCGAGGGCAACAAGCAGCAAAAGAAAAGAGAGTATGCCTGTATAGCGGAGATTACGTTCTTCAAATGAGATAGCAGCCCCCTGAGAATACATCGCGACGAATGCAGCCGTATAAAGTGCGATAATCGTGAGTAGGCATATAGCCATTGGCCGGTAACGCGTAGTCCGCAACCGAATCCAAAACCAAAACAGCAAGAGTAGACCGAGTGGACCAAGGATATAGCTGATGACGCCGGCGTCGGAGAGAATGGACGCCGGGGGATGCAGCAGCAGCCAACTTAGGAGATCGTTCGTTGCTACTCCCGAGAAGGCGGTGGCGGATATAGGGAATAATATCGCCCGCCATGTGACTGCAATTCCAGATCCGCCCGCGGGCACTGCGCCGCGGCCAACCCAAAATACCATAAACGAGATTGCGGCGGCGCCAGATGCTGCCAGCATGGCGAGAATTGGAAACGGCAGACGGCGTTGCCGCATCACCTCTATTGCGCCGATGGCGAGGACAGTCGCGGCAAAGACGACAAGGCCGGTGAGCTTCACGACGAACAGCAGTGCGACCGAAAGAAGGGAAACCGCGAAGCAGACGACAGGCGGCTTGTCGACCGCCCACCGTAGCCAAAGAAGGCACCATGGCGCCGCTGCAAAAAGCAGCAGCTCTCCGCCATTGTAAATTCGGAAGGGAAGCGTGGTGTATCGAAAGGTTGCAAGCCCGTACATGAAGACAAGCAAGACAAAGGGGGTGACGGCAAAACTTCGCGCAACCTGTGCCCAGCCAATAAGACCAATAATCGTTGAGATCAGTGCGGTCAGTGCGAGTGCAAGTCCATAATCAGAGCCGAGCCAAACAAAGGCGCCGGGAACGAGATATTGTCCCGGACTCCACCATGATTCGAATGTTGCGACGTCATTCGCAATGTTGGCGGGATCAGGCACTATACTGGTATTGAATGCGGCGCCTTGCAGCATGCTTCGAAGCACGAGAAAGCCAGAGCCGCTGTCGAAATACATCGTTGGTCGGCTGTAGAGAGAAACAAGAAATAAAATGATCGGCATGACAAGCGGCAGATAGACAGCGCGCTTCATCCATCTTGCGTCAGGAGCGAAAGGCTGTGCTTGTTGTTGCATTACACTGCTTGCGGGAGCCGTCACGGCGGAGTGTTTGTTGCGCAAGAAATTGTTCATGCGGAGCTTAATGGGTTTGTTGCTGGAAAAGGTTTTATTGTAACTAAAAATAGCACAGCCGGATATTCCCGCCTAGTTCGGCGAGAAAGCCGAGCGGGGCAACGATGGCGATGACATCGCCCATGCTGGATGTCCCTTTTGGTGGTTTCGAGTGGGTTGCTCGTCACGATTGGCGAGAGCTGACAGCAGACTTGTCGGGTTCGGTTTTTGAATGCGGGTTTTGATCCCCCTGGCCAAGGCGCCCGCAAATCCGATCGCGCTTCGCACGCAATCTGAAAAGCCGAAAAAATTATTATTTTTCCGTAGCTTAACTGGCATTCAGGGTGCCATAAGTCGATGTTAGCGAGGTGACTCGTCGTTCAGCGCGGGTGGCGCTGCGCGAGCGTCCCGTGGCCGGTCGTTGTCGCGCAGCGTGCGTCGATCCGCGCCGCTTTGGCGCTTATTTGACCGCCGCAAACGCACGGGTTACCAACCCGCCAACAGCGGATCGCCTATGTCGTTCAATACGTTCGGCCATCTTTTCCGGTTCACCAGCTTCG
>PLYS01000094.1 GCA_003153455.1 Betaproteobacteria bacterium | reverse complement strand
TCTCCTACGGCGACGTGCTCGGCGCCGGCGAGGGCTGGGCCAAGTCGATACTGTTCAACGCCAGAGCGCGTGACGAGTTCGAAGCGTTTTTCCGGCGCAGAGACACGTTTGCTCTCGGCGTGTGCAATGGCTGCCAGATGATGAGCAATTTGCATGAAATCATCCCCGGCGCCGAGGCGTGGCCGCATTTAGTACGCAACAAATCCGAGCAGTTCGAAGCACGCTTCGCGCTGGTCGAGGTTATGGCGTCAGCTTCGCTGTTTTTCGACGGCATGGCGGGCAGCCGGCTGCCGATAGCCGTCGCGCACGGCGAGGGGTATGCCGAGTTTTCCGGCGCGGAACACCGCAACCAGGGGCGGCAGTTGATTGCCTTGCGCTTTGTCGATAACCGTGGCGCAGCGACCGAAGACTACCCGTACAATCCCAATGGTTCGCCGGCAGGGATCACGGGTCTGACCACCCCTGACGGGCGCTTCACGGTGCTGATGCCGCATCCTGAGCGCGTGTTCCGCACCGTCCAGAATTCGTGGCACCCGGAAAGCTGGGGCGAGGATGGGCCGTGGCTGCGCATGTTTCGCAACGCGCGCCGGTGGGTGGGATAGGCCGCGTTGCCGCTGTGAAGGAGTGAAGGAGTGAACGAGTGAACGAGTGAAACAGAACTCCCTCTCCCCCGTTACCGGGGAGAGGGCCGCGGTGAGGGGGCTCACCTTTCACTCATTCACTCCTTCGAATGCCCTGGCGTATGTGTGGTAGCGTACAGAGCGTCCTGAATGAAGCAGGGATAATGATCACGCACTAATCTCAAGACGTCGCAGCCGATTGCTGCATCAACAATGAAGGAGCGCAATATGAAACCAGCTATCCGATACGGGCTACTATTAGTCTTTGCAACATTGAGTGCAACAGCAGGCGCACAACCATCAACGGGCGCGCAAGCCCCTTCAGGCGACACGCAACAAGCACCCAATTCGGATTTTGTCCGTCTCGATACGAACAAGGACGGTTTTGTATCGCGCAATGAAGCGGCGAAGGACAAGACAATCAGCAGAAACTTTTCAAAGTTTGACGAAAATAAGGACGGCAAGCTGACCGAAGATGAGTTCACCAAGCTGCAATCGACGGTGGCACGCGGAAAGGCAGTAGCGTACGTCGACGACAGCACGCTCACGACCAAGGTCAAGGCGGCGCTGCTTACCGCCAAAGGCATGAAGTCGACGGATATCAGCGTCGAGACCACCAAGGGCGTCGTGACGCTCAGCGGCGCGGTCGAAAAGGCAGGTCAGATCAAGCGGGCTGGCGCCATTGCAGCCAAGGTAAAAGGTGTGAAGAAGGTCGAAAACAAGCTGACGGCCAAGTGAACTCCCAGCAGGGCATAAAAAACGGCGCACCAGAGTGCGCCGTTTCTATTTCGCCCGCAGCAGTTATTCGATCTTGGCCTTGGCACGCAGTTCGCCGATTTGCTTGTCGAGCGCCTGCCGCTGCAAGTTCTGCTGAATCTGCGGCTTGACTTCCTCGAAGCCCGGCGTTTTGTACGGGCGCTCGTCGTCGAGGCGTATCACGTGCCAGCCGAATTGCGTTTGCACCGGGGCATCCGCCAGTTGGCCTTTTTTGAGTTTTTTCAGCGCCTCGGCAAATGCGGGCACATAACGGTTGGACGGACTCCAATCAAGATCGCCGCCGCGGCCTTTTGACCCCGAATCCTCGGATTTGGCCGCGGCAATTTTTTCGAAGTTTGCGCCTTTCTTCAGTTGCGCGATGATCTGCTTGGCTTCGGTTTCCTCTTTTACCAGGATGTGGCGAGCCTTGTATTCCTTGTCGCCAGTCTGCGTTTTGGCTTGCTCATATTCCTTCTTCAGCGCCTCTTCGCTGACCGGGTTGTGGCTGAGATAGTCCTGTACGAATGCATTCACCAGCACATCCTGACGATTCAGATCGAGTTGAGAGATAACGTCGGTGCTCTTGTCGAATCCCTTTTTAAGGGCTTCCTGCATAATCACCTCGCGTGTGATCAGTGCATCGCGCAAGCGATTCCTGACCTCCGGGGTGTCAGGCTGACCCTGGCCGGCGCTCACCTTGACGACCAGATCAAGCCTGCTTTGCGGGATGGCCACGCCGTTCACTTTGGCGACGGCATCGGCAGCCTGTGCGTTGCAGGTGGCGATCGCGAGCGAACCGGCGAGCGCGAGCAGCAGCAGGTGCGGGGTTTTCATTTTTTTCATCATGTATTTCCTTGTGTGGCGGATTAAATTTCATCGGGAGTATACGCCTTGATCGTCAAGGCGTGAATTTCGCGCTCCAGCATTTCACCGAGCGCTGCGTGGATCATGCGGTGGCGCGCCTGGGTCGACTTGCCGTCGAACAGCGGCGAGACGATGATCAGCTGAAAATGCCCGCCGCCGCCTTTCGCTCCAGCATGGCTGGCGTGTTTTTCGCTGTCGTCGATCAGTTCGACGCTGTCGGGCGACAGCACCGCGAGCTTCTGTTCGATGCGTTCAAGCGTGTTCTTCATGCTGGCAGGGCTTTGGCTCCAGGCGCGCGGAGCATCACCTTGTTTCCTTGTTGTCGACGTATTTGGCGAGCATCAGCGCCTGCAGCACGACGAACACCAGCATCAATCCCATGCCGCCGAACAATTTGAAATTGACCCACGCATCGGTCGAATAATTGAATGCAACGTAGAGGTTGAGCGCGCCCATGACGGTGAAAAAGCCAGCCCAGCTCATGAGCAGTTTACGCCACACGGCGTCCGGCAGCGCCATCTGCTTTTCCATCATTGCCTTGATCAGGTTTTTGCGGAAGCCGATCTCGGCAGTCAACAGCACCACGCCGAACAGCCAGTAGAGCACGGTAGGTTTCCACTTGATGAAGGTTTCGTCATGCAGCAGCAGCGTCGCGCCGCCGAACACCACGATCACGCCAAAGCTTACCCACAGCATGTTATCGATCTTACGGTGCCGGTACCACACCCAGCCGATCTGCACGAAAGTCGCGCCGATGGCGACCGCGGTGGCGGGGTATATGCCGAAGAACTTGAAGGCTACGAAGAACAGGATGACCGGAAACAGGTCGAACAGGAATTTCATAAGGCGTGAATTATCGGGTATTAACGCCGCATTGTCCATTTTGCGAAGCGCTAGGAGTTTGTCGGCCATAGCGCCGACAAACTCCTAATAAGTCCGACAGGCTGCTATTCCTTCTCGATCTTGAGTGCGGCGGAATTGATGCAGTAGCGCAGTCCGGTGGGCTGCGGGCCATCATCAAACACGTGGCCGAGGTGTGCGTCGCAGCGGCTGCACAGCACTTCGGTGCGGCGCCCGTAGAGGCTGTTGTCGTCTTCGGTTTTGATATTGTCGCTGGCCGCAGGTTGCCAGAAGCTCGGCCAGCCGGTGCCGGAGTCGAACTTGTGGTCGGAGCGAAAGAGCTCGGCGCCGCAGCACACGCAGCGATAGATGCCCTGGCCGTGGTTATCCCAATAGCCTCCGGTAAACGCACGTTCGGTGCCTTTTTTACGCGTGACGTCGAACTGTTCGGGGCTGAGCAGTTTCTTCCATTCCTGCTCGCTCTTGATGATCTTCTCGTTCATGATGGACTCCGTTGTTTGGAGATCGAAATGCGGCCCAAGTTGCGCCGTTTGGCAAGTTCCTTGAGCAGCCGCAAGATCGGCTTGTCGAAGCAGTACTCGGTCTCGATCGGGCCCGCAGCGCGCATGTCATCCATCTGCGATCCCGCGTAAAGATGGCGCAGCAGCCGTTCCTCATCGCTGATGCGTGGATATTTCTTACGCAGTGACGGCACTGCACGCGCCACTGGCTGGGGCTCGAGCGCAATCCTGGACGAGCCGTTGGCAATGATGCGATCGAGCACGTCTGGCTCGATCGGCGCGAGCAGTTTGCCATAATAGCCGAGCGCGTACTTCTTGACCTCGTCGGGAACCGTCCGGTAACGCTCGCCCTGAATCACGTTGAGCACGGCTTGCGTCCCGACGAGCTGCGAGAACGGCGTCACCATCGCCGGCCAGCCGAGCTCTTTGAACACGCGCGCTGTCTCCTCGAGCACCTGATCGAACTTGTGCATGAGGCCCGCCTGCTGCAGCTGAAATTTCATGTTGGTGAGCATGCCGCCAGGGATCTGGTGCTCGTAATGAAACTGGTCGTACTCCATCGGCACGCCGAGCGGCAGGCCTTCGTTCTCCGCGACGCGGCGGAAATGCGCGCTGATTTCCGTGACGAGCTGGTCGTCGATGTTCACCGTGTAACCCATGTCGCGCAGGTTGCGCGCGACGGTCTGGGTGGCGGGCTGCGCCGGGCCATTGGCGAGCGGCGCGATCGAGGTCTGGATCTGCGTGACCCCGAGCTTGACGCCCTCGAGATAAACCAGCGGAGCAAGACCGGTCATGCAGTGGCTGTGCAGCTCGAGCGGCACTTTGCCCGCGACATTGAGCATGGCCGGCACCAGCGTGCGAATGCGGTCCGGCGTCAGCAGGCCGCCGGGATCCTTGATCATCATCACGTCAATGCCGGCGCGCGCGATGAGTTCCCGGGTCTTGCGCGCGTAGAAGTCGTCGGTGTGGACCGGGCTTTGGCAGAACACCACCGAGCCGACGGCTTCCATGCCGAGTTCCTTGACCTTGCGCAGAATGCCGACGATATTGTCGAGGTCCGCCAGCGCATCGATGGCACGCACGCGGCGGATGCCGTTCCTGGCGAGGCATTCGAGCCACAGGTAGTTCACGTCATCGGGCTGAACGTCGAACGAAAGCAGGCTCTTGCTGCGCATCGCCGATTGCATCTTGGTGCGGGTCACTTTTTGCCGCATCAGCCGCAATCGCTGCCACGGGTCTTCCTTGAGATAGCGCACGCAGACGTCGAACTGGATCGCGCTCATCAGGTCGATGGTCTCGAATCCCGCGCGATCCATTTTCTCCGCCACCGGCAGCATCATCGCGGTCGTCATGCGCGTCGCCCACAGGCATTGGTGGGCGTCGCGCAGCGTGGTATCGATAATCCTGATTTCGGGCATGGGGCAGCAGCCTGTGCGGACTTAACAGCCCGCACAGGCTGCTAAAAGTAAAACCGGATGATCGTTCTTAATAAACTTACTCGACACAGTGGAATCTGGGAAAAAGCGCTGGTACATTCGCATATCCGTTATCCTCTTCCGCAATTCTACTGGTGTCGGTTTTACATTTGGAGTTTGTCGGGGCTGAGTCCGACAAACTCCTAGAGCACCTTGCCAGGATTCATCAGATTGTGCGGGTCGAGCGCCTGTTTCAGCGTCCGCATCAGATCCATCTCGACTCCGCTTTTGTAGCGTTCGAGTTCGCCGCGTTTCGCTTGGCCGATGCCATGCTCGGCGCTCACGCTGCCGCCGAACCGGTGAACGATATCGTGCACCACGCGGTTGACATCGGTGGCGGCGCGCGCCTCGCTATCAGCGCGCTCGCGCCCCGGCACGAACGCATTGAAGTGCAGGTTGCCGTCGCCGACGTGGCCGAAACAGATGATGCGCACCCCGGGGAAGCGCATTTCCAGCGCGCGGCTGGCGGCGGCGATGAACTCCGGAATGCGGCTCACGGCGACTGCGATGTCGTGGCGGTAAACCAGTCCCTCGACGCGCGCCGCTTCCGGAATCGTTTCGCGCAGCCGCCACATCGCCTGCGCCTGTTGTTGGCTCTCCGCAACCACCGCGTCAGTCACGAGCTTGTGCTCGATGCCAGCGGCGAGCGCACGTTCGAACTCATCACGGATTGCGCTGCTTTCACGCGCATCGCTGAGTTCAGCCAGCACGTACCACGGCTCGGCTCGGGGCAGGGGATCGCGCGTGCCGGGGATTTGCCGGATGACCATGTCAAGGCAGTTGCGCGACATGATCTCGAAGGCGCTGATGCGGTCTCCGCAATGCCTGCGCAGCAACGCAAGCAGCTCGACTGCGGCTTCTGCGGTGCGGATTGCGGCGATCGCGGTGATGCTGCTGCGCGGGCGCGGAAACAGCTTCAGCACCGCTTTGGTGATGATGCCGAGCGTGCCTTCGGCGCCGACGAACAGATGCTTGAGGTCGTAGCCGGTGTTGTCCTTGCGCAAGCTGCGCAGTCCGTCCCACACGCGCCCATCGGCAACCACGACTTCGAGCCCGAGAACCAGGTCGCGTGTATTGCCGTAGCGCAGCACGTTGCTGCCACCGGCGTTGGTGGATAGGTTGCCGCCGATCTGACAGCTGCCTTCGGCGCCGAGGCTCAGCGGGAAAAAGCGGTCCGCCTCCAGCGCCGCCTGCTGAATGTTGGCAAGAATGCATCCCGCTTCGACCGTCAAGGTATTGTTGAGCGCGTCCAGTTCGATGATTTTGTTCATGCGACCCAACGCCACCACGATAGCATTGCCGGTGGTATCGGGAGTCGCGGCGCCGCACATGCCGGTATTGCCGCCCTGCGGCACGATCGGGGTGCGCGTTTCGGCGCACAAGCGGACGATGGCCGCGACTTCTTCGGTGCTCGCGGGACGCACCACCGCTGCAGCATGCCCTTGAAACAGTTCACGCCAATCGGTAAGGTAGGGTGCCGTCTCGGCGGGGTCGGTAACGAGGCCGCGCGGTCCGACGATGGCGCTGAGCCGCGCAATCAGGTCGGCGGATTTCCCGGATTGCGCGCTCACGGGTGCAGGCGTCGACACTGCGTCAACTGCCTTGCACGCCGTGGATTTCGGGGAAGAACAGATCCTTCCACGACGCCGGTTTTTTCTTGATCGAGCCGACTTTGTACATGAAGTCCGAGTACTTCGTCGTGTTGTTCGGCACCAGGGTGAATTGCACCTGGGGGCTGGAGACGATTTTGTAGAGCCAATCGACGGTGAGATTGGACTTGGTCTGCTCGATCCACATCTGCGCGGCGGCGCGTTTGTCGTGGTTGAGGATCTCGGTTGCTTCCTGCAAGGCGGCGAGGACGGCCTTATAGGTTTTGGGATTGGCCTCGCGGAATTTTCTGCTGGTCCATATTACCGTGAAGGTGTGCGGGCCGCCCATCACGTCGAACGAGTTGAGAACGGTGTGGACGCCGGGATGCTCCAGCTGCTGGAACTGGAAAGGCGGCACGCTGAATACGTTGTTGATTTCGCCTGCGCCCGAGACCAGCGCAACGGTGGCGTCAGGCGGCGACATCGACACGGTGAGGTTGTCGTATTTGCTGTAATTCGAGTCGCCGAAGAGTTGCGCGGCGGCCATTTGCAGCGTCACCGCCTGCACCGAGGTTTTTATGCTCGGCACCGCGATGCGGTCCTTGTCGCTGAAATCGCGGACCGACTTGATGTTCGGGCTGCGCGAATTGAGCAGGAACGGCTGCGAGCTCAACGCCGAGACGCCGCGCACTTCCTGCGGCGTGCCGAGAGTTTTCTCCCACAACGTGATCAGGCCGGGAACGCCCCCCGAGACGAAATCGACCTTGCCTGCGAGCAGCGCATCGTTCATGAAATTGGGGCCGTTAAAGCGGTCCCAGAACACCTTGACCTCGCCCAGGCCGGCTGCCTTGGCGTGTTTTTCGATGAGCCGGTTGCGCTCCATGATCGCAAACTGCATGTAGCCCATGCTGAACTGCTGCGCGAGCCGCACTTCCGAAACTTCGGCGCGCGCCGGTTGCAGCGGCGTTGCCGCAAGCAACAGCCATGCGGACGCATGTAGAGCTAAAGTGCGAAACTTCATTGGTCCCTCCCTGGGTGCGGCGATGAGCGAGTATTATACGGGCAAAAAACAAGCCGGAAGCAGGTGGCTTCCGGCTTCGGCATTGCAACAAATCGGCGTCTACGGACGGTCGAGGTTGCGCGTAGCTGTCGAAGCGTGATGGTCAGCGCTCCGTGTCGCCCTGCCAGAGCATGTCGTAGCCCAGTTCCTTGCTGTCGGTGCACATTTCGGCGAGGGCGGCGAACTTGGCGTTGAAAATTTCGTCGGCATGCGATTTCTCATGCTCTTCGAACGAGCGCCAATAGGTGACGATGGCGATATGATCGTCGGCGCTGCGCAATTCGTTGAGCGATCCCTTATCCGAGACAAAGCCAGAGAACTTGAACACCTGTCCGGCGAGGAATCCGCCCTTGTCGCCGCCGTAAATATCCTTGACGACATTGCACATCTCGCCGAGCGCCATTTCGGCGTCATCCATGCTCACGCCGGGCTTGAGCTTGATGGTGTTGAAAAGCATTTTCGCCCCGAACGGGATGGAGATGGCATCGAACACCGGCTGCTCCTTGGAAGAAAGACCTGTGTCCATCTTACCCTGAGCTTGTTGCGATGGAAACAGTGGGCAGAGGCAGGCGCGAATGCTGCCGCGAAAGGGCGATGGGCCGCGCGCGCCGTCTTTGAACTGCAGCGGCAGCACGCCCATGAACACGAGGTTCGCACGGTGGATACTGCGCGAAGCGTATCAATTGCCTGTGCTATCATCATGACTCATCTATATCACCTATATCATGGCTATGCTGACAGCGTCGCCTGGCAACAAATAACAACCACTGGAGCGTAGGGCAGTGCCCAAAACAACCGACATCATTGCGCAAGCGCTGTACGAGGAGGGGATCAGGCATGCCTTCGGCATCCCGGGCGGCGAAGTGCTCGAATTGCTCGATGCGTTCCGCAAGGTCGGCATCAAATTCATGCTGACCAAGCATGAAATGGGCGCCGGCATCATGGCCGAGGCGAGTTATCAGCTGACCGGCAACCCTGGCGTGCTGGTTGCAACTCTCGGCCCTGGCATCACCAACACGACGACCGCGGCGGCGCAGGCGCTGCTCGACCGCTCGGCGCTGCTGGTGATCACCGGCGAAGTCGCGACGTCACTTAAGTCGATTTACACCCATCAGATCATCGACCAGGAAGCGCTGCTGCGGCCGCTCGTCAAATGGTCGACCACGATCGCGGCGAAAAACGCGTTCGACCAGGTGCGCAAAGGCGTCGCGATCGCCAGGCAGCCCATGCCTGGTCCCGTGCATTTCAATCTGCCGACCGACGTTGCCGGCAGCGAGCAGGCCGACGCGCGGCGCTTTGCGCCCGTCACGATACGCACCGTGCCGCGGCGGGAGGATCTTGCGGTGATCGAGAGCTGGCTCAAAAAAGCCAGGAGGCCGCTGGCATTTGTCGGCGTCGGCGTCCAGCTCGACGGCGCGGAGCGTGAATTCAAGCGATTCATCGAGGCGTGGCGCATTCCGTTCATTGCGACTTACAAGGCCAAGGGCGTGGCGCCAGAGGATCATCAGCTGTGCGTCGGCGCCACCGGCTTGAGCCCGGTGGTGGATAAGATTCACATGGCACACGTGCGTGAAGCCGATCTGGTGCTCACCATCGGCTTCGACCCGGTGGAACTTAGATCCGACTGGATCGCGCCGTGGGACGAAAAGAAACAAACCGTCAATCTCGATCTGGTGCCGAATACCCATCACGTCTACCGCAGCTCGTTCGAATACGCGGGCAGCCTGACCGGCGCGCTGCAGGCACTGGTCGCGGCGGTGCCGAAGCGCACGCCGGGCCGCTGGCTCGAGGCTGATCTCGACCGTTACCGCCGCACCGTTCAGCATGCGCTCGCAAGCACCCCGGCCAAGGGCATCGGACCGTACCAGGTGGCGACTGCGCTGCGCGAAGTCTTTCCGCGCGATACCATCGCCACCGTTGATACCGGCTCGCACCGTATTCTGATCAACCATGTCTGGCAGTCCTACGAGCCGCGGCGTCTGCTGCAATCGAACGGGCTGGGCTCGATGGGTTATGCGCTGCCGTCGGCGATCGCGGCCAAGCTGATTTTCCCCAAGCGCCCGGTGCTGGCNNGCGTTGACGCTGGTCGTATTCCGCGACGACACGCTGTCGCTGATCAAACTCAAACAGCAGCGCATGAAGCTGGCTGAAACCGGAGTTACGACCGGCAGCCCCGATTACGTGATGCTGGCCGAGGCTTACGGCGGCAACGGCTTTGTCGTCAATGACGTGGTCGAACTCAAGAAGGTTGCGCGCGTCGCGCTCAACAGCAAGCGATTTACGCTGATCGAGGCACGCATCAATCCGGCCGAATACAGCCACCAGATGTAACGCGCCGAAGCGCGGAGCAGGGATCGGCGTAACGCGGAGCAGGGGCCCGCTTGCGGGATGCGACCGTGGAGGCGTGCAGGCGGGCGACGCGAGAAACCTAAAAGTTGNNAAGGAAGATCGATGTTGGTGGATCGCATCATTTTCGTTTGCATCATTGTGCTGGCGGCGGTCTATTTCTACGCCACAGCGCAAATTCCCACGCTCGAGATCGGTGATCCGCTCGGACCGAAGGCATTTCCCCGGCTGCTCGGCATCGGCCTGCTGATCACCGCCGCGCTGCTGTTCTTCGAGATGCGAAAAGCGGCCAAGGAAGCGCGACCCGCTGAAGCGCAGCCGCATGACGGTGACCTGAGCCATCTGTGGGTCATTGGTGGCGTGGCGGTCTGGACTGCGATCTATTACCTGGCGTTCGATCCGATCGGTTACATCATCTCCACTGCGGTCTACCTGCTCGGGCTGACGGCGTATTTTCATCGCGGAAAATGGGTCGCCAATATCCTGACCAGCGTGCTGTTTGCGATCGGGAGCTACGTGCTGTTCGTCAAGGTGTTCGGCGTGATGCTCGCCCAGGGCATGATTAAATTTTAATGGATACGCTTCATCTAATCCTGAACGGCTTCGGCGTGGCGCTGACGCCGATCAACATTTGGTACACTTTTCTCGGCGTGTTCATGGGCACGATCATCGGCGTGTTGCCGGGGATCGGGCCGGCGGCCGGCATCGGGCTGCTGATTCCGATCACCTTCGGCATGGACCCGACCTCCGCCCTGATCATGATGGCTGGCATCTATTACGGGGCAATGTACGGCGGTTCCACGACCTCGATTCTGATCAATACGCCGGGCGAAGCGGCATCGGTGATGACCTGCATCGACGGCTATCAGATGGCGAAAAACGGGCGCGCCGGCGCCGCCCTTGCCGTGTCGGCGATCGGCTCGTTCATTGCGGGCACCGTCGGCGTGCTGGCGCTGACGCTTCTGTCGCTGCCGCTCGCGGCGTTCGCATTGAAATTCGGGCCGGCCGAATATTTCTGCCTCATGATATTTGCGATGGCCGCGGTGTCGTCGCTCACCGGCAAGTCGGTCGCCAAGGGCATCCTGTCGACGTTGCTGGGGCTGATGATTGCCACGATCGGCATCGATCTGCAGAGCGGCCAGCCGCGTTACACCATGGGCGTTCCCGAATTGCAGGACGGGGTCGGCTTCATCGTCGCGGTCGTCGGGCTCTTCGCCATTGGTGAGGTTTTCAGCAGCACCGAGGAATACCTGAAGGGCAAAATCCAGTTCATACGCATCAAGGGCAAGCTGTGGCTTACGCGCGAGGAGTGGCGGCGTTCGGTGATGCCGATCGTGCGCGGCAGCATCATCGGTTTTGTCAAAGGGGTGCTGCCCGGCGCCGGTGCGACGATTTCCACCATCATGTCCTACACCATCGAGAAGCGCATTTCGAAGCATCCGGAAGAATTCGGCCACGGTGCAATAGAAGGCGTAGCCGGGCCGGAAGCGGCCAACAACGCGGCAACCTGCGGGGCGATGGTGCCGCTGCTCACGCTCGGCGTACCGGGTTCGGGCGCGACTGCGGTGCTGATGGGCGCGTTTATCATGTACGGTATTCAGCCGGGGCCGCTCCTGTTCGAAAAGCGGCCCGACCTGGTGTGGGGGCTGGTGGACAGCATGTATCTTGGCAATGTCATGTGTTTGATCCTCAACCTGCCGCTGATCGGGATCTTCGTGCGGATCCTCTACATTCCCATCGGCGTCCTGCTGCCGCTGATCCTTGCAATCTGCGCCATTGGCGTGTACTCGATCAACGGCAACACGCTGGAGATGTTCATGGCGCTCGGGTTCGGCATCATGGGCTACGTGTTCCGTAAGATCGACATCCCGCTTGCGCCGCTGATCCTGGCACTGGTGCTGGGCGGCATCATGGAGCAGTCGTTCCGCCAGGCGATGACCATTTCGGGCGCCGATCCCATTGTCTTCGTCAAGAGCACGATCTGCGTGGTGCTGTTGGTCGCGGCCGTGGTGCTATTGCTTGCGCCGATGTTGTTCGCTAAAGTGCGCGAACTGAGGTCCGCCCCTGACGACGAAACCTAGTGTCGTTCCAACTTTTTGCGCCTATCGCGGCTTACACATAAATGGGCTGCCCCATATTGCGACCGCTGCGGTTAGTCCAGGATAGTTGGAACGGCGCTAGCTGTCATGAACGTCGGCGCGCGTTACGCGGGACGACGGCACAGCGCGCGCTTATTGATTGATCCTGCATGCAGCAGATCACCTTAATACCGGGCGACGGCATCGGTCCGGAAGTCACTCAATCCGCGCGCGACGTCGTTACCGCAGCCGGCGCCAATGTCAGTTGGGATACGGTCAGTGCCGGCATGCAGACCGGCAAGCAGCAGGGCACGCCGCTGCCGGCGAGCGTGTTCGAATCGATTGCCGTCACGCGGCTCGCGCTCAAAGGCCCGGTGCAGACGCCGTTCGGCGATGATTACCCCGTGTGCGTGGAGCGCGGGACGGGGCCGCGCATCTATCCGAGCGTTACGATTGCGCTACGCAAGGAACTGAAGCTTTTCGTCAACGTCAGGCCGGCGCGCAATTACCCGAGTGTCAAATCGCGCTTCGACAACGTCGACCTGCTGATCTTCCGCGAGAACAGCGAGGATCTTTACGCCGGCCGCGAGCGCATGGTCGATGCCGATACCGCCGAGGCAATCAAGATCATCACGCGCCAGGGCAGCGAGCGTGTCGCGCGCTTCGCATTCGACTACATGCGCAAGGTCGGCCGCCGCAAGCTGTCGGTGATTCACAAGTCAAACGTGATGAAATTGACCGACGGCATGTTCCTCAGGACCGCGCAGGAAGTCGCACGCGACTACCCGGAGTTCGAGGTGAACCAGCGCGTGGTGGATGCGCTGTGCATGGAGCTGGTGATCCGGCCGGAGGAATTCGACTGCCTGCTGCTGCCCAACCTCTACGGCGACATCGTGTCCGATCTTGCCGCGGGCCTGGTCGGCGGACTCGGCGTCGCGCCCGGCGCCAACATCGGCTCTGACTGCGCGATGTTCGAGGCGGTGCACGGCTCGGCGCCCGACATCGGCGGCAAGGACATCGCCAATCCGATGGCGATGATCCTGTCGGCGGTGATGCTGCTGCGGTACATTGGCGAAGCGCAGGCCGCCGACCGCGTCGAGCAGGCGCTCACGGCAGTCCTGCGCGACAAAAAGCATGTCACGCGCGACCTCGGCGGCAGCGCCGGCACTCGCGAGATGACCGCGGCGATCATCAGGAATTTGTCGGGGTCAAGTCCGACAAATTCCTAGGGGGTAGGAAATGAAACTGATGCGTTACAGCCGGAAAAATGAAATGTCCTCACAGGCGCGGCTTGGGGTGCTGGTCGGCAGCGACCTGGTCGCCGATCTGCGCGCGGCCTACGCGCGTTATCTGATCGAGGAAATCGGCAATCCCAAGGGACACGAGCTCGCGGCAATATTTCTGCCGCCTTATATCCCGCAGTTTCTGCATATCGGCGCAGCGGCATGGGAAGCGTTGTCCGAGATCTACGGCTGTTGTCGGACCTGGTCAAATCCGAACCTGAAGCGCTTGTCTTGAGCGTTGATTTGATACGTTTGCGCCGATGGGGCCGTGGCTCGTCACGAAGGTCGATATCCATGACCCGATGAATCTGCGCATCCGCACCCGCGTCAACGGCGAGTTGCGCCAGGACGGCAATACCAGCGAGATGATCCACTCGATCCCGAAGCTGGTTTCCTATCTGTCACAGATGACGCTGATGCCGGGTGATGTGATTTCGACCGGCTCGCCGGGCGGCGGCGCGCTGGCGCGCCCGGAGTGGTTTCTCAATGCCGGGGACGTGATCGAATCGGAGATCGAGAAGATCGGGACCCTGGTCAACGCGGTGGTGGACGAACCGAAGCCGGCGTAGCCGACCAAAAACATCCATCAGCGTTCATCTGCGGCGAATAAACGTTTAGCGTTTTTTCTTCGCGGTTTTCTCCAGCGTCTCGATTTCCGGCAAGGCGGCCTTGATGGTGTGAAATGCATCGAGCGATGCCGGCCCGCCGCAATAGAGGAACGAGTGCAGGCACAACTCGCGAAGTTCCGTCCTGGTCACGCCGTTGCGAATGGCGCCGCGCAGGTGGATTCTGATTTCGTTGGGACGATTGAGCGCGATGCACTGGGCCAGCGTTACCAGGCTGCGATCGCGCAGCGAGAGCCCCGGCCGCGTCCATACGCTGCCCCATGCGAACTCGGTGGCCAGTTCCTGAAACGGCATGTTGAAATCATCCGAATTCCTGAATGACTTCTCCACGTGATCGGCGCCCAGCACTTTTTTGCGCATGGCCAGACCCGCTTTGTAGGCTTTGCTCGCTATTTTGTTTTTGGTGCTCAAGGGTTTCTCCTGATAATTTCCGGTTAATCGGCCTTGATGTTTGCCGCTCGAACGACATGACGCTTAAGTGCAAATGCGTACTGGTCGCTCCCTTTGTGGGCCTCGAACGGTGGTGGGATTGTTGTCGATGGCATCGGAACTATCCTGCCATAGTGTAACCGTATTCCAGGCACGCCCGGCGCATTGCCGCATCGCGCGCCGGCTTGTCTTGTCGCACGCGGGCCGAAAACAGGCTCTTCAATCCGGGCCGGTGCGCCCAGCGCTGAGCGCGGGGGATTTACAATGAATATATTAACCTCGATTCACCAATTAAGGAGTGAGACGCATGACCAAGCGAGTGATTGTCACGGGCGGAAGCGGGCTGGCCGGCAAATGGGTCGTCGAAGATCTGGTTCAGCATGGCTACGAGGTGCTCAATCTCGACCGCGTGCCGATGGCCAAGGCCACCGCACGCACGCTGATTACGGATTTGACGGACGCGGGGCAAGTGTTCAACGCGCTGGCGTCGAGCACCACGGCAAAAGAGTTCGATGACGACCTCGAACCCAAGCCGATCGACGCCATCGTCCATTTCGCCGCCATCCCGCGCATTCTCGTCACAACCGACAACGAAGTTTTCCGCATCAACGTGATGGCGACTTACAACGTGCTGGATGCAGCATCGAAGCTCGGCATCAAGAAGGTGATCGTCGCGTCTAGCGAAACCACGTACGGCGTGGTCTTCGCACATCGGCATCGCGATCCGGAATACTTTCCGCTCGACGAACAATACCCCGTCGACCCGATGGACAGCTACGCGATGTCGAAGGTCATCAATGAGGTGACCGCGAAAGCGTTCCATGCGCGCACCGGGGCTGACATTTATTGCTTCCGGATCGGCAACGTCATCGATCCCGTCGACTACGAGAAATTCCCGGCGTACTTCAAGGATCCGGGACTGCGCAAGCGCATTGCGTGGAGCTATATCGATGGGCGCGACCTGGCGGCCGCATGCCGGCTCGGCATCGAAAAGGACGGACTGGGCTGGGAAGTGATGAATGTGGCCGCCGACGACGTGTCATCCGACCTGCCCACCGCCGAACTGCTGCAGCGTTTCTACCCGAACGTGCCGCTCAAGAAACAGTTGGGCGAGTTCGAGACGCTGTTGAGCAATGAAAAGCTCAAGCGCCTGCTTGGCTGGCAACAGCACTACCGCTGGCGCGATCAGGTTAAAATATATGCAGTAGCGAAGGCGACCTGAGGGCCTCAAGCCGCTTCAGTAGCAACGTTATTGCGCCACCGCTCAATGCATCGCGTCTTTTTGGTAAGCGAGGATCGATGCCTGCGCACGTCTAGACATTGTCTTCTTAGAAGCCGTTTCAGCGCGGCGGAAGCGGCCTCTGATCTAGCTGAGCATGAGGAGTCGGGGTGGGAAGGATAGGTTCCGCTCTTTCTGCAGTTCCCTCATTTTGTAACAGCTTATGTACGCTAGTGCACAGAATTCCTGGAAAGGACGGGGGATAATTTTTAATACTCGTCTGCTCCTGACTTTGATATGTTAAGGACCGCCATGCGCCTTGCCGCTGCCCTGATCGCCGCCANNCAACTCTGCCTCGCGATGGACCGGACGGCCGCCGCGTATCGCAAGAGCCTCAAGGCCGCCGGAAAGGATGTTCCGGTCCCGGTTGCGACGGCTCCGTGCGCCGATGCCGGTCCCTATATGTCGACGATCACGCCGGCGGCACCCAAGCCGCTCGAAGCCTCGGGCGCGCATTCACCGCCCGCAATGGCCGTCTCGCCGCCAAGCACGAAGGCGACCGCCGCTGAAATCGCGGGCGGCCCCAAAAAGTAGCCGCACCGTCCTGCCGTGCGGCGCATCTCAATACTCAAGGCGTCCGAAAAGAATTTCAGCTGTGTCAGGCTGGTGGGGTGCTGCCCATCGGGAAACCAGGGCTTGGCGAGCGGCGCCCACAACCGCTCGACGCGCGCGTGATCCGCGTAAATCTCCCCCGCGGCACGACCCCGAGACCTCGTTGGTCTCGTGCCGTGGGCCTGTGGCGATTTTTCATCAA
>PLYS01000047.1 GCA_003153455.1 Betaproteobacteria bacterium | reverse complement strand
CTGCGACGATGCGGCCGTTATCGCGCAGACCCGACGGCGGCGTCGTTCGATTTGCTTGTCCGGATTGCTACGTCCGGGTCATGGCGCTGCGAAAGGCTGCGCAGGACACCCTCGCGAAATAGGTGGCATTGGACGCTTGCGAAGCGTAGTATGTTTTTTGCATGGGGCAACCCGTGCATTCCTCCTCGGGCCGTGAAAGCGGCCACTTCGCCCCCGAAGGTGAAAGCCTTCGAGGGCGTTTTCTTATGTGGGCTACTGCCGCCGCCGCGTCTGCTTTCCGGTTGCCGGTAGGTTTGCGACCATCGGCAGACGGGCAGTTACCGGCCAATTGCTGCCGTTCAAGTGGCCTCGCCAAAATGACGACGTTGACCCTCTTTATTCTTTATTATGACATCCGCGGCCGCACGCTGGTGACTTTCGACGGCATCGCGCAGGCGCACTTCTGATCTGCGTTCTGCGGCCGCCCAACGAATTGGAGCAGGATATTTCAAGGAAGAGGCAGATCATGAGCGACGAACGATTCCAACCAATCCGCCGCTTGTTGCTGAAGGGCGGCGTTGCCGGCGCGCTTGCGGCTGCGACTTCGGCGCAGGCGCAGCCGGAAGCAACGAAGCGCCGCGCGCAATCGTCGTCAGCGGACGCTGCGGCCAAACCGGGCGCGGCGGACATTTCGCCGGTGATGCGCACTGTATCGGCGTACATCGCGGAGGCGGTAAACAAGCCTCTGCCCGACACCGTGATCGAGGCCACCAAGCATCATCTGCTCGACACGCTGGCCGCGATGATCTCGGGCGCGCGCCTGCTGCCCGGCCAAAAGGCGATCGCATACGTCAAGCAACTGGGCGGCACACCGGAAGCATGCGTTCCCGGGACGCGCATCATCACCAACGTCGTCAATGCCGCATTTGCGGGCGGCATGCTCGCCCACGCCGATGAAACCGACGATGCGTATCCGGAAACGGGTACGCATCCGGGCGCTGCGGTGGTGCCGTCGGCGCTTGCCATCGCTGAACGCCGTGGTTTGGGCGGCACGCCGCTGCTGCGAGCAATCGCGCTCGGCTACGACATGTGCGAGCGCTTTTCGTTCGCGCTGGGCGCCATGGAATTCCGCGCGGCCGGGCACGATACGTACGGCTACGCCAGCACGTTCGGTGCCGCGGCTGCCGCCGCTGCGATTGCCGGCCTCGATGCCGATCAAGTGCGCTACGTGCTTTCGTACGCGGCACAACAGGCATCAGGCGTTCCGGACTATCCGCGCGACACCCAGCATATCGAGAAGGCATTCAACTTCGCGGGCCGGCCGGCGCGCAACGGCGTTGCCTCTGCAACGATGGTTGCAATCGGCATGACCGGCATTGACGACGTTTTCTCCGGCGACAAGAATTTCTTCGCCGCGTTCAAGCCAACGGTAAAGCCGGACGAGCTTACGCGCGGACTCGGACAAACGTACGCGGTCATGAAGACCTCCATCAAGAAATGGTCGGTCGGAAACCCGGCGCAGGCGGCGCTCGATTCGCTCGAGGCGCTGATCAAGACGAACAACCTGAAAGCCGCGGACATCGACAAGGTTGTGGTCCGCCTCGACCACGCGGGCGCCAACACCGTCAATAACCGCAGCATGGCGGACATCAACATGCAGTATCTCGCTGCCGCGATGCTGCTCGACGGCACCCTTACGTTTGTGGCCGCGCATGACGTGAAGCGCATGCAGGACCCGAGAGTGCTCGAGCTGCGCCGTCGCGTCGAACTCTACGGCGACGACGAGATGGACCGCGTGCTTCCGTCGCGCCATGCCATCGTGGAACTCAAGCTGCGCGACGGTCGCGAGCTGCGCCATAAGACCACGGAGGTGCGCGGCACCCCGCTCAATCCCATGACGCGCGAGGAAGTCGGCGCAAAGGCTCAGCAGTTGATGGAGCCCGCGCTTGGCAAGAAGCGCGCACGCGACCTGATCGAGACCGTATGGCGCATTGAGCAGGTGGGCAACCTGCGCGCGCTGCGGCCGTTGCTCAGGACGTGAGGAGTTAAGCGAGTACAGCTTATGCGCAGATCGCTCAACACTTCGGGGTGCACTTCAGGACCGTGGGACGAATCCTGCGCGCGGGCAGGAGCTTTCGCAAAGAGGTTGGGTCCTTCTTGACCCGTCACCCGGCAAAGCATCCTTTGCACACCTTTGGACGGGAAAGCGATCCAGTCACAAATCAGTTGCAGTGTTGCGATGCAGTATCAGGAACCCAGGAATAGCGGTAGGCTGGTAGGCGAGAAGTCCCTCTTTAAGCTCAAGGAAATCTAGGCCATCGGTAAACGCCCATCGATTTGGGACAATCGGCGGACAGGCGGTAACCGGCCAATAGCGGCGGTTCCCTGTTACATTTCAAATTGACGACTGATCGACATCCAGCACCTGCCTGCAGCATTCGGCGTGCGTTCCAGCTATGCGCGTGCAGGGGTTCGCTTGCCGTTGAGCACAGTCGCGATCGGGAACAGGCACTGTTTGCCGGTGCGCTTGCCTTTGTAATTGTCGACGAATTCGAACGCGCCATCCCGTAGTTCCATGATCGCCACGTCCGCGGGCGCACCCACGTTGAGCGTGCCGCGATCGTCGAACGCCGGGAACACGCGCGCCGCGTTGACAGTCGCGCACGCGATAATCTGGCTCACCGACATGCCGAACATCAGGAACTTCGACATGACATTCGGGAAGTCGACGACCCCGGTCGTCTTCGACGCGACACTCCAATCGGTGGAGAAGGTGTCGGGCCAGAAGCCCTGTTTCATCGTGCGCTCCAGCATGTCCCAGGTGAAGTGACCGTTGACGCCGTTGCCGAAGTCGAAGATGACGCCGCGGCGGCGCATACATGTGAGTCACGATGTCGCCGCGCTTGAGCAGCGGGAGTATGGCGCGCATCTGCGAGAAATTCTGGCCCACGTGAATCATCACCGGCAGATTGAAGGGGGCGGCCGCCTCCTGTGCGCGCCGCAATGCTTCGAGATCGTTGGTATCGGCGACGTTTTCCGACAATCGCGCCTTGACGCCGACGACGACATCGCGATGGCGCGCGATGGCACCGTGCGCCAAGGCAACGTTGGCGAGGTTGAGGTCGTGCAATTCGCCGGCGGGGGTGACGACGCCGCTGCGCGAGATGTTCACCAGCACGCGGCCGATTTGCGGCGCTCCACGCGCGACGGCCGCAACCTGATCGATGTTGTCTGCTCCGCCCGTGCCGGCATCGACCCAGCCCGTCACGCAGTCCTGCAGGGCCAATGGCGGCCCTTCCTTGCTGCGGGCGGCGTGAGTGTGGATGTCGATCAGACCCGGCGCGACTATCTTGCCGCGCGCATCGATCGTGTCGAGGGCGCTCTCCGCAATGTTGGGCTCTACCGCCACGATGCGGCCGCCGGCGATCGCCACGTCGCGGATCGCGTCGAGCCCGATCGAGGGATCGATAACGCGCCCCCCCTTGATAAGCAACTCGTAGGTTTGCGCAAACGCATTCGGAATGCGGGCGAACATCGCAGCGCCTGCGGCCGCTGCGGCTACAAACTGACGCCGGTTCATCATTGTCCTGCTCCTTCCGATCTTGTTTTGTTAGAAGCGAAAAATCATTTCTGTCCCGTGATGCGTTGCTCAGACAAGGACTGAATCGCAACGCAATCCGGGGCAGTGCATTTGGATTGTGTCCGCCTCAAACCGGCGTGTCAACACGCCCAACTGCGCGTGAATTCAGGGAGTGGATGACAAGAGCATGGGCTTGGTGTCTAATTAACCTGCAAATGGGAAGTTCACTTTAAAGTTCGGCACCGAAATGAAATGAGCGATACGCCTGCGACAGAGAGAGCGATATCCGACGCGTTGCTGGTTGCTGGCGTCACAGCCTGGTCTTACGCGCTCGGATTCGCATAGACTTGCGCCATGGCCCGTCCTCTCCGAATCGAATTCCCCGGCGCCGTCTATCATGTCACCTCGCGCGGCGATGCGCGCCACAAAATCTATCGCGACGACGAAGACCGCGAGGCTTTCCTCACCACCCTGGCCTGGGTGGTGGAGCGCTTCGGCTGGATCTGCCATGCCTACTGCCTGATGGACAACCATTTTCATCTGCTGATCGAAACCCCGCAGCCCAATCTTTCCCGGGGCATGCGCCAGTTGAATGGCGTATATACCCAGCGCTTCAATCGCCGCCACAGGAAAGTCGGCCATCTGCTCCAAGGGCGGTTCAAGGCGATCCTGATCGAACGGGATGGTTATCTGCTGGAACTGGCCCGGTATATCGTCCTCAACCCGGTGCGTGCAAAAATGGTCAAGAACCCTAGTCGCTACCCGTGGAGCAGTTACCGGCCGACGCTCGGATTAGACCCGATTCCGTCTTGCCTCACGACCGGCTGGGTGCTGGATCAATTCGCCAAAACCAAACCTGCCGCCCGCAAGCGCTACGCGGCATTCGTTCATGCCGGGATCGGCAATGCCTACCCCTGGGGTGAATTGAAGGCTCAGGTGCTTCTGGGCGGGGAAGCCTTCGTCGGGAAAATGACGCCACGGCTTGAGCAAAGCTCGGCCGTGGCCGAAATCCCCAAGCGGCAGCGCCGGCTGCACCGCCCGGCGCTCAAAACGCTGTGGGCGGGGGTGGATTCGAAGGCGGCGCGCAATGAGGCGCTGGCGCGGGCCTATCTGCAGCATGGCTACACGCTGGTCGAGATCGGCCGCGCGGCGGGGTTGCACTACGCCACGGTCAGCCGCATCATCAAGGCAATGGAAGAAATGTCGTAATGCAAGGTGTGACCCCAGTTTCCTAAGAAACACGCCGTACCGCTAGTTTCTAGGCATATGGGGCGCGGGCACCCCGCGTGGGCGGTTTTCTCGGTTGAACAACCATCAGGATGCCCCACGCTGAATTCGTATCCGCTTACCGCAACGGCACGCTGCGCGTGCGCGTCGATCCGCAGCTCGCGTCACGCTACGTCAGCGCGCGCCTGTTGCTGTCGTTCGTGATGCCTGCCGGTACTCGGAGGCGGCGTCGCACTGGCATTGATCGGATGGATCTGGACCGGGCTTGCGGTAATCGTTCTCGGTTTCGTGCTGCCGCGACTGATAAAGCGCTCGGCGCCGCATTTCCTGCTGACGCAGGCGCTGCAGGATGAGCGGCTCTATCGCGAGTTGGTCGCGGCGGCGGTACTCAAGATCGAAGTCTGAGCTTGCAGGCGGGCGCGCGCAAAAGCGGCGCATACCGGTGAAGCGGAACATTAAGCCGTTTGTAGTACGCCATCAACCAATCTCAGGATACGGCCGGCGCTCGCCGCGACTTCGCTGTCGTGGGTTGCGATCACGAGGCTGGTGCCCAGCCCCCGGTTGAGTTCGAGCATCAGCGCGAATACTTCGCTTGCGGTCTGACGGTCGAGATTGCCGGTCGGCTCGTCGGCCAGCACGCACGCCGGGTTGGTGACCAGCGCGCGCGCAATCGCCACGCGCTGCCGTTCTCCTCCCGATAACTCCGAAGGTGCGTGCTCGAGCCGGTGGCCGAGACCGACTTTCTGCAGCATTTCCACCGCGAGCGCGTTCGCCTCGGCGGGCGGCATGCGCCGGATCAGGAGCGGCATCGCGACGTTCTCGATCGCGGTGAATTCCGGCAGCAGGTGATGGAACTGGTAGACAAAACCGAGCGTCCGGTTACGCAGTTCGCCGCGCGCGGCTTCGTCGAGCGACTGGATGTTGCGCCCGCCGATTACGACCTCGCCGCCNNCCGACGATCGCAACGTGCTCGCCTGCGCCTACCGTGAGGTCGACGCCGAGCAGCACCGGCACCTCGACCTTGCCCTGCAGATAGATCTTGCGCAGGTTTCTGCACTCGAGCGCCGGTTCCTGTTTTATCCCTTCACCCTTCACCCTTCACCCTTCACTCATATCTCAACGCCTCCGCGGGATTGATTTTTGCCGCGCGGTAACTCGGATAAATCGTCGCGAGTATGCTGACCACGAACGAGAAAAATGCCGTCACCAGGATATCGGCTGCGCGCAGTTCGGATGGCAGCTCGCTGATCTGGTAGACGTCCTTGGCGAGAAACTTGAAGCTGAACACGTTCTCGATGAACGGCACCACCACGTCGACGTTGGCGGCCAGCGCGACACCGCCGATCACCCCGGCCAGCGTCCCCATCAGGCCAATCAGCGTGCCCTGGATCAGGAAAATTTTCATCACGCTGCCCGGACTCGCGCCGAGCGTGCGCAGGATCGCGATGTCGGACTGCTTGTCCTTGACCGCCATGAACAGGCTGGCGACGATGTTGAACGCGGCGACCGCGATGATCAGGAACACGATGAAAAACATCATGCGCTTCTCGATGTCGACGGCGCGGAAAAAGTTCGCGTTGAGCCGCGTCCAGTCGGTGATGTAGATATCCGGCCCGAGGCTGCGCGACAAATCGCGCGACACGGCGCCCGACTGGAACAAGTCCTTGAGCTTCAATCGCACGCCGCTCACCTGCGCGCCCATGCGGTAGAGCTTTTGTGCGTCGTCGAGATCGACCAACGCAAGCCCGGAGTCATACTCGTAATGGTCGACCGAGAAAATCCCGACCACGGTGAACTGGCGCAGCCGCGGCAGGATGCCGGCCGGTGTTACCTGGCCCTGCGGCGCGATCAATACCACTTTGTCGCCGACGGCTACCACGAGCGCCCGCGCGAGCTCGATGCCGAGCACGATGCCGAATTCCCCCGGCTTCAGCGCGGTCAGGCTGCCGGCTTTCATGTGGTCTGCGAAATCGGCGACTTTTTCCTCATCTTCCGGAATTACGCCGCGGACATAGGCGCCGCGCACAGTACTGCCGCTTGACAGCAGCCCCTGTGCCGACACGTAGGGCGCAGCCGCAATCACCTGCTCGTGCTTCGCGGCCGTGGCGGCAACGGAGCGCCAGTCGGCAAGCGTGTTGTCCGCGCCCGAGATCTGGATGTGTGATGCGACGCTGAGGATACGCGTGCGCACCTCGCGCTGAAAGCCGTTCATCACCGACAGCACCGTGATCAGCACCGTGATGCCGAGCGCTATGCCGATTACCGACACCAGTGAAATGAACGAGATGAAACGGCTGCGCTGCCGCGCGCGCGTGTAGCGCAAACCGATGAAGAGTTCGTAAGGTTGCAAGTTCGACGCCCATTAGGAGTTTGTCGGGGCTAAGTCCGACAAACTCCTAGAGAAAGCGCAAGTTTGCCACAATGCCGGCTGGCCATTCATAATAATTTTCACTCGAAGCGGTCGATTTTGGGGACAAGCGCGGATAAATTCGCCGATCTCTTATCTGTCTGCGCGATTCTACTGGCGCCGGTTTTACATTAGGAGTTTGTCGGGGCTGAGTCCGACAAACTCCTAGTGAGTGCGAATGGTAAACTGCACGCCACAAACCACGGCTCACCTCATGCGCTGCACTCTCCTGATTTCCGACTTGCTGCTGCCATCCGCATTGGGCAGCGAACCCTATAAGGATATGCGCCTCCCAATGCTGGAAACATTGCTTGCGCGCGGCAGCGTCGTGCTGCAGCCGGCGCTCGAGCGCGACGCCTGGTTGTGCCGCGCCTTCGGCATCGCCAAACAGCACGACTGGCCGGTCGCGCCGCTGACGCTGGCTGCGGACGGCGTTGATCCGGAACATTACTACTGGCTGCGCGCGGATCCGGTTGAGCTGCGCCTCGAACGCCATCGGCTGGTGATGGCGGGTGGCGTTACGGATCTCGACGCAAATGAATCACGTGATCTGGTGGCAGCGCTCAACCAGCATTTTGCGCGCGACGGCATCACCTTGCTCGCACCCTTCCCTCAGCGCTGGTATCTGCGTGCGGACCGCGCACCCGGGATTGCGACAACGCCGCTCACGCGCGCAGCGAACCATGATATCGGCCGCCATCTGCCACAGGGCGACGCCGCGCTCGACTGGCACCGCGTCATCAACGAGGCTCAGATGGTGTTGCATGAGCATGCCGTGAATGCGGCGCGTGAAGCGCGTGGCGCAGCCACCGTCAACAGTGTCTGGTTGTGGGGCGGCGGCACCGCGCCGGCTGTCAGCCGTCCGTCCTACCAGGCAGCGTGGGGCGACGATGCCCTGATCCGGTCGCTCGCTGCCGCAGCAGGTATCGCGCAGCACCACCTGCCCGACAATGGCACAGCTTGGCTCACCGCGGCAGCCGCTGTCGGCGAAAATCATTTGCTTGTGTTCAATCAGCCGTCTGATACGCTGCGCGCAGGCGACATCACGGCCTGGTGCGAACAATTGGCGATGCTTGAACGCGATTGGATAACGCCGTTACTGTCGGCGCTGCGCGCGAGGAAAATCTCAGCCATCACGCTGGTGGCGATTAATAGCGATAATCTACTCGAAGCCACGCTCACGCCCGCGCAACTGTGGCGGTTCTGGCGGCGTGCGCGGCCGCTCGCGAGCTACGCAAGCGCCGCATAGCGAACCATGCCACTCACATTTTCAAGACGCAACGCGGTGAGTGCATCGGTTTCCGCGCTGAGTAGCGCCGGCATACCCCCATTGCTGGCGCGCATTTATGCCGCGCGCGGCGTGACTTCTGCTGAGCAGCTCGCAACCGAAGTCACCGGTCTGGCGCCGCTGGCCCGGATGCACAATATCGAGCACATGGCAGTGATCCTCGCCGACGCAATCGCGGCGCGGCAACGCCTGCTGATCGTCGCCGACTACGACTCCGACGGCGCAACGGCCTGCGCGGTCGGCATGCGCGCGCTGCGCGAATTCGGCGCGGTAGTCGATTATCTGGTGCCGAACCGCTTCGAATACGGCTACGGTCTGACGCCCGAGATCGTAACGCTCGCCAGGCAGGTCAAGAACCCCGACATCCTGATCACAGTCGACAACGGCATCGCGAGCGTCGACGGCGTCGCCACCGCCAACCAACTCGGCATGCGCGTGCTGATCACCGATCATCACCTGCCGGGCGCCGTTTTGCCGGACGCGCTGTGCATCATCAATCCCAATCAGCCGGGCTGCGGTTTTCCGAGCAAGCACCTCGCCGGCGTCGGCGTGATGTTCTATCTGATGCTCGCCCTGCGCGCTGAGTTGCGCCGCCGTGGTGCGTTTGCAGATTCGGCTGCACCTTACCCTTCACCCTTCACCCTTCACCCTTCACGCAAAAAACAAGAACCTAACCTCGGCGCACTGCTCGATCTGGTCGCGCTCGGCACGGTCGCCGACGTGGTGCGTCTCGACGCCAATAACCGGATACTGGTGCAACAGGGCCTGCAGCGCATACGCGCCGGCAAGACCTGCCCCGGCATCACCGCGCTGATGCGGGTCGCCGGGCGTGATCCTACCCGGGCGTCGACCTACGACCTGGGTTTTGTGCTCGGCCCGCGACTCAATGCCGCCGGCAGGCTCGACGACATGTCGGTCGGCATCGAATGCCTGATCAGCGATGACCCTGCCGCCGCCGAGCGCATCGCGCGTGAGCTCGACGCGTTGAACCGCGAACGCCGCTCGATCGAAGCCGGCATGCATGACAGGGCGCAGGCGATACTCGAGCAATTCTCGCCGCAGGACAGCTGCAGCCTGTGCCTGTTCGATCCCGGCTGGCACCAGGGCGTGATCGGCATCCTGGCCTCGCGCATCAAGGAACGCTGGCATCGTCCGGTGATTGCGTTTGCGCGCGGCAGCGGCGGCGAAATCAAGGGCTCGGGCCGCTCGATCAGCGCGCTGCATCTGCGCGATACGCTCGATCTGGTCTCGAAGCGCGAGCCCGGCCTGCTGATCCGCTTCGGCGGCCACGCCGCGGCAGCCGGCCTCACGCTGCGTGAAGCCGACCTCGAGCGCTTCCGCGCCGCATTCGAAGCGACTGCGCAATCCCTGTTGTCGCCGGCCGATCTCGAACGCATCATCGAGACCGACGGTGCACTGCCCGTCGAGCATCTGACGCTCGAGTCGGCGCGGCTGCTCGAGCAGCAGGTGTGGGGGCAGGGTTTTCCGGCGCCGAGGTTCGATGACGAGTTCGCCGTCGCGCAGCAGCGCGTAGTCGCCGACCGCCATCTCAAGCTGCGCCTTGCCAAGGACGGCACTGAATATGAAGCGATGCTGTTCTCCCACACCGCGCCGCTGCCACGACGCGTCCGCGCGGTCTATCGCATCGCAGTCAACGAATACCGCGGCGCGCAGAAACTGCAGCTCACCATCGAGCACTGGAAAGAAATCGTGAACGAGTGAACGAGTGAACGGGTGAACGGGTGAACGCGCAAAGGATTCCCTCTCCCCCGTCACCGGGGGAGAGGGCTAGGGTGAGGGGGTTCACTCATTCACTCGTTCACTCGTTCACTCAGTATCGGCGCGGCGTCCTGTATAATCGCGTTTTTCGAATCGATTCCGCAATGGAAGCAGAACAACTCAACGCCATAGCACGGCGGCTGCAGGATCTGAGCCAGCGCAACGCCGAGCTGCGGAGGTATCTTTGACTTCGAAGCCAAGCAGAATCGGCTCGCCGAGGTCGTCAAGCTAGCCGAGGATCCGTCGCTCTGGAGCGACGGCAAGCGCGCGCAGGAAATCGGTCGCGAGCGCAAGACGCTCGAAACGCTGGTCGTCGCGATGACAAAGCTCGAGCAGGATCTGCACGACGCCAGCGACCTGTTCGCGATGGCGCGTGCCGAGAACGATGACGCGTCGCTGAAAATTATCGACACCGACGCGCTCGCGCTCGAGAAAACCGTCGCCGACATGGAATTCCGGCGCATGTTCTCGAATCCAATGGACCCGAATAACTGTTTCGTCGACATCCAGGCCGGCTCCGGCGGCACCGAGGCGCAGGATTGGACGCAGATACTGGAGCGCATGTATTTGCGCTATTGCGAACGCAAGGGCTTCCGCGTCGAATTGCTGGAGGAATCGCCGGGCGAGGTCGCGGGACTCAAGAGCGCGACGCTAAAGGTGATCGGTGATCATGCCTACGGCCATCTGCGCACCGAGTCCGGCGTTCATCGCCTGGTGCGCAAGTCACCGTTCGACTCCAACAACCGGCGTCATACGTCGTTCGCGAGCGTGTTCGCCTATCCCGAGGTCGATGAGACCATCCAGATCGAAATCAACCCTGCCGACCTGCGCATCGACACCTTTCGCGCTTCAGGCGCGGGCGGCCAGCACATCAACAAAACCGATTCCGCGGTCCGCATTACCCACGCGCCGACCGGCATCGTCGTGCAATGCCAGAACGACCGCTCGCAGCACC
>PLYS01000258.1:17725-19668 GCA_003153455.1 Betaproteobacteria bacterium | reverse complement strand
CGGCCAGCGCTGCTCGGTGGTGACAGCGAGCGCGCGCAGCCTGCCTGCCTTGATCTGCGGGATCAACGCGGGCCCGGAGAGCAGCATCGCATGGATCTGCCCGGCAAGCAGGTCAGCGATCGCGGGAGCATCGCCCTTGTACGGGACGTGGACCATGTTCGTCCCGCTCATCTGCTGGAAGAGGGCGGCCGCAAGATGCGGCGCGCTGCCGGTGCCGGGCGAGCCGAAGTTGAGGGCGCCGGGTTTTGCGCGCAAGAGCTCGATGAACTCCTTCAGGTTGGCCGCCTTCATCGACACATGCACCGAAAGTATGAGCGGCCCGGTATTGATCATGCTGATCGGCGCGATGCCCTTGACTGGATCGTACGGCAGTTTGTAAAGCGCCGCGGCGGTGGCGTAGCTCGACGCCAAGACGATGATCGTGTAGCCGTCCGGATTGGCGCGCGCCACGATCTCGGCGCCGATCGAGCCGCCTCCGCCGCCGCGGTTGTCGACGATGAACTGCTGGCCGAACTCCTGGGACAGCCGCGCCGCAAGCAGGCGCGCCACGATGTCGGTGCTGCCGCCGGGTGCGAATGGCACGACCACGCGTACCGACTTCTCGGGCCATTTTCCGGTTTGAGCCTGTGCAGCCGGCAAGGCTGCAGCGAGCGCCAGCAACAGCAATGTGCGTCTTCTATTCATCGGTGCGACCTCCATTGTGTGCAATGGGCGGTAACCGCTCACCGCAGGATAGCATGGAATATGGCCATCGGGCGGCGTCCATCCTCGTCGCCGGTTGCGCTTTTGACGCCGATTGTCACGTGTGGCAATGTGCGAACGGTACAAGAAATATTTTCTTGTCGCGACTGGAGGATTCGAAATGGACGTGAAATCGACGCTGCAGGTGTTCAATCAGGCGGAGGTAAGAGATCAGCCCGGCGTGGTCGAGGGGCAGACGCTGAGACCACTGATCGGATGCCCCGAACATCCGAGCGAACGCGTGCGCGTATCCGTGGCCACCTTCAAAGCGGGAACGCACGAGCACCTGCATTGGCACGCGATCGAGGTCTTTTATTACGTGATGTCGGGCAGCGCCATTGTCCGGGACTACCATGCCAAGGAATACGAGGTCGGTCCCGGAACCGCGATCTATGCGCCCGCCGGGCTCGCCGGCTCGCATGAATGGCAAGTCAAGGAGAACGGGCTGCAGCTACTGTCCATCCGCGCGACAACCGACGGACACCGGCGGATGCAGTTCACGGTTGACCGTGAAACCAAGCGGTCCTACATCGAACTGGATGAGCTGATCACAATGGACGGCGTGAGTTTCGGGTCGCACTATTGAGCAAGGCTTTCCCCATATAGGCAATCCGCTCAAAGGAGTCGGGACACCGTCATCGACAGCGCGCTCACCGGGATGAGCAGCGCTTGGGCGATGATGAGCACCACGAACGGCGAGAGATCGATGTTGCCGATAGGTGGAATGAAACGGCGAAACACGCTATAGAAAGGCCGCGTGAGCGCGTCGAAAATGAGCGCGAACGGCGTGCGGGGATTCACCCAGCTGATGACGACCTGGATGATGACCACGGCGACCAGCAGGTTGAGAGAAAGCCGGATGAGTTCTATGGCCGCGAGCGTAGCGATCACGCCCAATGCGGTGCCGGAAGCGCCCAGGAGCGAGAAGCCGCGCAGCCACGCGATGAGCAACCACTTCATGACTTCTGCGAGCCAGGCGAGCAGGAGCGAGGCGAGGTCCAGGCCGAACAGGCCCGGGGTCACGCGGCGCAGCGGGAGTACCGCCCAGTTCGTCAGTGCGGCGACGAACTCGCCGATCGGATTGCGGAACGGCGCGCGCAGCCACTGCATGTAGAAGCGCAGCAGCAGCAAGTACACGAAGAATCCGAACACGGTCTCGATCAGGAAATGCCCCATCTGCATGAACATCAGTCTCTCCCCTA
>PLYS01000258.1:2540-17704 GCA_003153455.1 Betaproteobacteria bacterium | reverse complement strand
TTGCTATCCCTTCGGTTCCGTCCTGGGCAAGCCGGGAGGCCACTTCAGGCTGGTGAACTGCCTTGACGATCTCGTTAACCAGGCGATCGATCACGGCGCGCGGCGTGCCGCGGGGCGCAAGCAGGCCATGCCATTGAGTGACCGCGTAACCCGGCACACCCGCCTCGATCATCGTCGGCAATTCGGGCGCCATTTTTGCGCGCGTTGTGCTGGCGATGGCCAGCGCTCTCAGCTTTTGGGACCGGATTTGGGGGTACACCGACCCACCGCTCAGAAAGCTCATCTGTACCTGACCCGACAACATATCGGTTAGCGCGGCGCCGACACCCTTGTAAGGGACATGCACCATTTTCGTTCCGGTGGAGATCGCGAACAACTCCCCCGCAAGATGCGCCAGCGAGGCAGTGCCCGTCGACGCAAAATTCAGTTTCGACGGGTTCGCTTTCGCATACGCGATCAGGTCCGCCACCGACTTGACGGGCAGCGAGGGATGCACGGTGAGTATGTACGGGCTGGCAGCGACTTGCGAGACCGGATCGAAGTCGTGGAACAGGTCGTAGGGCGTTTTGTTGACGATGCCGTACACCACGAGGCTGGCGCTCAACATCATCAGCGTGTACCCGTCCGGCGCCGCGTGCGCGGCAAGCTCCGCGGCGATGCTCCCGCTGGCGCCCGCGCGGTTGTCCACCACCACGCTTTGCCCCAGGGCCGCGGTGAGAGGGGTCGCAACCAGGCGGGAGACAAAATCCAGGCCGCCGCCCGCTCCTGAAGAGACGATCATTCTGATCGGTTTGATCGGATACGTCGTTCCCCGCGCGGCCGCCGCGGACTGCGCCGCACCGTGCGGCGCCGCGATGACAAGCATGGCGCCCAGCGCCGCCGCAACACTGGTCCGGAATCTTTGGTTCATTTCACCTCCAGATCATTTCGAGGGTCGAGGGTCAAGGATCAAGGGTCAAGGGTCAAGGTTCAAGGATCAAGGATCAAGGATCGAGGCAATAGTAGATCTCTACCGAATCCCAAATCCTCACTCCTTGCTCCTTGCTCCTTGCTCCTTGCTCCTTGCTCCTGTCCTTTACTCGGGCTTTATGCCGGCCGCCTTGACGACTTTCGCCCATTTTTCGGTTTCGGCGCGGAGGTAGGCGCTAAACTCTTCAGGCGTGCTCGCGATGACCTCTGCGCCATCGCTGGCGAGGCGTGCTGAGATCTCCGGCGTGCGCAGGACCGCTACTGCTTCCTTATTCAACCGCGCGACGATTTCCTTCGCGGTGCCGGCCGGAGCAACGAGCCCGTACCACTGAAGTGACTCGTAGCCCGGCACGCCTGCTTCCGCGATGGTCGGAATATCAGGCGCGGTTGGAGCGCGTTTGGCACTCGTCACACCCAGCGCGCGCAGCCTGCCGCTTCGGACATGCGGTATCGCGCCCAGCATGGAGGCGACGGCGACTGATGTGTGGCCGGACACGAGCGCGATGATCGACTCGCCGCCACCTCGGTAAGGCACATGCAGCATGCGGGTCCCGCTCATGAAGAGGAAGAGCTCCATTCCCATCTCCGGATTGGTGCCAAAGCCGGGGGAGGAGTAAGTGATGTCGCCTGGCCGCGCCTTTGCCAGCACGACCAACTGCTTCACGGTTCTCGCCGGAAAAGACGGGTGTGCGACCAGCAGGAGGGGCTGTACGGCGGCGTGTGTAATGGGAGCGAAGTCGCGCAGCGCATCGTAAGGTACGTGCTTGAAGGTCGCCGGGTTGATCGCGAGCGTGCTGATCGCCATCATCAGCGTATAGCCGTCCGGCGGCGCTTTAGCCGCCAACTCACCGCCTATCATGGTGCTCGCTCCGGACCGGTTATCCACGACCACCTGCTGACCGAGGCGCTCCGATAGCCCCGGCGCGATCGATCGCGCGACGACGTCGGCGCCGCCCGGCGGAGAGGTGGGCACGATGATGCGTATCGGCCGCGTGGGATAGCCAGGCTGAGCGAGCGCGACGGACATCGCTGACGCCAGGAATGAACCAACCAAAACGCAAACCGTAGCAGGCGGCAGCTTCATGTTGGCTCACTCCTTTGGCAACGAAAAGAACTCCCCTCTCCCTCGATGGGGACCTTCTGCGATACGCCCATCGGCAACTTCTGACGCATGTCGCCCAGGCGAAAGTCCGATGAACCCTACTATCGATTGCCTTGCTACAGCGTTCCGTCGTGAGATGCGATTGCCACGACGGCGGGTTTGTTCGACCGGTTGCTCCACGCATGATTGGTGCCTCGCTGCACTACGAAATCACCCGCTTTCAGTTTGACTTCCTGCATATCGAGCACCAGTACGATCTTGCCTTCAAGCACGATACCGAATTCGAGCGTTCGCGTTTTCTGCATATAAGGGTGAGGCGCCTCGCGCGAGTACGTCGATGCCCCCGGCGACCCCATCGCCCGGAAAAATGCCTGCACCTCGGGCGCGCCGACTTTTCCTTTCCAATTCTTATCCGGTGGAAAGGTGACGACGTTCAACACGGAACCGCCGGCGGGAGGTTCAATGGTGTGCGGCAGATGCAGCGTCTCGAGGACGATTTTCGCGGGTGTGCCATCGGTAACCCACATGCGCTGCGACGCAAAGCCGGGGCGCGCCGGGTCCGTGCGCAGGTCCGGCGATGGACCGTCACTCAATAGCGTCGATTTGCCCGGCTCCCGGTCGAGGCACACAATTCTGCGCGCCGGCTTTACGCCCGCCGGCAGCTTCTGTTTGGGGTCCGCGAGCATGACGCGATCATTACCCTGCGCCAATCCCACTGGCCCATCCACGAAGCGCGCAGCGATCATGTCGAAGGCTACGCGGCCGCCACCTTGGTTGCGGCTCGACCACTGATGCCATGCACCCACGTCGATGACGACATCGCCGGGCCGCCACTCGACTTCACAGTCGTCGAGCACCAGCGTGCGCTCGCCGTCGAGCAGAATGGCGTAATCCACCGTCTCGGTCTTGTGCATTCCGCCGGAGTAGGCGTTGGCGCCGCCCCGGTCCCATCTTCGGGTCAGAGGGTGCTCCTTCGGCGCGTGGGGCGGCACGATAAGCGTATCCTTCGCGGGGTCGTAGCCACCTTCACGCCCGACCCCCTGGACCACGCGCAGGTGTCCACCCTTCGGCGGGCCCGGGAAGTCGTAAGGCAGGTTGCCGTCATCGCTCTTGCCGGAGAGAGGGGCGGGACTTTCGTTCCAGACCCAAAAATCGATGTGACCGCGGCCGGAACCCATTGAAGCTTCGTGGGTGGCGGGCGCCGGCCCATCCCAAACGACTTTAGACTTGCCGCGCTCATCGTTACCTGTCACGACGCGGCGTATCGGTTTCAGACCCTCTTGTGCCATAGCCTCTTACCCCTTTCATGGATGTTCTACAAAACCCCAGATCCAACGGAAATAATCTTTTCTGCAAATAGTTCCGGCATGATCATTCCGGCTCTATTCCCGCTGCTTTCGCGACTCTCGCCCATTTCACGATTTCGGTCTTCAGGAACGCGGCAAACTCTTCCGGCGAGCTGGCAACAATTTCAGCACTGTCGGCCGCAAGGCGTTCCCTGATCTCGGGCGTGCGCAGAATGGAAACGGTTTCCTTGTGCAGCCTGGCGAGTATTTCCTGCGGCGTTCCCGTGGGCGCCAGCATGCCGGACCACTGCACTGCTTCGTAGCCGGGTACTCCCGCCTCGGCGATGGTTGGAAATTCAGGCAGCGCGCGGGCGCGGTTGGCGGAAGTGATCCCCAGCACGCGCAATTTGCCCGTCCGCACATGAGGAACGACCAGAGACATGCTGCTCGTGGCGATCATTTCGACACGACCGGCCAGGACCTCGATCAGGCCTGGCAGGGTGCCTTTGTAGGGAACATGCACTAAACGGATTTGCGCCATGCTGGCGAATAGCTCCATCGCGAGATGCGGGTTGGTGCCGTGCCCCGAGGAAGCGTAGAGGATTTCGCCGGGGCGCTTCTTCGCGAGCGCGATCATTTCCTTCACTGATTTCGCGGGTACGGAAGGATGTACGACGATCAGATTGGGCACGAAATGCGTTTGCGTAATAGGCGCGAAGTCGCGTAACGCGTCGTACGGCATTTTCTTGTAGCTCGCCGGGTTGATGGCGAGCGTGCTTGGACTCAACAGCAGCGTGTAGCCGTCGGGGGGCGCCCTCGCGACGATCTCGCTGCCGATTATCGTGCCCGCGCCGGGCCGCGTTTCAACCACAACTTGCCGGCCCCAACGTTTGGTCAGTTCCTGCGCGATCAAGCGGGCGCCGATATCGCTGGGACCGCCGGGTGCGGTAGGCACGATGATGTGTATCGGCCGGTTGGGATAAGCCTGTGCCGAGCCTGTCGAAGCATCCTGCGCCAACGCGTCTGGCAGCGCCGCCGCCAACAGCGCGAGCAGCAGTAATCCGATCGCGGTTTCTTCCACCTCTACACTCCTCTACGCAGTCACCCTTGACCCTTGAACCTTGAACCTTGAACCTTCACCGGGGTATCGAGTAACTCCGCTATCCAATCACATCGACTTTGATGTTTCCGCGCTTGACCACTTCTATCCACCTGGCGACATCGCGCGCAAGACGCTGGCGGTATTCCTCGGGTGTGGAGTGCGCCGGCACGAAGCCATCGGCGATTATCCTGTCCCGCAGGTCCGGCATTTGCAGAAACTTGCCGACCGCCTGGTTCACGCGCGCGATAATCGCGGGCGGCGTGCCGGGGGTTCCCCACATGCCGTACCAATGCTCGGCCGCAAATCCGGGCACGACTTCGCCGATCGCCGGCACACCCGGGAACGCGTCAACGCGCTTCTCGGTCGTCACCCCCAGAGCACGCAGCTTGCCGCTTTTCACGTGCGGCAGCACGGCGACTGCCGTGTAGTAGGCGAAATTGATATTCCCGGCGAGCAGGTCGGTCAGGCCGGGGCCCGCGCCCTTGTAAGGCACATGCACCATCCGGACCCCGGTCTGCTGATCGAGCAATGCGCCGACGAGGTGCGCCAGGCTCCCGACGCCGGTCGAACCGTAAGTGACGGTGTCCGGTTTGGCGCGTGCGAGTGCGATGAGCTCTTTCAGGTCGTTCGCCTTGAGAGAAGCACTTGCAACTGCGATCAGAGGTCCGACCGCCAGCAGACTGATGGGCGCGATGCCGTTCACCGGGTCGTACGGAAGCTTGTACAAAGCCGGATTCGCGCTATAGCTGGCCGATACCAGGCACATCGTGTAGCCGTCGGGCGCGGCCCTTACGGTAAGTTCCGCTCCTATCGTGCCGCCGCCGCCGGGGCGGTTATCGACGATGAACTGCTGGCCGAACGCTTCGGACAGCTTCTGTCCCAGGGTGCGCGCGATAATGTCAGTGCCGCCGCCGGGGCTGAACGGAACGATCAAACGGACGGGTTTCGTCGGCCATGTGGTGGCGTTCGCGGCCAACGCGGCTGACTCCGGGACAACGACCAGGCACGCCAGCGCGAAGCGCGCGAGCGCTTTATTCAGGAATTCCATCGAATATTCTCCTCAAATCGGTCACAACCTATTTTACGACCATTCCAGTAAACCGGGCCGTCGAGGCCTACTTCGTTGCGGTCGGAGGAGAGTTGGAATTATCAGGGGCCAGCCACGGTTGCATGGCACGATCGGTTTGGAAGCCTATATCCATGCGGCTCTCTGGCGTAGGGTGGGCACCGCCCACCAAACCAGTTGCGTGGCGAACGGTGGGCAATGCCCACGCTACAATCGGAAGCCTCCGCCCGCCCGTTTTACGATCGGTTCAGAACATCATCTGTCCGCCGTTGATATGGATCGTCTGCCCCGTGATGTAACTGGCGTCATAGCTGCAGAGAAACCGATGCGGCCAAAGCGCTGCAACACGTTGGCGACCATCGCTTTGACCGCCGCAGGCTCAGTGATGTCGGCGACGTAGAGTTCGGCCTCGCCGCCGGCGCTGCGAATTTCCCGCACCACGCTCTCGCCGTCGCCGATGGAGCTGCGCGCGTTCACCGCAACCGCAACCCCGGCAGCCGCGAGATCGAACGAAATCGCGCGGCCGATATTGCGCACCCCGCCCGTAATAAGCGCGACTTTGCCGGCAAGCGTCGGCGCCTTCGTTGTTGGCATGACTTTGCCCGGTAGGATCAGGTGCGCCAAGCATAGCCGATTCCGCGCCGGGCCGGCGCGTCGGGCCCCCATTCCTCCATGCAGAATTGCGCGAGAGCCCTGTCTGGCGTAACGTAGGGATCAAACGCAAATGTTACTTGGACTGACGTTATGAAGAGACAAAAAACGGTGTCGCCGCATTTCGCTGTGTGCATGAAAAACATTGGCTATCCATCGTCTCTGGAATTGCATAAGATTTACCGCGTGATCCCAGACGAAGACGCTGCCGAAGATGGGGATATTAGGGTAGTCGACGAGAGCGGTGAAGACTACCTGTACCCCGCCAAGTGGTTTGCGGAACTCAAGGTTCCGCAAGCAGTTCAAGAATCGCTCTTGCACGTTGCGTAGGCCGAGCCGCATAACAGCGCGTTCGACACCGACGCGCGCAGAATCGTTGCGCGCCGGTCAACGCGGACGTTGCACAGCGTAGATTTCTAGAATTTCTGAGACTTGAAGGTATACAGAGGTGCACTCATGATTCGATCCGTGATTGTTTGCTTGCTTGCCCTGCTCTCAATTCCCTCCAGCGCTTCGGCTCAAAGTTGCGTTGCCAATCCGGTAGCTGTCCAGATCCTGGGTTCTGGCGGACCCGCGATCAACCGCGATCGCGCGTCAACCAGTTATCTCCTCTGGATCGACGCTCAGGCGAAGATTCTCGTCGACATGGGCGGCGGGGCCTTCCTTCGCTTCGGCCAGGCCCAGGCAAAACTTAGCGACCTGTCGTTGGTCGCCATAAGCCATCTTCATCCGGACCACGTCTCCGACCTGCCCGCACTCCTGTGGTTGAGCCATCGGGCTCGCAAGGACCAGTTGCCCATAGCCGGTCCTTCCGGTAACGACGTGGCGCCAGGCTTCCCCATGTTCCTAAGTCGACTCTTCGATGAGAAGAATGGGGCGTTTCAAGTGCTCGGTCCCACGCTGGGTGCCACGCAGGGCCAGTTGGGGGGCGGTGTTCGTCTCGATGTCGGTGTTGTTGACGTGACGAAAGCAGAACCGTCGACAGTGTTCGACAAGCAGGGAGTGACCGTGACCGCGTTGGGAATACCGCACGGCAATTTACCGACTCTTGCGTACCGCGTGCAGACACGCGACGTGTCCATAGTATTGAGTTCCGATCAGACTGGAACCAACCCGAGGTTCGTCGAGTTCGCGCGGGGAGCGAATGTCCTGGTCATGCATCTCGCCATTGCCGCAGGTACAATTAATCCTCTTCACGCTTCACCTGCGGTCGTCGGTCGGGTCGCCCAAGACGCGGGCGTTGGGCGACTGATTGTCAGTCACATCGGTCAGTTCGATCTTGATGCTGCCATCGCTGAACTGAAGAAGTTCTACACAGGCCCCCTGACCGTTGGCGCTGATCTGCAGTGCACGCCAGTGCAGTGAATGGGCTGCTCTGCCGCCAGGGCCGAGCGGCTGTCGTCTAACCAGTCGTTCGAGGCCATCATCGCCGCGGAGGTTTACATTACGACGGGGCGCTTGAAGGTGCTGGGCATCGCCGGGGCGAAGCGGCAGGCGGCTATCCCCGACGTGGCGACATTTACCGAGCAGGGTATCAACGGCGTAAACGTTGCCACGTGGTTTGGTCTGGTGACCGCAGCGCAGACGCCGCGGGAGATAATCGACAAACTCAATGCCGGTGTGAACCAGGCTCTCCGGATGCCGGAAATACGCCAGCGGCTGGAGCACCTGGGCCTTGACGTCGAAGGGGGACCGCCCGAAAAATTGGGCGCTTTCATCAAGGCCGAGGTGGATAGCCTGTCGCGCCTGATCAAGGCTGGGGCGCTGCGGGTGGATTGAGGCGTGAGCTCAGCCCACGGTTTCACAGCATTAAACCAACATTTAAACCGCCAAGGACGCTAAGGACACCAAGGAAATCAATACCAAGGTGAACCCGGACGCAGTCACCAGATTGGTGATATTGATGACAAGGCTTGTACTTTGTCTTCCTTCGCGTCCTTTGCGGTGAACAGCTTTCTTAGTCTTATTCGTCCAGACCGTAGTGGATGCGGCGATAAGGCAGGGTTATCACGCTTGTGGCTATCCGCACGTCTATCATCATCGGGCCGGGTTTAGCTACCCACTCGGCAACCGCGGTGCGTAACTCAGCGACACTGCGCACGAGCCGGCCTCTGCCGCCGAAGGCCGTGGCGACAGCGCCAAGGTCCGGCGTCGCGATGGTGGCGAGAGCGGAGTTCATCTTGTGCGCGTCGAGCTTGTAATACTCCGCGCCCAGCATCTGGTTGTTCATGACGACGATCAAGAGCGGCATGTCGTAGCGCACCATCGTGTCGAATTCCGCGAGGTGCATCATGACGCTGGCGTCGCCATCGACCAGGATGGCCGGCTTATTGCCCAGAGCCGTTACTCCCCCCATTGCGGCAGGCATCATCTGGCCGATGCAGCCATAGAAATGGCTGGGTAGCACGAGGGGGCGCTGGCGCCTGAACAGAATATTGGAAAAGCCCGCGGTCGCGCCGCTGCCCGTGAACAGGTTGATGTTCTCCGGCACGGCCTCGTCAAGCGCGAGGATGACCTGGCGCGGATCGACGCTGCCCGGCTCGATCGTATACTGCGTGCGGTCTTCCCACGCATTGGCAAGCCGCTCCCTGACTTCACCGGTGCGGTAGCCGGTCTGCTTGAACGAGCGCTTCGCGAGCAGGCTTTCCAGCGCTTCGACACCGACGCGAGCATCCGACTGCACATAGCACTCTGCGGCACGCCCGCCGCTCATCATCACGTGCTGCTTGGCATCGATGTGCACGAATTTCGCGTTGGGGTAGAGGTAGCCATGCTCGGTGGTGTAGCGGTTCAGGCTGGCGCCAACGGCGATCACGCAATCGGCTTCTTCGCACAGCTGCATCGCGGTGCGCGTGGCGTAGGTTCCGGAGATGCCGAGGTGAAATTCGTCCTCGCCGAGCCACGTTTTCACCATGAGCGTGGTGATGATCAGCGCGCCGGCGCGCTCGGCGAGCTTGCGCACGGCGTCGCCCGCGCCGGACCACTTGGCGCCGCGCCCGACGATGATCACGGGCTTGCGGCTGCCGGCGATGATATCGGCGGCCCGTTCGAGATTGGCGGGATCCGGGCGTACGGTGCGCGAGGGCATCAGCGTCGATGACGGCCGGTACGGCTCATCGTCGTCGAAATCCTTTTGCTGGATGTCCATCGGTGCGCTCAACATGATCGGGCGGGACTCCAGCTTGGCCAGATAGAACGCCTTGCGCACGGCATCGTCCGCGCCATCGGGCGTGTTCATGCGAACGAAACCGGTTTCGCAGGCGGCGGCGAAGCGCGACTGGTCCAGACGCTGGTTGTACTCATCGTCGCTCGTCGGGTGCTCGCCGACAAAGGCGACGAGCGGCGATTCGGCGCGGCTGGCCGTTAGCAGCGCGGTTGCCAGTTGCGACACGCCCGGACCGCAAGTAGCGGTGGCGATCCCGGGGGTGCGCGTCACGCGCGCCCAGCCATCAGCCATCCCCAGCCCGGCGCCTTCATGGCGGACCTCGAGCGTCTTGACGCCGAGCTTGTCCAGCTCGTGCATCCAGTACATATTGCCGTCGCCCATGAGGCCGAAGATGTGTGATACGCCTTCCGCCTTGAACGCGCTGGCCAACCTTTGATACACCTTCATTGTTTACTCTCCCATTGAAATGTCATGCCCATCCGTCCCCATTGGGCGATGTTGCCGATCTGCAACTTGTATCGCCCCCTCCCTAGCCCTCTTCCGCAAGCACGGGAGGGAAACAAAAATCTCTTTCACCCGCTTGTGGAGAAGTTGGAGATGGGGGCAACCAGCCTATGCTGCACTCAATTCGGCGCAACGGGCGGCAAGCCGCTCCGAAAACTCGCCCGTCATACGCTTGACCACCAGCGCTGCGCCTCCCTCCACCAGCATGGCGAGCCGGCCGGAAATTTCGACCTTGGCCTCGATGGGGATCATCGAGCCCGGCGCTTCTGCCTGCTCTGCTACCCTGAAGCTCATCGAGGCTTTGAATCGCGTCCCGCCCTGGTTATCCTTGCCTCTTGTGGTGACGTGTCCGGCCATCGCCGCTGCATCCAGCTCCAGCGCGACCCTGGCGCGAAAGGTCACCTTGGCAGGTCCGAACTTGATCGTCAGAGTCGCATCGAACGACCCATCATCGTGCTCATCGCCCAACGCTGCCCCTGGCACGCAAGCGACCACGGCGCGCGGGTCCGACAGCAGGTCCCATACGATCCGCGGCGCCGATGCCACATCAATTCGTTCGTTAACCTCGATCATAATCCCGGTACAAAAAACGGTTATTGTAAAAGCAACTAGTATAGCCGAACGCGGCAGGGGCGATATATCGGAAATGGTTATGGCCAAGGCGCCAGACTTACTCCTCACGAACGCGGAAAGGTCATTTTAGCCGGCGTCACTGCGGCAGGCGCGAGTAATCGAAGAATTCGTGCATCATGAAATCCTCGAGTCCTGCGTTGTCCGTTGCGCGTGCAGACAGCATAAGGTTGCGGCCCAAGCGCCGCGATTCCCAGAGAAAATCCCCGCGCTCGTACTCGCGGATGATGGCGATCATCCTGCGGACCACCGCGATGCGGATGTCGCTGTTGCTGCCTTTCCGAACCTCGATCAGCTGCTTCGTGTTGCGGCGGATCTCCTTGTTCCAGCCGAAGAAGAGGAACTCGGCATCGTCATAGCCCATGCGCGTGATCTGGAACACGCCGCCGCCTTGTGTCGGATCGTAGCCGAAAGTCATAGGGCGCTGCGAGGCGAGGTTGCCGGCGGCGATGCGGTTGGCGCGCGCATTGTCGTCTTCGGCCGGCGGAGCGCTCGACGCGCTGCCCGCATTGGCGGCCGGCGCCGACTCACCGCGGGCACGGCGCCTCGCCTCGATGTACGACGCCAGATCGCCTTCAACAGGAGGGCGATCTGGCGTCGGCGCGACAACGGATGGAGTGGCCGGAGGCGGCGATGGGATGTTGGGCGCCGGCTGGTTGAGCGCGATTACCGGCGGTGTGGGCCGCGGGCGCGCCGCCGCTTTTGGCGGTCGTGCCTGGAGCGTTTGTGCCGGCTGTGCCTGTAGCGGCGCTGAAGGCGGCCGTGCTGGCGGAGGGCTTGGCGGAGGAGCCAGGTTTACCGTCAACGAGCCGATTGCTTCGCCCCGTTCGGGCGCTTCGAGCGACGGGAGGCGTATCCGCGGCAGCCACGTCCACAGCACTGCGACGTGAATGAGCAACGACAGCGCGAGCGCCACCCAGAAGGTGGGCACCCTAAATTTCGTCCCCGCTTTTTTGTAAAACCAGGACAACTATTCGGCTCGCACGCCAGCCCGATGCACGACGTCTGCCCAGCGCTCGAGATCGGACACGAGCAGCCGGGCGAACTCTTCGGGGGTGCTGGACCGGGCATCGACCCCCTGGCTCGCGAGCCGTTCGCGGACCTCCGGCAGTCCGAGCACAGCGCCTATCTCCGAATTGAGCCGGTGCACGATTTCCGGGGGCAGCCTGGCGGGCCCGACGAAACCGTACCACAGGCTCGCCTCGTAGCCGGGTACGCCCGTCTCCGCCACCGTCGGAAGATCAGGCAGGGCAGGCGAGCGCTGCGCGCCCGTCGTCGCCAGCGCGCGCAGCCTTGCCGAACGCACGAGCGGCACCACCGAGAGGCTGGTGCCGAAGGTCATGGAAACCTGTCCGCCCATGAGATCGGCAACGGCGAGCGACATGCCCTTGTAGGGAATGTGAATCAGGGTCGTTCCCGTCATGGTCTCGAACAGCGCGCCGGCGAGATGTCCGGAGGAGCCCACGCCCGCCGTACCATAGCTGAGCTGCCCGGGGCGGGCCTTGGCAAGCGCCACCAGCTCTTTTACGTTCTTCGCCGGGATCGATGGATGGACGGCGAGGATGAGGGGACTGGCACCGGCGAGCGTGATCGGCGTGAAGTCCTTGATCGAATCGTACGGGAGCTTGCGGTAGAGGCTCGCGTTGACCGCGTGGCCGCTTGGAATGAGCGTGATCGTATAGCCGTCGGGCGCGGACCGGGCCGCAGCTTCCGTGCCTATGATGCCGTTTGCGCCCGGCCGGTTTTCGACCAGGACCTGCTGTTTGAAATTTTCGGTGAGCTTCTGCGCGACGGCGCGGCAGAGGATGTCGTTGCCGCCGCCCGGCGGAAAAATCGAAATAATCCGGATCGGCCGCGACGGGTACGTCTGCTGGGCCCAAGCCGGCACATGCCATCCCGATGCAGCGATAGCCGCCACCACCATCAGCGTCACTGTCCGCGCCACGATCATTTCTTTCCCGCCTTTTCCATCATTGCCCGAATCGCTCACGCTTGATCACGACTTCGCAGACGGCTGCAGAAGCAGCACAAGCCTTTCGATACCCGCGGCCTGTTCGAGCGATTCGACTTCGGCGATGATCTGCTCGACCCGTGCGGGGACGAGCGCAGCGCCGGCAAGCCGGCGAAACTTCGCGTGCCGCTCCTCGCGGCTCAGCGGGTTCTGGGGGCTGCCCTTGCGATACTGCGCGTGCTCCTCAAAGCGCCGCCCATCGCGCGTTACCACCGCCATGCGCGATTCATGCCGTGTCGCATCGCCTCCCGTGTCGTAGGCCGCGTCCACCTCGATCCGGATAAGCCGCATGAACTCAGTCAGCACCGGATCCGACAAACGCGCCTCACTGAATTGATTCGTCAGCACCTCGCCGTCGTGCGCCATTACCGCGAGGGTGTAAAACAGGCTCATCTGAGCCGATGTGACACCCTGTGGCGCATACGGCCAGGCGCAATGGCGGTGAGCCATCGTACTGCAATGCAGAATGATCTCGGCGATATCGCCGGCGCGCAGCCCGTTCTGCTTCATGATCGTGCCGAGCGCGTGGATGGCGGTATGCGTGCTCGCCGCGGAGGCGTACGGTTTGTAACCCATCTCCAGTATGCGCCAGCGCTTGCCGAGATCTTCGGTCAGCTTTTCCGGTTGGGCGGTGTCGGTGTAAGAACTGAGAAATCCACCATAAGGCGCTTCCAGCACATTCGGAATGCCAGTGAAGCCGCGCGCCGCAAGCAACGCGGCATACACGCCGCTTTGCGCGGCCCGGCCGCAATGCATGCGCTTCGCCATCGCGCCCTCCTGCGCCGCCATCAGCCCGGCCGCCTGCGAGCCCGCAATTCCGAGCGCGTGACGCGTCTGCTCGCCGTTGAGCTTGAGCACGTTTGCCGCCGTTGCGGCCGCGGCAAACGTCCCGCAGGTTCCCTGGAAGTGATAGCCGCGCATGAAATGGCTGCCCGTTGCAGCCAGCCCCACGCGCAAGCCCGCTTCGTAGCCGGCGACAATCGCTGTCAGCAGCGCGCGTCCATCCGCTTGCCTGCGCCACTCCGCGAGAGCCAAAGCAACCGGCACGCAGAGCGAGCCTGGGTGCAGGTGCGCGGCAACGTGGATGTCGTCCAGTTCAAAGCCATGACCGGCGGTGCCGCTCACGAGCACGGCTTGCGAGACGGAAGTGCGAAAATCGGTACCTGGCACGCAGGCCTGCGGCGCACCGCCCTGTTCGGCCACCATATCGAGCACTATCCGCGTCCACGGTTGCGTCACGCCGAACACGCAACAACCGAGCGCATCCAGGACGCATTCCTTCGCCTTGGCCACTACCTCCGCCGGCAAATCGGCATACCTAAGGTTTGTTACGTATAAAGCGAGTTCGAGCGTCGCAGCGCCCACGCTATTGAATTCCTTCCGGTCAATCAACGCGGGTCCCATGGTATTCCCCGGCAAGTCATTGCGAGTTTTTGGTTTTGGGTTTGCCGAACACTTTGGCCCATGCAGCCATCTCAACCTTGAGCTGCCGGCCGAACTGCTCCGGCGTGCCGCCGGCCGGCTCGGCGCCAAGTGCGGCGATGCGCTCCCTGACCTCCGGTGCGGCGAGTATGGCGTTGATTTCGGCATTGAGTCTGGCGATGATTGCGCTCGGCGTGTCAGCGGGCGCCATAACCGAATACCAGTTGTTGACTTCGAAGCCGGGGTAACCGCTCTCGGCGATGGTCGGGATATCGGGAAGGATCGCGAGGCGCCTGGCGCTGCTGACGCCGAGGCCGCGCAATTTGCCCGCGCTGATGAAACCGACCGCGGGCGGACTCGCAATGAACATCATCGGCACCTGACCACCCACCACATCGATGAGCGCCGGGCCCGCCCCCTTGTAGGGAATATGGACGAGCTCGATGTGCGCTGTGTTCTGGAACATGGCCATGGCGAGATAGATCGCGCTGCCGTCACCTGCAGAGGCGTAATTGAGCTGGCCCGGCTTCGATCTGGCCAACGCCACGAGGTCCTTGACCGACTTCACCGGCAGCGACGGATGCGCGACGAGCACATTGAATGACGCGGCGACCATGATCACCGGCGCAAGGCTTTTCAGCGTGTCATAGGGAAGATTCGCGTTGAGCGCGGGGGCGGCAGCCAAGGCCGGATTGGCAAACAGCAACGTGTATCCGTCCGGCGCCGCTTTCGCCACCGCCTCCGTGCCGATAATCGTGCCGCCGCCGCCGCGATTTTCCACGATCATCTGCGCGCCGAGTCTCTCGGCCGCCTTCGCGGCGATGATCCGCCCCATGATGTCGACGCCGCCGCCCGATGCATAAGGCACGATGAGCCGCACGGGCCTCGCGGGATATTGTTGCGCATGAACACCGCCCGCCAGAGACACACCCATTGCTATCGAGCACGCCCACCACACTCTGCGCTTCATGATTCTTCCCCGGAACAATTACCTGACACATCAAGCGTGCGCTGAAACAAGGAAGCAAGCACGTCCTCCGATATACTATCATTCATGGGTGCTGCACCTTCGAATGTCCGCCCGGCTTTCGACCGGGTGATTACCGACATCGCTGCTTACGTCGATCGCTATCAAGTCAAAAGCAAGCTGGCGTTCGAGACCGCGCATTACTCGCTGCTTGACAGCCTGGGCTGCGGTTTCGAGGCTCTCGCGTATCCGGACTGCGCCCGGCTGCTCGGACCCATTGTGCCTGGA
>PLYS01000258.1:0-2511 GCA_003153455.1 Betaproteobacteria bacterium | reverse complement strand
CGCTCGTCATGCGCGACGTACTCGAAGCCGCAATCAAGGCCTACGAAATCATGGGCGGACTCGCGCTGGAGAATGGCTTTACCACGCGCCTCGGACTCGACCACGTTATTCTGGTCAAGGTCGCATGCGCCGCCGTAGCGACGAAGCTACTGGGCGGAACGCACGGGGAAATCGTCAACGCGCTATCGAATGCCTGGATCGATGGTCACGCTCTCGCGACGTACCGCCGCGGCCCGGGCACAGGGTCGCGCAAATCATGGGCCGCGGCGGACGCGGCAAGTCGCGGCGTGTGGCTGGCGCTGTTGGCGCTCAAAGGCGAGATGGGTTATCCATCGGCGCTGACGGCGAAAACGTGGGGCTTCTACGACGTGCACTGCAAAGGCAAGCCGTTCGGCTTCCAGCGCCCATACGGCGCCTATGTCATGGAGAACGTGCAGTTCAAGCTTGCCTATGCTGCGGCGTTCCACGCGCAGACTGCGGCGGAAGCGGCGATCAAGCTGCATCCGCAGGTGAAAGACCGCATCCGGGATATCGCGAAGGTGGAGCTGTGGACGCACCATTACGCGATGGGCTACCTCAACCGCACCGGGCCGCTGAGTCATTTTGCCGAGCGCGATCACTGCCTGCAATACATCGCGGCGATCGGCCTGATCTTCGGCGGCCTGACTGCGGGCGATTACGAGGATCGCGTCGCCGCCGATCCCCGCATCGACGCGATGCGCGCGAAAATGGTTGTGCGCGAGGATAAACGCTACACCCGCGGATTTCTTGACCCGCTCAAGCGCTCGAACGCGAATGCGCTACTCGTGCATTTCAAGGACGGCACCCGGACTTCCCGCGTCGAGGTCGAATATCCCGTCGGACATCGGCGACGCCGCAGGGAGGGCATTCCGCGGCTGGTCGGGAAGTTCGAGCAAAACCTGGCGCGGGTATACGCTGAGAAACAGCGGCGTATCGTATTGGGCCGCTGCCTCGATCGCGCGCGGCTTTGCGCGATGCCCGTCGACGAGTTCTTCGATCTGCTATGCTCGAACAACATCGGCATATGCGGATGATGTTACAACCTATGAGACGCTGTTTGACCGGTATTGCGCTGGTCGTGCTCTTTGCCGGGCCGGCGGCGGCGCTCGCCGAATCGTATCCCGCGCGTCCGGTCCGTCTCATCACGCCGCAGTCGGCGGGTGCATCGATGGACATTCTGGTACGCATCGTCGCGCCGAAAATGTCGGAGCTGCTCGGGCAGTCGTTCGTGGTCGACAACCGCGGCGGTGCGGGCGGCATCATCGGTGTCGAGACCGGTGCGCGCTCGGCGCCCGATGGCTACACACTCGTCATGGGCGCACCGGCCACCATGATTATTGCCCGCTTCATCCAGCGCAATCTCCCCTATGACCCATTGCGGGACTTCGAGCCGATCTCACTCATCGTCAATGCCGAGGCTGTGATGGTCATCTATCCCGGCCTGCCGGCAAAGAACGTTCAGGAATTCATCGCGCTCGCCAAAGCGCAGCCCGGCAAGCTCAACATGGCGTCCGCGGGAATCGGTTCGTCGAGCCATCTTGCCGGCGTGTTGTTCACGACTCTCGCCGGGATCAACAGCGTGCATGTGCCTTACAAGGGCGGCGGCCCCGTGGCATCCGCCCTCATCGCCGGTGAATCACACTGGACGATCGTTCCCGCCGCAGCGGTGGCCGGGCAGATCAAGGCGGGGCGCTTGCGGGCGTTGGCGGTTTCCACTAAAAAGCGGTCGCCTCTGATGCCCGATCTGCCGACCCTGGACGAAGCGGGCGTGCCGGACTACGAGTACAACGCGTGGAACGGCGTCTTCGCGCCAAAAGGCACGTCGCGCGCGGTCATCAGGATTGTGCACGCGACGATCCAGAAGGCGTTGGCCGATCCGGATGTGACGCGGCAATACGCGAATCAGGGGTTGCCGCCGGCGGGTAGCGCAAGCCCCGAGCACTTCGCCGCGTTCCTGCGCGCGGATTATGACCGGATCGCCAGGCTTGTGAAAATCGCGGGAATCAAGCCGGAATAACGCGTAAACCCAAAAACGATTAAACGCAAAGACGCGAAGAACGCAAAGGAAGATAACATGAACCATGCTGACGAGAACAGGAAGGGCGAACTCGCCCGCAACGCAGCGGTGGCGCTGCGCTTCAAGAAATCTCAAGGCACGCCGGCGATGCCACAGGTCGAGAAGGAAGTCCTCGCGCCCAGCTACGACCGGGTGCGCGGCGGCAACTATCATCTGGCAAGCAATGCGCGCGACCAGGGATGGCCGCACCCCGGCATGTATCTGCGCACCGCGTTTCCCGACCGCGTCGACGTGATCGAAGAAGTCATTGCCGAAGGCGACAGAGTGGGCCTGCTGTTCCGCGTCACCGCCACGCACACCGGCAATTTCTTCGGCATTCCCGCGACCGGAAAAAGAGTGGACGTGTACGAGATCGCCATGCTGCGCATCGTGGACGGGCAGATGGTCGAAGGCTGGTTCATGATGGATGAAAC
>PLYS01000096.1 GCA_003153455.1 Betaproteobacteria bacterium | reverse complement strand
TGATCTATCGTCGGACCAAGAACCTGCGGGCCGTCCAGTTGTTGCTTGGTCACACCAAATTGGAATCGACAGTGCACTACTTGGGCATAGAAGTCGATGATGCTTTGGAAATCTCCGAACAGACCGAAATTTAAGGAGAAGTAGCCAAAGTGGCCGGCGCCGATGCCGGCCACCATCTTGCAGAATGCTGGGCTCCAGCAAATCATGTCTGGTAGCGGACACTGCCGAAACAACGCGGTCGGCGGTAGAATCGACTTGGTGAATTGCCGAGCGGCAGCTTTACGGAACAGCGGCTTAGCGCGTGCTATCGGCCAATTGTTGACGCTCGTTGTTACATCTGAATTTCACCCCAATCGCTCCCAACTTCCACTTTTAAGCCCGCCAATCTGCTGCCCCTGACGTATCTAATGAGCAGTTATAGCGACTGCCATCTGGCCCGCTGTTGCTTTTCGCTCTCGGCAGAATACGGCGCAGTTCGGCTCCGGGGGAGTCGCCCGACCCGGGACTACGACGTACGCTGCGGCGTCTTAGCCTCGGCCGGGTCAGCGTCGGGTCTCGGAATGGCCACTCTGCTGTTACACCATCAGTGCGTTGCTAACAATTGACGCACTTCCGCCTCCTTCTCACCAATTGTCTTGGCGAGATTTTCCAATTCGCGGACCAGTACGTGGATGCGGTGATGCAATTGTGCAAACACTGGCAACGGAATAAGACGGACGTCAGTCGAGCTTGATACCGATGCGCTTGCCGATCGCGCCCCACTTGTCTGCATCGGCCTTGATGATCTTGGCGAACTCTGCCGGCGTATTGGCGACCGGGTCGTAGCCCTGTGAGTTGAAATACTGCCGCACCTCGGGCGTGTTCATGATGGCGGCGATTGCCTTGTGGAGCTTGTCGACGATGGTCCGCGGCGTCTTGGCCGGAGCCAAGTAGCCGTACCAGACCAGCGCTTCGTATCCGGGCAGCGTTTCGGCTACGGTGGGCACGTCAGGGATCGCTTGGGAGCGCGTCGGGCTGCACACGGCGATCAGCCTCAATCGCCCGGACTTCCAGTACGGCATCGTGCTGAACATGTCGGGATATGAGACCTGCACCTCGTTGCCGAGCTGCGCGGCAATGGCCTGCGCCACGCCTTTGTACGGTATGTGCGTCATCTTGATGCCGGCCATCGAGGCGAAGAGTTCGGCCGCCAGGTGCGGTGCGCTGCCCGGCCCCGAGGTCCCGTAATTCAGCTTGCCCAGATTGGCCTTCGCATAGGCGATGAACTCCGGCACCGTCTTTACCGGCATCGATGGATGTATCAACATGACTAACGGGGTGGAGACCACCATGGTCACCGGCGCAAAATCCTTGATCGGGTCGTACGGCAGCTTGGTGAAGAGCTGCGCACTCAACGCATGCGTCGCGAACGCCAACAACAGCGTGTAGCCGTCGGGTACGGCGTTGGCGACGATTTCGGTGCCGACGATGCCGGACGCGGCCGCTCGGTTGTCTATCACTACCGGATGACCGAACTTCTCGGAGAGCCGCTGCCCTAGGTAGCGTGCCGTCAAGTCGCTGCCGCCTCCCGCCCCATACGGCACGATCACGCGGATCGGGCCGTTTGGGTAGTCCGCCGGCGCGCTCGCCGCATTTGCCCACGAACCCCACAGACACGACGCCGAGACCACCAAACCCGAGAACCACTGCATCTTGTTCAAGATTTGTTTCCTCCGGTTATAGGACGCACCTAAAGATAAAATTTTAGCAAAGCAGCAATTCGCCATTGACAGGTCACGGAATTCTCAACTGAAGCTCTCGCAGTAACCAATCTGCCAACTTGCTACAAATCAAGGCGTCGATTCGTGCCACGCATTTTCGAAAACATGAGATTCGGATCGTTGCGATTGAGTTGTCTGGTTTTGATGTGAATCACCTAAAACATCTGACAACTTCTAGAATTGCAGGCGACGGTTAAAAGTGCGATAGTAAAGCAATGGCGATTCAAAACAAAGAAAATAAAGTATGCCGCGCAAGATGAGAGGAGTGCTATTGCTGTGAGCACTTGGTTAGTCTGTGCGCGATGCTCGCGCGCGCACCGTTTCGCGGCCGTTTCTGCTGCGGTTTCGATGCTGGTGATTGGAGGCATGAATGTTCTGCCCGCATTAGCGGAGAATTATCCCGCCAAGCCGGTGTGCATGGTGGTGCCGTGGCCGCCGGGCGGCGCCAACGACATTATCCGCCGCGAACTGGCAGAGCAGATGATGCGGTTGTTTGGGCAGCAGGTGATTGTCGACAACCGTGGGGGCGCCAACGGAGTGATCGGTGCGGAAGCTGTCGCGCGTGCGGCACCGGACGGCTATACGATTATGGTGCACAGCCTTACCTCGCACGCGACCAATCCTGCCATCTACAAGAAGTTGAACTACGACACGATCAACGATTTCGCGCCGGTCACGCAGGTTGCGTGGCTACCACTGATGATCGTCGTGCACCCATCATTACCCGCGAAACGGTGCGCGATCTCGTGCAGATCGCGAAGTCGCAGCCCGGTAAGCTCAGCTACGCATCCTTTGGCACAGGCAGCATGTCGCATCTGGCCGGCGAGCTGTTCAAGATCATGGCCAAGGTCGACATGACGCACGTCCCGTATAAAGGCGGCGGNNTGGCGGTCACGGGCAATACGCGTTCCAAACCGCTGCCTGATGTGCCAACGGTGGCGGAAACGCCAGAACTCAGGGGCTATGAGGCGAGCGTGACGTACGCGGTATGGGTGCCGGTACGGACGCCGCAAGACATTATCAGCAAACTCAATGGCACCATCATTAAGGCGATGCAGACGCCGGAATTCCGCGCGCGGGTCGAGCGCGAGGGTTGTAGCGATCCGATCGGCAATTCTCCCGAAGCGATGGCGGTCACCATCCGCAGCGAAATCGAGAAACTTGCGAAGATCGTCAAGGCCGCCGGCATCGAGCCGCAATGAGCCGTCGGTGACGCCGGCTTGCCTGGAAGCCGTTCAACTTTATTTTGAGAGGAGTAAACGGTAATGGAAGGGATCTTCGGCCTCAACGCGGACCAGCGCGCAATTCTCGAAACGGTGAGGCGGTTTGCCAAAGAGGAGGTCGCGCCACGCGCGGCCGCGCTGGATGCTAATCAGAACCCGCTGGATTGTTTTTCTTGGGAGATCATCGAGAAGTCACACGAACTTGGCATCCGCACCATGACTCTCGAGGAAAAATGGGGCGGACTCGGCATCGACTCGTTGACCACCGCGATGGTCGTCGAGGAACTCGGCAAGGCCGACCTCGGCATATCCGTGGTGTTGGCGCAGACGTTCAAGATCGCGCAGATCATGCAACTCGCGCTCAACGACGAACAGAAGCAGCGCGTGCTGCCGGGGTTCGCGAAGGACCCGCGCGGCGTGCTGGCGATCGGCATGTCGGAGCCGGGCAACGGCTCGGACAAGCACATGTCGTTTCCAGTGCCGTTCGCGACCAGCGCCGAGCGCGTCGCGGGCGGCTGGCGCGTAAACGGCATGAAGCATTTCATCTCGAATGGCAACCGCGCGAGCCTCTACCTCGTGATGGTACAGACCGACCGCAAGAAGACCATGCAGGACGGCGCGACCTGTTTCCTGCTCGAGCGCGGGCATCCCGGGTTCACCATCGGCCGGGTCCACGACAAGATGGGCGAGCGTCTCGCCAACAACGCCGAGCTGGTGTTCCAGGACTGTTTCATTCCGGATGCGAACGTTGTCGGCAAGCTCGGCGAATCGGGTGCGGTGTTCGCGAATTTTTCGCCGATGTCGAACGCCTACGCCGGTGCCTCGGTGCTCGGCGTCGCGGTGGCGCTCTACGACAAGGCAGTTGATTGGGCAAAAATGCGCGTGCAGGGTGGCAAGCCGATCATCGAGCACGATGGCATCCGCGCGCAGCTCGCCGAAATGCACATGCTGATCGACGCGTCTCGCTCGTACATTCACCGTGCTGCCTACCTTGCCGATCACCGCGATCAGGGCTGGGATGCGACGCTCGGCGTGCTGCCCAAAGCCATGGCGTCGCAGGCGGCGTGGAAAATCGCCACCTGGTGTCTTGAGATTCACGGCGGGCATGGTTATATGAAGGAATTCGGCGTCGAGAAACTGGTGCGCGACGCGGGTGCGTTCCTGCATTCGGACGGTGTGAACCGCACGCTGTTCCTGAAGGCTGCCAGGACCCTGTTTCGCTGAGTCGCAATTTTAGACAAAGAGGAAGATATGAGAGCGATGATTCTCAGGGCGCCAAACGCGCCTTTCGAACTCTGCAATGTTCCCGATCCGGTGCCGGGTCCGGGCGAAGCAGTGGCCCGCGTGATTGCCTGCGGCTCGGGTTTGACGATCCAGCACATCAAGGCCGGACGTGTGGCGGTACCGTTTCCGCGCATCATCGGCCATGAAATCACCGGCGAGATCGTGGCAACCGGCGCCGGTGTGAGGGGTATCGCGACCGGCGATGGCGTCACCGCCTATTACTATCTTAACTGCGGATTCTGCCGCGATTGCCTGTCGCAGTTCGAGCCGCTTTGCGAGAATACGCGCGGGCAGGTTGGCCGCAACTGCGACGGCGGTTACGCCGAATACATCAAGCTGCCGGCGCACAACTTCATCAAGCTGCCGCCGCAACTCGACTATAAGGCACATCCCGCCGAAGTCGGCGTCATTACGGATGCGCTGGCGACGCCGTACAAGGTGCTGAGGCGCGCGAGTGTCAAAGCGGGCGAAACGGTGGCGGTGTTTGGTGCTGGTGGCGGGTTGGGCATGCACCAACTCATGATGGCGAATTGGGCGCGCGCGCGCGTCATTGCTATCGACGTCGCGCGCGACAAGTTCGACGCCTGCCGCAAGGCTGGCGCTGACGAGGTGGTTGATGCGTCGAATGGTGGTGTCGCCGAAGCGCTGTTCGAACTCACAAGCGGTAAGGGCGTAGATGTCGCTATCGACTATGTCTCTTCGCCAACAACGCTTGAGGCCGCCGCGAAAGCGCTCTGCAAACGCGGGCGCTTGGTCACGCTGGGTGGCGCGGGCAAACCCTTCCTCGCCTCATCCGCAGACATGCTTATGAAGGAACTGTCGCTGCTCGGCAGTCGCTACGTCACGCGCGCCGAAATTCTCGAAACGCTGGACCTCGTCGCGCGCCGCGAGGTGTGGCCGATCGTCAGCGAAATACGCCCGCTCGAAGACGCGGAAGCGCTGCATGCCAAGTTGGAGCGCGGTGAAATCATTGGGCGCGCCGCATTGCTGATCGGATGACTTTTATGCGGGCACGTGGGGCGTCCCGCCTGTATGCTGGTCGAACGGAAGGGGAAACGCGTGCGTCCCTTGGTCTCGAGTAGGTGCCGCCTGCAATTAACGAAGGGCTGCCTTCGGGGAATACGAACGGCATATAGGTCAACGAGACGCCGCGGATATCTGATCGTCAGCGTTGCGCGCCGCATACCCTGCAACCGTATTCGTTCAGCGCGGCCAATGAGATACCGAGGGCGCCGCTCTGGCGGCGATTGACCTCGGCTGGTTCGAGTTCGGTGCGAAACGAATCGTTGAGTCGGTTGATCATGTTGAACAACCCCGTAATTAGCGAAATTTCCACAATCTCGGCGTCGCTGAACAGACGGCGCATGTCGTCCCAATGCTGGCCGCTTTGTTTTGCTGTATTCAGCGTCATCGCCTCTGCCCACGCTAGCACCGCCTTTTCGCGTTCGTTGAACAGCGCGCTTTGCCTGTAATCGCCCTGTAGTGCGTCAAATTCGGTTTTGGTGAGTCCTAGTGCTTGACCAAGCACCCAGTTGTGTTCCGTTCAATAGTTGCAACCGTTTACTGTCGATGTTTTCAGCGTTGCGAGATTGCGCAACCGCACATCCGACACCGCGCCGGCCGTCGGTTGGCGGACTGCCACGGTGAGGCCGAGCACCCATTTCGCAAGTTCTGGACTATGGTTGAGGATGCGCTGGAGATTCGCGACGCGGCCAAGCAGGCCTACACACGAATCGATAACTTCCTTCGCCATGCCAGTGGCTTCTCCATCGGTAATGCCATGCAACCTTTGTGTCATGATTGGTTCCGAACGCGTTGTTGACGGAACATTTTAACGTTTTCGCATAAAAAAGTATTTGTTGACGATTTAGGGAGTGGTCCAATGAGGTTCCCACGGACCAACTAGGGTTGTTTGAATGTCCGTTTTGGGGTCGCGCCGCGAGATGGCGGCGCGTGTGCAATCGCCACCTAGCAACGAATGTCTGCTATCGAGAAGCGCGAGTGTCTGGTACGGGTCGAAAGGGTGAGTTGGAGTTTTGTGGGACCGGACGCTCAGCCCGGCCGTCATTGCTATCGAAATCATTAGACCGCCAGCGGCCGCTGTGGCCGAATACCGGACGCTGATGGTAGTCGCAGTGAATGTCTCTTCAGCGTCGATTTGCGACCTATGACTGTCCGCTATATTGGAGAAGTCCGTCTGTAGCCACCGCTGTTTTCCTAATCGATTGGCTCCCCGCCTAATCGACTTTGGCGCCCGAGATTCGCACGACTTCCGCCCATTTCGCAATGTCATCACGAATGGTGGCCGCAAACGCCTCGGGTGTCGAGCCGACCGGATCGACGCCTTCCACGGAGAACCGCTGCAACGTCTCCGGCATCTGCATCACTTTGGCGGTTTCGACGCTGAGCCGGGAAACGATCTCCTTGGGAGTGTTGGCCGGCGCGAGCAGTCCATACCACCCGGTCACTTCGAATCCCGGCAGCCCGGCTTCAGCGATGGTCGGCACGTTGGGCGCCGCCGCCAGGCGCGTCGCGCCGGTCACGCCGAGCGCACGAAACTTGCCCGCCTGCACTTGCGGCATGGTGGAGATCAGGTTGCTGAACATGATGGGCACCTGTCCCCCGAGCACTGCCGTTGTCACCGCCGCCGAGCCCTTGTAAGGAATGTGGGTCATTTCTATGCCCGCCTTGACCTTGAACAGTTCGCCGGAGAGGTGCGGCAGCCCGCCGTTACCGGACGACGCATAGTTCAACTGGCCGCGGCGCTTTTTGGCAAAGGCAATCAGTTCACGCACGCTGTGTACCGGCAGGCTCGGGTGCACCACCAGGATGTAAGAACTGGTGGCGACCAGGCTGATCGGCGCGAAATCCCGCTCGGTGTTGTAGGGCAGTTTGGCATAGAGACTCGGGTTAACCGCATGTGCTCCGGAAACGAGGAGCAGCGTGTAGCCATCGGGCGTCGACTTCGCTGCAAGGTCGGCGCCGATAATACTGCTCGCGCCGGGACGGTTGTCCACCACGAACGGCTGCCCCATCGCGTGTGACAGCTGAGGGCCGACGGTTCGCGCCAGGATGTCCACCGCTCCGCCCGGCGGGAATCCCACGATGATGCGTAACGGCTTGACCGGGTACTGCTGCGCGAGCGCGGTAGCTGTGCTGACCAGGGCTAGTGTGCCGGCGGCGAGGGACACGATCCGCGCAGCGTTTCGAAAGCGTGTGGAATATTGGATCGATGCCGACTGTGCGCTCGCGCAATTATCGGCGAAGACCCTGAATACGGCAGGGTTGAGATCCGAAATCGCCCAGAACGTCATGGCCGCATCAGTCCAATACAAGAGATGGTAAGCACCGGCGGCAACTGTGTTCTGGCGCCCGACTGCTTGTTCAACTGGGCGGAAATAACCTACCCCAGCCTGTTTGCCACTATGGGCGCGATATCGACCACCCTGGCACCGTATTATTACCGGTATTACCCGCAAACCAATGCCTATCTGGCCACGTCCTCTGCCGATAATCATGTTTATTACCCTGGCCCATCGTCGAACAATTCAATCTTCGACGTGGGCGCTTTGTTACCCTTGTTATCGACGGCGCGTTGCCAATAGCGCCTGACAGGAGAAAGCGCCGGCAGCCTGAATGGCTGCGCAACCCAACGGTTGCGAAGCTGACCGCTTTGTTCAAGCAGGGGGCGCGTCCGGCGTCAGTCGAGCTTGATGCCCTGTTGCTTGATCAGCTTGTCCCACATTTCCCAGTCCTTCCTTATGAAAGCAGCAAACCCGTCCGGCGTACCGGTATTGCCGGTTTCGATCCCCTGTCCGGCCAGCCGTTCCCTGATCTCGGGCATTTGCAGCACGCGCCCGATGTCCGCCGCCAGGCGATCGATGATCTCGCGCGGCGTGCCGGCGGGAGCGAAGAAACCAACCCAGAGGAACACATCGAAGCCCGGGTATCCCGCCTCGGCGACCGTCGGCAGATCGGGCATGCCCGACCAGCGCTTCTCGGTGGTCACGGCGAGCGCGCGCAGCTTGCCCGCGTCGACATGTGGTTTCGACACGATAGGCGCGGTAAAGCTCAACATTACGTGTCCGCCGATCTGATCGACCATGAGCGGACTGGATCCCTTGTAGGGAACGTGCAGAATGTCGGAGCCGGTGCGCACCCTGAAGAGTTCGCCTGCGAGGTGCGACGGCGTTCCCGGACCGGGCGACGCAAACGTGATCAGGCCGGGCCGCTGCTTCGCCAGCGCTACCAGTTCCTTCACGCTGCGCGCCGGCAGCGACGGATGGACGACGACCATATTGGGCGAAGTCGCGCCCAACGCGATCGGCACGAAATCCCTGAACGGGTCGTACGACAGCTTGCGGAAGAGGCTGTAATTCGCGGTCAGAGAGTTGTTCGCGATCAGCAGCGTGTAACCGTCGGGCGGAGCCTTGGCGGCAAGTTCCGCGCCGAGGTTGCCGCCGGCGCCCGCGCGGTTGTCGATAATGAGATTCTGGCCGAGCAGCCCCGGCAGCTTGATGTTGACGATCCGCGCCACGATGTCGTTGGCGCCGCCGGGAGGAAACGGCACGATCAACCGGATCGGCTTCGATGGATAGGTTTGAGCGACTGCGGGCAGCGCAGTTGCCACGCCGAATCCCGTTACCACAACGGCCGCGAGCGTTTGCACGCTGCGGCGGCACTTCGATTTCTGTTTCATCGCTTTTCTCCTCATTTGTGTCGAGACGTTATGCTGAGCGCTTGACCGCGCGCGGCATTGCTTCCTGCCCGCGAGTGTCCTTGACGTTTTTCCAAGCGGGACGCTGCACGTTGATGATCTCGCCGAGCGACGCGTACCCGGAGCCGGACAGGCGGCACACCGGATCGAGCAGGCGGGGATCGACGCGGCCGTCCTTCCACACCGACGCATCGACGTGCGCGTGCACGATGCGGCCGAGTACGATGTGGGTGTTGCGGTCGTCCACGATCTGCACCAGCTCGCATTCCAGATGCGCCTTGGCTTCTCCCACCCGCGGCGGGCGCACCTTGGCCGAGGGGACTGGCGTCAGGCCGGCCCACTCGAATTCGTCCTGGTCGCGCGGGAAGTCAGCCGAAGTGAAATTCATTTTCTCCAGTAGGTGCATGGTGACGATGTTGGCGACGAACTCCGGTACTTCGCGCAGGTTGGAGACGCTATCCTTGACGCCGGTGGAACCGAAGGCGACATAGAAAGGATCGCTGCCCATCAGGTTGAAGTACGAGTACGGCGCGACATTGCGCACTCCGCTCGCGGATATCGTCGAAATCCATCCGATCGGCCGCGGTATCACCAATGCCGTCATCAACTGGTAGAACTCGCGCACGGACCAGTCGCCGGGGCCAACCTCCAGCGGGCGTTCCAGCACGTTCGGCGGAGCATCATGTGAACCAGCCATTGCAACACCTTTCGTTCAAGCGGACCGAGTCGGGAAAAATAGTAACACACTCGATGCATTGGACTTTGTTCCCTGATAACCTAGGGATCGTGGAATGCGAGCGGCGCAGGGCGGTATGGCGCGCGGACTCGTTACCGGCGCAGCCGGCCGCTTTGTGTTCGGAGATAATTGAAATGAGAAAAAAAGACACTGTGCGCCTGGGTCTCAGCGGTTTGGGATCCTTTTCCGTTGTGATTGCCAATGCAGTCAAGAGAAGCAAAAAAGTTGAACTGGTTACGTGCTTCGACGTAGTCCCGGAGAAGCGGAAGGCGACCGGTGAAAGATACGGATGTGCCCAGGAAAAGAGCTTTGAAGACATGGTCAGACGCGATGACCTGGATGGAGTCCTTCTGGTTACCCCCAATGCTTTTCATCGTGAACAGACTGAATTGGCGGCGCGGCATGGAAAACACGTTTACGTGGAAAAGCCGATTGCCAATACTCTTGCCGATGGAAGAAGAATGATTGAAGCCTGCGAAAAGGCGGGGGTGGTGCTGTTGATCGGGCATGTGCATCGGCGGCACGCGGGGAACCGCAAAGCCAAAGCGCTTATCGAAAGTGGCGTTATCGGGAAACCGGTGATGGTGGAGGCGAATCTTTCCAGCGGGCAGGGATGGGATTTGACCCCGGACGAGTTTCGCTGGCGCGGAGACGACCTCGGATGTCCCGGAGGCGCGCTCATGACCATGGGGATCCATCAAGCGGATACGTTTAACTACATTTTTGGGCCCGTCAAGACCGTATTTTCACTCTTCAACAAGCTTTACATTCCCGCGCCAGTTGAAGATGTGACCACGACCATTTTTAAATTCGAGTCGGGTATCCTGGGCTATCTGGGATGCAACTTTGCTTCCCCCAGGACAAATTGGATGTATATTTATGGAACGGAAGCCAATCTTTTGCGCACGGTCGCTCGTGTGGACAGGCGATTCGATGTCGAGCGCAAACAATCAGTAGATCAGAGCACCCGGCTGGAGCTTTTTGAGAAGGGAAAAAATCAGCCGCAAGAGATTCCGCTTCCCATTGGGGACCCGATATTGGAGCAAATCGATGAATTTGCGGATTGCATCCTTACCGGAAAAAAAGCCGGAAACGGACGGACCTTCATCCCTGAAGGCGCTGGCCTTGATTCGCGCCGCCATCGAGTCCGCAAAAACCGGGAAACCTGTGGATGTGGAAGTCTGATCGTTGGGAGGATGTGATGAGGGTCACGGGGATCGAGACGCTGCACTGTGACGCGGAGCTGTTTACGCATTTGCCTGTCATCGAGGACGGATATTTGGTGGTTCCGGACAGGCCCGGATGGGGCACTGAGCCAATCGAGGACGCACTGAGGGCGCACCCGCCAAAAAATCAGGCGGGACTCCTCAGCTTCGGGCGAGAGGGTCACCGCACTTGAAATCGGCGCATGACTGCGGGATCCGGGTCGGCCCCAAGGCCCGGTGCCCGCGGCACTGACAGCCGGCCCTCGACCGGATTGATCGATGCGCCGAGCGGACTGGCATCGAGATCGCAGTAATAACATTATAATCGGGCGTGCACGTGAAGTTCCCAACAAGGAGGTTTTGCCATGGCGATGCTTCGGTCCTGCGCAACGTTGCTGGGGTTGATCGGCCTGATGTGGCAATTTTCGGTAAGCGGTTGGGCGCAAAATTATCCGGCAAAAACGGTCCGCTACCTGGTGTCGGACTCGGCCGGCGGGCTGGCTGACGCGCTCGGCCGCATCGTCGCCGCGGGACTGACCGAGGTTTTCGGCCAACAGGTGATCGTAGAAAACCGCGCCGGCGCCGGGACCACCATCGGAACGGCAGTCGCGGCGAAGGCGCCGGCCGATGGTTATACGGTGCTTCAAATGTCGGGGACCGCTACCGTCAACGTCACCCTTTACCGCAACCTGTCGTACGACCTGGTGCGTGATCTCGCCCCCGTGACGCGGCTTGGCTCGTCCCCGGCGATCGTCGTCGTTCACCCCTCGTTGCCGGTGAAGTCGATCGCCGAGCTCGTCACGCTGGCGAAAGCCAGGCCAGGCGCAATCAGCTTCGCTTCGGCGGGCTCCGGCACTCCTACGTATTTGGCCCCGGAGTTATTCAAGACTGTGGCCGGCGTGGATATGCTGCACGTGCCGTACCGGGGCGGGGGCGAGGCGATTACTGCGGTCATCAGCGGCGAAGTCCCGGTCTACTTCGCGCCGCTCTCGTCGGGGTTGCCGCCGGTCCGGGCAGGCCGGTTGCGCCCCCTTGCCGTGACGAGCGCCGCGCGCCTGCCTCTGATTCCCGACCTCCCGACTGTCGCCGAGTCAGGCTATCCCGGCTATGAAACCGGGTTTTGGTTTGGTCTGGTGGTGCCGGCGAAAACACCGAAAGAGATAATCGCGGCAATCCACGGGGCGACGGTTGGAGTCTTGAAGCGACCGGAAGTAAACAAGCGCATGCAGGATATAGTCGTCACCGCCGTCGGAGACTCGCCCGATGAATTCGCGGCGTTCATCAAGTCGGAGATCGAGAAGTGGGGAAAAATCGTCCGCGAGAAGGGCCTGATCGCAAACTGAAATGAAAGGGGAAAGGAATCATGGAAATCAAATCCACGCTGAAAGTGTTTAATCAAGCCGAGGTGCAGGGGGCACAAGGGGTAGTCGGGCACGGACAACTGGTGAAACTGCTGGCCGGGAGTCCCGAGCATCCCACTGAAAGGCTGACGGTTGCGTTGGTCACCTTCGACCCGGGAACGCACGAGAATCTTCACTGGCATCTGATCGAGGTGTTCTACTATGTCATTTCGGGTCGCGCCGTCATGAAGGATATCGAGGGGAAAAGCTACGACCTCGGGCCCGGCAGCGTGGTCTATGCAACCCCTGGAATTGCCGGCTCTCATTCATGGGAGATCAAAGAGAAGCTGCAGTTGATCGGCATACGCGCGACCGCAGACCCTGAAAGAACCATCCAGTTCGACGTGGACCCGGCCACCAAGGAGTCCACCATGCCCGTCGAGCGTTTGGCGAAGCGGCAAGCCATCAGTCTCAAGAAATCCCTCTACTGAACACCGGCGGCGGAACGGCCCTGCGCTGCGAAGCGCGGGGCTTGCTTCGCATGAGGAGGTTCCAATATGGCGATGCTTCGGTCCTGCGCAAAGTTGCTGCTGCTGATCGGCCTGACGGGGCACGTTGCCGCGAACGGCTGGGCGCAGAATTATCCGGCAAAAGCCGTCCGCTACGTGGTGACGGACTCGGCCGGCGGGCTGGCTGACGCGCTCGGCCGCATCGTCGCTGCGGGGCTTACCGAGGTTTTCGGCCAACAGGTCGTCGTGGACAATCGCACCGGAGCTGGAGGCACCATCGCCACGGCACTCGCAGCGAAGGCGCCGGCCGATGGTTATACGGTACTTCAGATGTCACAAACCCAGACCGTCAACGTTGCCCTTTACCGTAACCTGTCGTACGACCTGGTGCGTGATTTCGCCCCCGTGACGCGGCTTGGCTCGTCTCCGGCGATCGTCATCGTTCATCCCTCGTTGCCGGTGAAGTCGATCGCCGAACTCGTCAGGCTGGCGAAAGCCAGGCCGGGCGCTATCAGTTTCGCCTCGGCGGGTCCTGGCACGCCTACGTTTTTGGCCCCGGAGTTATTCAAAATGGTCGCCGGCGTGGATATGCTGCACGTGCCGTACCGGGGCGGCGGCGAGGCGATCACCGCCGTCATCAGCGGCGAAACGCCGGTCTACTTCGCACCGCTTTCGACGGGGTTGCCGGCGGTCCGGGCAGGCCGGTTGCGTCCTCTTGCCGTGACGAGCAGCCGGCGTCTGCCTTTGATGCCGGAGCTTCCGACGATCGCCGAGTCCGGCTACCCCGGCTTTGAGTCCGGATTTTGGTTTGGTCTCATCGTGCCGGCGAAAACGCCGAGAGAGACGATCGCGGCGATCCACGGGGCGACGGTTGGAGTTTTGAAGCGGCCGGAAGTAAACAAGCGCATGCAGGATATAGTCTTCACCGGTGTCGGAGACTCGCCCGAAAAATTCGCGGCGTTTATCAAGTCTGAAATCGAGAAGTGGGGAAAGATCGTCCGAGAGACGGGCCTGACCGCGAATTGAAAATATATCGAGCGGGATGGAGGAGATTTTTATGACGCGATGGACGCGCGCGTTCGCGTTACTGGCAGGCTGGGAGCTGGTGCCCGCAGTCGTCGACCGCGCCATGTAGGCAGCGCAGGAGGCCGATCTCCTGCTCGCAGTGGGAACGAGCCTCAAAATCTTCCCAGTGGCCAACGCAGTGCCCGTCGCCCAGGCCGCGCGGTGCGCGCATCGTGATCATGAATCCATTCCAGTCTTAGCACCTGCACCGTCCGATGGCGCGGTGCACGAGGGTCCGGTGCAACGGATTATGCGAAATCACCACGCGGAGGGACTCCGCTGTGCGCCATCAACGGGAATGTTCGCGCCATTGATCCAACGGGCACGATCAGAGAGTAGAAAGACTGCCACGTCAGCTATCTCCGACGGGGTGGCCAATCTTCCCCATGGGAATTCCTCGCGCTCGAACTTGGCGAAAGCTTCGGGTTCCGCGTCCCGGAACCGAGCCCAGGCGCCACCATCGAAGAGGACCGAACCGGGGCTCAGCGAATTCACCCGAATCCGATAAGGTGCCAACTCTCTTGCTAATGAATGGGCTAAGTGAATCTCGGCAGCTTTGGCCGTCGCATACTGCGCGCGACCGCTCACAGGCTTCCACCCTGAAATCGAGGAGACGATGAGCACGCTGCCGCCAGCTCGTTTCTCCATATGCGGCACGACTGCGCGAGTAGCGCCGACCGCGTGAAACAAATTCAGCTCGAACGTGTGCTTCCACTCTTCCAACGTTGTTTCCAGAAATCCAGCGCCGACGGAACCGCCAACGTTCGCAACCAATAGATCAATCGCGCCCAACGACGCCGCTGCTTCCCCAACGAAACGTTCAACCGCGCCGGGCTCAGATACATCGGTCACGGATGTCACTACACTACAGAAACACCACGGCTGCCAAGCTCCTCCGCTGTCGTGCGAAGGTGCTCAGAGGATCGACCGCAAATCGCCAGATGGCATCCCTCGTCAGCCAAACGCAGCGCGATGCAGCGTCCGATTCCGCGGCTACCACCCGTGACGATCGCTGCCTTGCCTACAAGGTTCAGGTCCATGGCGTGTCAAGGGCTAGCCGCATGACGTCCGCGATGAAGGGCGCGCAGCTTTATGCGCGTCCCTTCGAACGCGCGGTTAGCCCTCGCTCCTTGACGAGCCTGATTTCGACTCGATGGCCCATAGCGCGAGCATACCGCTGTAAGGTCACGATTGAGGGGGAGTGCTTCGGGGTGCCGGACTCTAGCCGAGCGATGGCAGACTGCGTCGTACCCACGCGCGCCGCCAACTCCGCTTGTGTAAGACCGGAAGCAGCCCGCGCCTTGAGCACCTCGTCGATAAACGAGAACTCCTCGGCAAGTTCGTCGTACGCCTTCCTCACGTCCGGGCGCGCTAGCGCTCGTGCCTTGAACTGTTTGAAAGTGCTAGTCATATCTGATTTCCTTCATCCGATTCCGCGCAATCTTGAGTTCCCTCTTCGGAGTCTTTTCGCTCTTCTTCACGAACTGGTGAAGCACCACGATTTGCCGACCGACTACAATGCAAAAGAATACGCGTGCAATTCCTTCCGCGGCTTTGAGTCTCAACTCGAACAACCCATCGCCCATCGGGCGAGTGTGGGGCATTCCGAGGTCCGGGCCATAGATCTCCATGCGTTCGGCATATCGCACAAAGCGGGCAACAAAACCGGCCGGCAGCGTGTGAATCTCGGCCTCGACTCGGCTGCTGTAAAAGGTGACCTTCCAGTTCACGGCTTTAGTATAGCGGATTCGCTATGCTTGCGGTGATCTGATTTGCGAGGACTAACGTCGAGCCCAGCGGCGCGCGCGGCGTTGGCGCCTGCAAACTACGATCGCTGGCTCGCGCGCGTCCGCCTGCGGCGCCAAGTTAGCCGTTGCGTGTCTGAACGAGAGACGTGAGCGCTGCATGTTCGTGGGATTTGAGCCATGTGATGGTTTCACGCGCTTTCGGCAGACGCGCGGTGTCGGGGTTTTCCTCCACGTCCTCTACGGGAACGCGAACAGCAAGGCCCTTCAACCGAATGCATACCCAGTTTCGCGGTTCACTTAACCAGGCCCGCTCCTCCGGATCTGTTGCTTCGGCCCAAGCTGGGTGAGCGCGGAACTTTGTTGCCGACACAGTCTCGGCGGTTGCGAGAACACCCAGACGATTTGTGCCGAGTACAACAACCGGCAGGCCGGCGTGGATCTCCTCCGGCTTGCGACGACCCGTAATAAACCATTCCTCTGATTCTTGCCCCGGTCCGATCTTGCGCTCCCACTCTGGCCAGTCCTGAGGATTCATTCGGACCAATAGCGCAAACTTGTCCACGGCAGCTCCTTTGAAACGGCTAACGTCGGAAATCAACGGCGCGTTTTTCGCGTCCGAATTGGATTGATGGGTTAGGTGGCAACGCGTATCCTTTAGAGCGAGTTGACCTTTGCCTTGTTCTTGTGTCGGATCATCTTAATGCCGTGGCCACCGCAGAAGCAACCGACGAATAACAGAGCGGCCCCGAAGATTGTGATTACAGCAGCGGTAATGGGGCCGCCGTGAATTCCCACAATAAAACCATAAGCACCAGCGCCGAATATTACGGCACCAATTAGTGCAATTAACCCACCTCCGAGAAGCGAGAACAGGCCGAATAGAATGTCAGCGATATTGAGCAGTCGCGTCATCGAAGTTGCCATCTAACGCCTAAGCTAAGCCGCGGGACCGGCGGAGGCGGAACCGTCGGCTTGAGCGCCTTGTTGGGCCGCAATTGTCACTTCGTTATAAGGCTGAAGCATTGTGTCGGATATCTGTACAAAGTCGCCTATCGAAACAGAGAACCCTTGGCCTTGGATCGCCTTGCCAAGTTTCTGTAGGTAGTCGATGTGAGGCGGGAATTTTTCGAGCCGAAGAATTTGTCGGCCAATTGCGGTCAAGAGGTAGACCTGAAGTTTCAACTCTTTCTTAGGATCATCATGCCTTACGATCAGCACTTTGCCGTTGGATCGTAGCGGCCTGATGAACCCCACTGTGTCGTTCGATTTTCAGGTTCTTTCGAGTCCCAGTGCCTCAACGCCCGACACTACTCCTAGCTCCTGCATCGCAAGTAGTGTTGCGAACTCCAACCCTCCAGCGTCGAGCAGCAATCTGTCGCCTCTCCAAACGACGTCCTCCACAGCGAATTGGGAGAGCCGTTCAATCGCTTTTGCTTCGTCCTGTGACAGGTTTCTTAAGAAATCGAGAGATCGAAGCGAGAAGGACCCGGGAGCTTTAAGCTCGCCCGCCAGTATCTTTCCCCAAAGATGCTGCATCGCCTCCGCAGACACATCACCAGCGTAGTCACGCCACCGGTAGAGCCAATCGTCGTCTATTTTCTTATTCGGTGGTTCCAGCGCGTCGTCTCTGAGCGCATCTTCGGCATGGGCAATGGCATGAGCTACGTTAACTTGACGCCTCACCGAGTCTTCTATGGTTTGCCGGGCGGCAGCCTCGACGACAGACGGAAGGTCAATTGTCGGCTCGATTCGCTTCTTGCTTTGTAACGGCGCAAGAGCATTGGCTGCAAACTTCAATTCAGGCGAGAAATCCTCAAGACGCTTTTGACCGGTGCGAATGTCTTCCGCATCTTTCTCGATTTGGGCTAGCGCCAGTAACTCTACTCGGCGGACTTCAAGGTGGGCAATGCCTTCTCGTTTGATCTGCCATGGCTTAAGAAGCGAGCCGATCCCCTTCTCAGAAAGGGTTTCCCATAACCGAATTATTAACTTCTCACCTGGCCAGTCCATTGGCATGTCTCAGGGTCAATATTGAGGCCCAACGAACAGGATTTTATCCGTCATGCGACAGCATGGTGGATAAAATTGGTTGGACTGAACCGCTGGGTTTAGAGCGCNNGATTGTAATGGTGCCTTCGTGCCGAGGGGCGCGGTTGGTTGCGGCGGTCGAGGGATTGCGGCAGCGCGTGGACATCTTCATGGGGGCGTGAGGGTTTGTCGGTGGACGAAATCACTATGACAGATGCGCATTCGAGGGTCAACGGCGGTGGCCGGCACAAGTGCGGCCGCGGCGGGGCGAGAGGCCGGCGCACGAATGCGGTACGGGGGGGCAATCAGGGTGCTCACAACGGCGGCAGAGGCGGTGCGCGCGCACACGGTACGGGGATCGGGCCGATCACGATCATGCGCCCGGCTTTGCAGTGCGGGCACTGATGGATATCGAGGGAGGCCACGCGCAGCCAGAACGTCGCGACGGATTCGGGCTCAGGTGGCTGCGGTGCGGGCGGAGAATCGAGCGCCGTGCGCGCGGCTGCGAGTTTCTCGCGCTTGGCGCGGTTGGCGAGAATGCCGTAGTGGCGGATGCGCATGAAGCCCGAGGGCAGCACGTGTAAGAGGAAGCGGCGGATGAACTCGGCTGGCGTAAGCGTCATCACCTTGCGCCGGTTGCCGTGAGCGTAGTCCTTGTAGCGGAAACGCACTGCGGTGTTGCTGCAACTGACCAGCCGGTTGTTGGAGATGGCCACGCGGTGGGTATAGCGGCCGAGGTAGTCCAGGACTTGCGCGGGACCGGCGAAAGGGCGCTTGGCGTAGACCACCCACGGTTTGTGGTAGAGCGTCTTGAGCAGATGGCGCTGGGAGGTGGCATCGGCCAGTGGCGCGCTCGATGCGGCAAGCTTGAGCGTGCCCGCGCTAAACAGTTGCTTGAGGCCGGCGAGAAACTTGCCGCGAAACACCGCCGAGAGTGCGGTCACGGGAAAGAGAAACCCGCGGCGCGAGGTGATCCAGTGCCCATCCGCGGCGAGCGCGCCTGCGCCGAGCAGCGCGTGAATGTGCAGGTGCTGGCCGAGCGTCTGGCCCCAGGTGTGCAGCACCAGAGTGGCGGCGATGGCCCCGCCGAGCCAACGCGGATTGGCGCCGAACTCGATCAGGGTGTCCGACACGCTCTGGAACAGCAGCGCATAGATTGCCCGCGGATTGCCCTGCGCCAGGGCATTGAGCTCATGCGGCAGGGTGAACACCACATGGAAGTACGGCACCGGCAAAAGCTCAGCCCGCCGGGCCGCGAGCCAGCGTTCCTTGGCGAGCGTCTGGCACTTCGGACAGTGCCGGTTGCGGCAGGAGTGATAGTGGTAGCGAAGCTCCCCGCATGCATTGCAGCGCTCGACATGGCCGCCGAGCGCCGCGGTGCGGCACGCCTGGATCGCGGCTATCGCCCGGTACTGCACCGGAACGAGGCGGTGTGTGGCTTGATACGCCGCGCCGTGGCGTGCGAAGACCTCGGCCAGTTCGACCTTGACTCTTGCCGCATCCGCACCGTGCGGATGCGCGCCCACGGCGCGCTAGCCGTGCGGTGGAGGGGGCCGCCGCAGCAGATCGAGCGGCGCGTTGGCGCCGGACAAGTGCTTCTGCGCCAGATGGAAGTAGCGCGCCGTGGTGGAGAGATTGCCGTGTCCGAGCAGGCGCTGGATGGTGTGCACGTCGGTGCCGGACTCAAGGAGGTGGGTTGCGAACGCGTGACGCAGCGCATGGATGCCGCCGGCCTTGGTGATACCGGCGCGATCCTTGGCCGCATGATAGATGCGATCGGCGCTCTTCGGCAACATCGGACGATGGGCATCGCGCGGGCTCGGGAAGAGCCACAGTCTGGGCCGGTGCGCGACCCAGTAGCGGCGCAGTTCTTCGAGCAGGCTCGGCGAGAGCAGCGTGTAACGATCCTTCGCGCCTTTACCCTGCTCGACGCGGATCGTCATGCGTGAGGAATCGATGTCGCCGATCTTTAAGTGGCACGCCTCCGAGAGTCTCAGGCCCACAGCGTAGGTGGTCATCAGAAAGGCGCGGTGCTTCAGATCGGGCGTGTGCTCGAAGATCGCGGCGACCTCCTCGCACGAGAGGATCTGCGGCAGGCGCTGCGGAACCCTGGGGCGCGGCAGATTAAATTCCGCTTCCGGGTGCTTGAGTGTGACGCGGTAGAGGAACTGCAATGCGCTGGCCACCACGTTGCAGCTACTGTGCGCGAGCTTACGCTCTTGCAGCAGGTGCAGCAGATAGCTCTCGCACTCCGCCTCCGTGATCCGCTCGGGCGAGCGGCCATAGAACTTGGAGAAATTCACAACCGCCTCGACGTACGACTTCCGCGTCCGGTATGCCAGCCCCCGCAGCACCATGTCCGCTTTCATCTGCCTGCGCAATGCACTCATGTGTGTCTCCTCGTCGTCAACGCGGGAACATCCTCGCGTAACAACGCTGACACACCAAAGCGCAGCATGCACACCGTCTCATGCACGTCGCTTGGACAACTCCTGGAATTCCAATCGCTTCACCGGACGGCGAAGCTCACACCACCACCGCGTAAGCGGTTTAGTTCAACTTGTAATTAGGTGACAAAAATTAGTTGACAGATTAGTTGACAAATTAGTTGACACTTTTCGTCCAGCCATTCCCTATTACCTTAGTCATACCCGGTCATCTTTTCCCCTGATTCATACGTTACACCGGATAGGGTTCTCGCGCAATTTGGCGTTGAACAGTCGGAGGAGCACATGAATGATCATGACATACAAGGTCCGCCGGTGGAGCCCGCGCGTCCGCGGCTGCTTGATTTGGCGCGCGAAACGATTTTTCAGATCAGAAGAAATGGGAACGTAGCCCGAATTCTTTCGTGTGCCGGTGTCTCAATACGGAAGGGAAGTCGGCTGGAGAGCCAGTATCCATACGGCTTCCAAGGTGATGTGCGATGCCATTGAGGAATGGATTCAAGAACTATTCAGGTGCCAGCGGTCGCCTTTCCGTTCGGCATACTGTCGGCTAAACTCTCCGCATGCATCGCTGACCCGCGAATCTGCGCTCCTTGGGAGATTGATTTCACCGGCAGAGAAATAGATCATGGTAACTTCAGCACACCAATGGAGGAGATTCCCATGACACGATGGGCGCGCGTGTTATCGTTGCTGGCAGGTTTGGTGCTGTGTCCCGCAGTCTCGCTGGGCCAGGGCGCCGCTGCTGTCCCTGGACTTTTGCCGAACAAGACGGTACAGATCATCGTTCCGAATGCGCCGGGCGGAGGGCCGGACTTTATCGCGCGCCTGATCGCCCCCAAGTTGCGCGACGCGTTCGGTCAGAATGTGGTCGTGGATAACCGTCCGAGCAATAACGGCATCGTCGCCACGGAGTTTTTGGCACGGGCGGTCGCCGACGGTTCGATCATCGGATTCGGCAACGCCGGCACCCATGCGATCAACGCCACGCTGTACAAGAAGCTTCCCTACGACCCGGTGCGGGATTTCGCCGCGATCAGCGAACTCGCATCCGCCAGCATGGTGCTGGTCGCCAACCCGAAGCTGGCGGCCAACTCCGTCAGGGAACTCATCGCCGAAGCCAAACAGGCGCCCGGCAGGCTCAACATCGCGATCGCTGGCGCGACCGGCGAAGTGGCTGGCAATGCGCTGAAGCTGCAGGCGGGAATCGAGATGAACAACGTAAACTATAAAGGCGGCGTACCCGCCGTGATCGCCATTATTTCCGGCGACGCGCACATGACGCTGCCCAACTATACGGCGGTCGCAACACAGGTCGAGGCCGGCAGATTGAAATTGCTGGGCGTCACCGGCGCCCGGCGCGCGGCGCAGCTGCCCAACGTGCCAACGTTCGCCGAGAACGGCCTGGACGGCTACGACTTTTCGTTATGGTACGGGCTCTTTGCACCCGCCAAAACGCCCCCCGCGGTCGTGCAGGCGTATTACCGGGAACTCGCGCGCATCATCAACCTGCCGGAAATCAGGGAGCGTCTCGTCGCGACCGGACATGAGGTCGTCGGCAGCACGCCGGAACAGTTCACCGAAAAGGTCAAGCGGGAAGTCGAGAAATACCGGAAAATCATTCTCGAATCCGGCATGCAACAGGAATAATATGAATACCTCAGACGTTTGGTTTTACAGCGAAGGTTTGCGTATTGCCGGATATCTTTTCCGCCCGGATGATTGGCAGCCCGGCGATCCGCCGCGCCCGGGGATACTTGTTCTTGCGGGCTACAGCGGCAACACCCAGGCCGACTGCACGCACATGATGCGGCGGCTGTGCGCGGCCGGGTGGTTCGTTTTCGGCTTCGATTACCGCGGCTTTGGCCAGAGCGAGGGCCAGCGCGGCCGCCACCGCCCGCTGGAGCAGGCCCAGAACACCTATGATGCGCTGAGCTATATGCAGACCGTGCCGGGCATCGATCCGGAGCGCCTGGGGCTCTACGGGACCAGCTTCGGTGGAGCGAACGGGGTCTGGGTGGCTGCCCATGACGAACGCGTGAAGTGCCTGGTGACCAGCGTCGCTGTGACCCATGGCGAGCGTTGGATGCGGCTGATTCGTCGACCGTGGGAGTGGCTGGCGTTCAAGGACCGGGTGATGCAGGACGCGCGGCGCCGGGTGCAGACTGGCGAGCCGACTATGGCGCCCTTCGGCGAGATTATGCTGCGAGACCCCGATTCGGCGCGCCAGCGCGAGCAGCACTCGCAGCAGGGCCACACCTTCCAGAGCGAAGAGCGCGATCTGGAGAGCGCTGAAGCGGCGTTTCACTACCGGCCAGAGTGGGTGGTGGACAAGATCAGCCCGCGGCCGGTGCTTATGATTTACGCCGAGCGCGACAACCTGGTGCCGCCCGAGGAGCAGCTCTCGTGCTTCGCAAAGTGCGGAGAACCGAAGAAGCTGGTGAAACTTGCGGGCTGCGGGCATTATGACAGCTACGAGTTTCGTAATCCCGAGACCAGCAAGATTGTCTACACCGAGACGATTGCCTGGTTCAGGCAGTATCTGTAGAAAACCACGGGAGATTGGCGATGAAAACGAAAGACGTTATGAAGCAAAGCCGGCGCGGATTTCTCCGCGCCACCGGGGCTGTCGCGGCAAGCCTGGCATTAGGCGGTCTGCCGCTCGCGGCGCGCGCCGCGGGCAGCGCGAACGCAGGCATGAAGATCGGGATCATAGGATCGGGCAGAATCGGCGGAACGGTCGGCGGGCTGTGGGTGAAAGCCGGACACGAAGTCATGTTCTCGTCGCTCGATCTCGAGCACGATAAAGCGTTGGCGGCAAGCCTCGGGCCCAACGCACGGGCCGGAACGCCGCGCGAGGCTGCCGCATTCGGCGAAGTGCTGCTGATTTCGGTTCCATACGGCGCGCTCCCGCAGGTGGGCCGGGATTTGGCGGACTTGATCAAAGGCAAGGTGGTGCTCGATACGTGCAACCCGGTGCCGGCGCGCGACGGCGAGATGGCAGTCGAGGCAAAGGCGAAGGGAACAGGTGTTGCATCGCCCCAGTATCTGCCTGGCGCGCGGCTGGTGCGCGCTTTCAACTCGGTCGGCTACTCGCGGCTGCAAAGCGAAGCGCACCGCGCCGGGGAACGGATCGCGATTCCGCTCGCTGCTGACGACGCGGCCTCGCTCAAGATCGCAACGCGCCTGGTGCAGGACGCCGGTTTCGAGCCGGTCGTGGTTGGACCGCTCGCGCGTGCCAAAGAGTTTGACGCGGGCACGCCGGTTTACGGCAACGCGCTGACCGCAAGCGAATTGCGCAAAGGCCTCGGAATCGGTTCGTAATCGCTCAAATTCTCGGTCGTGAACGGCACGTGTCCGCCAAGCACCGAGAGCGCCGCCTCGGCGCCGCTTTTGAACGCGACGAACTTCACGCCAGTTTTAGCTTCTGCCCGGGCGCACTTCCACGGCATCCTCGCGTGCCACCAACTGTGTCCCGAAGTTATGGCATTGCGCCTGCAGATCATCAAAAATCTCCTGCCACAGCGGATCGTGGCGGGAAAGCAAGCGGGGCGGCGTCCCGACGCCATTTTTTGCCGGGAGCAAATAACAATTTTTCAACCCGTCTGATTCAACCGTCGCACCGAACAGGAANNAAAACATGCTGATGTCCGCCAAAGACGGCATGGGCGCCCGCATCGATCGCGGCTTTCCCGATTTCACGCTGGAAGTCGTGAACATACGGCGACATGCTCGATCCCCAATGCACATAAACGATCACGATGTTGACGCGCGTCCTAAGCGCGGCGACATCATCGCACAGCTGTTTCAGATGAACTGGGTCGGTGCGGGTTACGATAGTCGGCGTGACTCCCGGGTACTCGAAGGGATTCGCCCTTGGCTGGTAGGAGGTGTAGGCCTGGATGGGATTGACACCGGCGGACGATGGTGTGGCTGCGAAACCTGTGGGTAGCGTCGAGGTGTAGCCAATGAAACCGAAACGGATGCCCTTTTTTTCGAGAATGTAACTCTTGCGGGCTTCATCAATATTCCGGCCGGCGCCGAATTGGCCAATTGTCTTCTGGTTGAGCCGGTCGATCGTATCGAACATCGAGGCATCGCCATAGTCGAGAATGTGATTATTGGCGATGTTTACACATGAAAGTCCCGCTTCAGCCAGCCCATCAACGTGTGCCGGAATGCCGCGATGAAAGTACGCTTTGCCGCGCAGCAACTCGCCTTTTTCGGACAACGCATGTTCGAGATTCAGGAAAGAAACATCCGCTTGTCGAAACCGGGAGGCAATCTCCCCAAACATTCCCGAGCCATTCTTGCGGACGGGAGCAACGTCTCCTCCCGTCAGGAAGTGCAGATTCGCCATGATGTCTATCCCTTATCGTCGGACGTGAATCAGATATTCGCCAACTCGTTATAGAACGAGATGATATCGGAGCTGTCCCACTCGCCCCTGCCTTTGCAGATTTCGGACGCGAGCGCCTGGGCGTCCAGGCTGAGCAGTGGCAAGGGACAATCCAATTTGGCTCCCAAAGCGAGCATGAGCCGCACGTCCTTGTAGTGAATAGCCAGATGACCGGCCGGCGGCAGGAATTGCTTTTTGACCATGCGGTAACCCTTCTGGTCCATGATCTTGGAAAAAGCCGCGGATTTCTTGAGTACCTCCAGCGTCTGCAGCTGATCCAGTCCGGCTTTCTTCGCCAGTGTAAGCCCCTCGGCAAGAGCCATGCGGTTCAACGACAGCACCAGATTTACCACCAGTTTGATCACCGCGCCCTTGCCGTTCTCCCCCATGAAAATCCATTCCCTCGACATGGCGGCAAACAGGGGCTCGCACTGCTTGAATATTTCTTCCTTCCCGCCCACCATGAAGATGGTATCTTTGATGGCGCACATATCGCTGGTCCCGCTGATGGTGGCGTCCAGCATTTCAATTCCCTTTTGCCTGAGTTGTGCGGCCAACTCGGTTGACAGTGCGGGATCCGCCGTTGTCGCATCGATGACGATCAGCCCTTTTCTCCCGGTTTGGAACAATTTCAGGGAATTCGTCACCACCTCGTTCACTATGGGTGAACTGGGAAGGGACAGCATGATGACATCCACCTGCGGGGCAATCTGGTCAGGAGAACCTGCCTTTTTTCCTCCTTGCTTCACGATCGCTTCCACCTTGAGCGGATCTATGTCGTGCACCACCACCGGAAATCCCGCGGAAAGCAAATGCTTGGCCAACGAACTTCCCATGAGGCCCACTCCGACGAAACCAATTCTGTATTTCATGATTCTCCTTCTCCCAGTCAAGAAACGAATAAATTGCTTTTCTCCCGCTGATCAGGTTCATGCCGAGCACCTCCACGCAGGTTACCACCGTATACGCCGCGACGCAGAACTGTGCCCAGCAGAAGGCGCCGCCGGAGATCGAAAGCAGGCGCAGGCGGCGGTCGCGCCAGTTGGCGAGAAACCCGGCGAACGGGTTTTTGACGATCGCGGGTGTCGAAGGCACGCGGTCATCGTCCCACCACGGGCGGCCGCGCTGCAGCATGGCGATGACCGCGAACAGCAGGCACGCATTAAACGCGAGCGCCCAGCTTGCGGCTCAGTTTGCCGACCAGCAGCAGTGCAGTCAGCAGGCCCGCGCCCACGACGCTGATCTGGTAGCCGATCAGCGAGGCATCGACGCCGTAATCGCGTGCCATCGCGGGCGCCACGGCAGGCAGTATCATCAGCGCCATCGACGCCATGGTGTTGCCGATGGTGAGCGTTGGATGTCCATGGGAACACGTGGGCTGTCAATTTGCAGGTCCTCAGGGGAATAATTTCACCCATCGCCATGTTTGCACTGTGGCGCAAAAGCCAATACACGGCGTTATTACGCCGGCTTTCTTTCATGGAGGTACTATGCGTAAGTTACTGCTTCTGCCGTTGGTTTCGGGGTTAGCTCTGTTAGTCGGTGCGTGCGCGAATCCCAACTATAAACCGGATCCGAGCGTCGAGCTTTGCAACGTTGGAGGGCCGCTCGGGAAACTGGAGGTTTCAATCGCAACGGAGCCTAATCCCGGAGCTGTTCCGGGGAGGCCGCCGGAGTGTCGAATGGGGCCCGATGGAGTCATGCGGATGCCGCCGTCCGGCGCCCGTTAGGCCCGGCGATGCTTTAGCCATTGCTCGCCCCTGATCTGCGTTGACTCCCACTGCTTACTCGCGTAGTTTGTACGCAACAGCGCGGGAGACGCGCATCTGCCGGGAGCTACGTTGCCGTCCGGGGAAAATAAGGCACTGATTTATCGCCTCTACATGAAGAAAATCATTTTGATCGCTATATCCTTCGGATTAGCGGCTTTATCCGTAAGATTTGCGGCGGCGCAAACCGAGAATTATCCAGGCAAGCCCGTGCGTTTGATCGTGCCTTTTCCGCCCGGCGGCAGCGTTGATCTCGTCGCGCGCCTAATTACTCCTAAACTTTCCGAGAGTCTCGGGCAGCAGATCGTCATAGACAACCGTAGCGGCGCATCGGGCAATATCGCCGCCGAACTGGTGGCACGCGCCGCGCCTGATGGTTACACGCTTATGGTGCACACCATCCCCTTGGTGGCAAATACATTCCTGTACGGCCGGGTGCCTTATGACGTGCTGAATGATTTCGCGCCGGTCTCGTTATTGTCGTCATCGCCTTCTCTGCTGGCCGTGCACCCTTCGCTACCCGCCCGCTCCGTGCGCGAGCTGCTGGCGCTGGCAAAGTCCAGGCCGGGGGCGCTGAATTATGCTTCGGCGGGGGTCGGCACGAATCCCCATATTGCCGGTGAGCTATTATGGAATGCTGGCGCCCAAAGGCACGGCCAAGGCGATTGTTGCGTTGCTTAACGAGCGGCTCAAGAAAACCTTGGGTTCCCCGGATCAATTGCAGCTATTCAAGGACAGGGGGCTGGATATTATCGCCAGCTCTCCCGGGGAATTTGCGGCTCACCTGAAAAGCGAATTGGAAAAATGGGGCAGGGTAATCAAGGAAAGGGGGATGCGCGCCGATTGATGCTGCCCCCAGTCCCGGATCAGGTCCGGGGCGGTCTCATGAAATCCTGCAGTCATTTCCGCAATCGGCATTGTTACTCACCTGTGCTACCCTGCCGGGGGTGTTCGGGTGACCGCACGGGGCCCAGTGACAACTCCAGAGGCTAGTCGAAGGATAGCGATGAAATGTGTGGATGATTTTCGCCTGCGATTCGGCAAACGGGAACTGGTGCCGATCGTGGTTGGCGGGATGGGAGTGGACATTTCGACGTCGACGCTTGCGCTCGAGGCGGCGCGGCTTGGGGGCATAGGCCACCTCTCAGACGCCATGGTCAAAACGGTCTCGGACCGGCGCTACGAGACGAATTTCGTCAGCGGCAAGCTCAAGCGGTATAAATTCAACGTCGCCAGCTCCGACAAATCCGCGGTGCTGTTCGATCTTAACCGGCTCGCCGAGGCGACGCATAACCACGTAGGCCGGACCATGGAGGCCAAACGCGGCACCGGCATGGTCTTCGTCAACTGCATGGAAAAACTCACGATGAATGCGCCGCGCGAGACGCTGCGCGTGAGGCTTAGCGCCGCGCTCGATGCCGGCATCGACGGCATCACGCTGAGCGCCGGCCTGCATCTCGGCTCGTTTGCGCTGATTGCGGACCATCCGCGTTTTCGTGATGCCAAGCTCGGCATCATAGTCTCGTCGCTGCGGGCGCTGCAGTTGTTCTTGCGCAAGAATGCCAGACTCGGCCGCTTGCCTGATTACATTATCGTGGAGGGGCCGCTTGCCGGCGGGCACCTCGGCTTCGGCATCGAGGACTGGGCGAAGTATGACCTGCGCACGATAGTGACCGAAATTCTGCAATACCTGCATGCCGAAAATCTCGATATTCCGCTCATTCCGGCGGGCGGCATTTTCACCGGCAGCGACGCCGTGTTCTACCTCGAAATCGGCGCCGCGGCGGTGCAGGTGGCAACGCGCTTTACCGCGACACGCGAGTGCGGTCTGCCGGACCGGATAAAGCAGGAGTACTTCAAGGCGAGCGAGGAGGACATCGTGGTCAACATGATCTCGCCGACCGGCTATCCTATGCGCATGCTGAAGAGCAGCCCGGCGATCGGCGCGGGCACCCGGCCCAACTGCGAGGCCTATGGTTATCTGCTCGACAGCTCGGGCAACTGCGCCTACATCGCGGCCTACAACCGCGAGGTCGCGGCGCACCCGGGGTCGAAGAAGATCTCGGTGATGGACAAGACCTGCCTCTGCACCGCCATGCGCAATTTCGACTGCTGGACCTGCGGGCATAATACTTACCGGCTGAAGGACACCACGCGGCGCCTGCCGGACGGCACTTATCAGCTCCTCGGCGCGGAGCATGTGTTCCGCGACTACCAGTTCAGCACGGACCAGAAGATTGCGTTGCCGCCTTTGCCAGGTCCGGCGGGAAAGGAATAAATGGGCACCTACTTTGAAGGAGGATGGTGATTATGCTGAAGATCGGGGTTTTGCTGGGAGACGATATCGGGCTGGAGGTCGTGCCCGAGACCGTCAAAGTGATGACCGCCGCGGCGGCAGTCGTCGCACTCGATGTGCAGTGGCATGAGCTGCCGATTGGTCGCAGGGGACATGAACTGCACGGGCACACCATGCCGCAGGAAACGGTGGTGGCGCTCGATAAATGCGATGGCTGGATAACCGGGCCGATCGGCCACAATGCGTACCCGCGCAACGATCCGACCTGGATCATGCCGCCGCTGCGCAAGAAGTTCGATCTTTACGCAAGCGTGAAGCCCGTCAAGTCGTATCCCAATCTGCCCTCTCTGCACAAAAACGTCGATATCGTGTTTCTGCGCGAAGTCAGCGAAGGGATGCAGGCGAGCGGTACCGTAGTCGCGGGCAGCGGCGAGTTCCGGCCGAACGACGAGATCTCGATCGGCACGCGCGTGGTCACGCGCCGCGGCGCCAATCGCGTCGCGCGCGAAGCGTTTGAGATTGCACGCACGCGCAGCCGCAAGAAGGTGACCAGCGTGCACAAGGAACCGGTCTACCGGCTGGTCTGCGGCATGTTTGCCGAGGAGTGCCGCAAGGTGGCGCAGGAGTTCCCCGACTGCAAGCTCGATGAAGTGCTGGTCGACGGTTTTGCGATGAAGCTCGTGATGAACCCGCAGCAGTTCGACGTGGTGGTGACGACCAACCAGTTCGGCGACATCCTGACCGACGAAGGCGCGGGAATCGTCGGAGGTCTGGGGCTCGCGCCGGGGTTGTGCGTGGGCGAGCGTCATGCGATGGCACAGGCGACGCACGGCTCGGCGCCGGACATCGCGGGCAAGAACATCGCCAATCCTTACGCGATGATCATGTCGGGCAAGATGTTGTTCGAGTGGCTGGGCCGCAAGCGCAACGAGCCGAAGGCGGTTAAAGCGGCGGAATTGATTGACGCAGCGATGGACAAGGTGATCGCGGAAGCGAAGCAACTGACCGCAGATCTCGGCGGCAAGGCTACGACCGTGCAAATGGGGGATGCGGTGGCGCAGGCGCTCCGGACATGCGGTCGGTAAAACCAGCGTAATGGAAACGCATTCTCCCCCCGACCTTGATGGCAGAGAACCGTCATGTAACCTGGGTGTGCACGGGCACCCCCAAGAAATTCGTGCCTCCCAACTGCCGTTAGTTGAAGATATTGATTTCACCGGCAGAAAGTCTGATCATTGCAGCTCTAGCGCACAGGCGGAGCAGATTCCCATGACCATGTATTGTGCGCGATCGCCGGCTCTCTTCTGCAAATGCGAGAATTCGCAGCGTCGGGAATGCAACAGGAATAACCTTTTCATGGGCAAAAGATGAAAATCGCAATGCGCAAATTTCCGCCGCTTTTGCGGCGGCGAGCGGGTCGATGCTGACGATCGATACGCACGCGCACTGGTATCCGCCGGAGTGGGTCGAGCTGCTCGCAAAGGAAGGCGGCGACAACGGGGCGAAGATCGGCAGGAACGATCGCGGCCAGGTGACTTTTGCCGTACCCGGGATGAGGCAGAATTTCCAGGCGACCTACATCGAGCTCGGGCTCCGGCTCAAAATGATGGACGACGCCAGGGTCGACATGCACGCGCTGTCGCTTACCAGCCCGATGGTGTACTGGGCGCCGCCCGAATTCGGGGTCAAACTGTCGCAGGTGTTTAACGACGCGTGCGCGGCGGCCCATCTTAAGTACCCGCAGCGCTTCGTCGGCATGGCGATGCTGCCGATGCAGGAACCCAGTCTCGCCGTGCAGGAGGCCGTTCGCGCAGCCGGGCTTCCCGGGATCCGTGGCGTCTACATGGCGACGCACGTGAACGGCAAGAACCTCGACGATAAATCGTTCTGGCCCGTGTATGAACGTTGCGAGGCTCTTGGGCTGCCGATCTTCCTGCACCCGGTCAATCCGCTCGGCGCCGAACGCATGCAGGGCTACCACCTGCGCAATTTCCTCGGCAATCCCTATGAAACAGGAATCGCGGCCGCCTCACTCATGTTCGGCGGCGTGATGGATGATTTCCCCAGGCTCGACGTGATGCTGCCGCACGCCGGCGGCACGTTTCCTAATTTGATTGGACGCATGGACCACGGCGTGACGGTACGGCCCGAGTGCAAGCATATGACGAGGCCGCCGTCGACCTACCTGCGCCGCTTCCATTACGACACCATCACCCACGGCGACCAGATCCTGATGAACCTGATCCGTCAGGTCGGCGCCGACCGCGTGGTTCTCGGAAGCGACTGTCCCGCTGACATGAGCTACACACGGCCGGTGGACGTGGTTGAGCGTCTGACCGGACTGTCGACGCGAGAACGCGACGTGATCCTGAGCGGCAATGCAGCGAGGTTACTCAAGCTGTAAGCAGAGATTCCGGCGGGCACGCGTAACCGGATCGGCTAGGAGTTTGTCGAACTTAGCCCCGACAAACTCCTAATAAGTCCGACAGGCTGCTACGCGCTTTGACCCGCCCTGGTTTTGCCCATGATCCATGCAGGAACCAGCGCCAGCGAAAAAACGAGCGCGACGATGAGAAAGCTGTCGCGGAAACCCAACGTGTACGCTTGCGCATACACGACCCGATCGAGGAAGTGCAGTGCTCCGGGCAACTGCAGGTCCTGGGGCACGCCCGGCTGGGCGAGGAGGTCCTGCATCCTGCGCAGAAAATCCGCGGTGCCGCTGTTGGCGGCGGTCTGGAGGTTCGCCAACGCGTTGCTGTGGAAAAACGTCCGCCGATCCAGCACGACGGAAAGCAGGTTCACGCCGAACGCGCCCCCGAGCTGGCGGGAAAAATTGATCATCCCCGCTCCCTGCCCGAGCAGCTCGGGGCGCAATGCCCGCAATGCGGTAACGTTAAGCGCGGGCTTGAGCAGCCCCAGGCCGATGCGAGAAACAACAACGCACCACGCAATGGTCCAGAACGGCGTGTTGGCATCAACGCTCCCCAGCCAATAAGCAGACACGCCGAAACACACCAGACCGGTGATGATCAGTCCCTGCGCGGGAAGCCGGTCGCTCAAATATCCGCCGATCGGAAAGAACAGGCCCAGCACAAGACCGCTAGGCATCAGCAGCAAGCCCGCCGCCATGGGGGTGAAGTGCTGGACAGTCTGCACGAAAAGCGGGACCAGGTAGGTGGAACCGAACAGCCCTGCGCCGAAGATACAGGCCACCGCAGCGGCCGCAGTGAAGCGAGCGTTTGCGAGCACCCTGAGATCGACCAGCGGCTGGGACGCGTGCAGTTCCCATGAGAAGAATGCCACTGCGGCGGCGCCAGCGAGCGCGAGGAGGATGAGGATATAGCCGGAATACCAACCTTCGCGCTGCCCGTTGGAAAGGCAAGCAGGCAAGGGACATCGACAAGAGCAGGAAACCGGCCCAGTCAAATCTGGCACGTACATCCGATTCCTCGCGCTCCGGCATGAACATGCTCCCCAGCAGCATTCCGGCGGCGCTGAAAGGCACCGCAACGTAGAAAATATAGCGCCAGTTGAAGTGTTCGATCAGAATGCCGCCCAGCGTGGGACCCAATGCCGGCCCCAGGATCACGCTGATGCCGAAAAATTCCATCGCGCTACCCCGGTGCTCGGGTGGGAACACGCGGAACAGCGTGTACATCGAAAGCGGTTGCAGCAAACCCGCCACTGCGCCTTGCACGATCCGGCTGAAAATCAGCACCGATTCGTTGGGGCTGAATCCCGCCAGCACCAACGCCGCCATGAAAACGCCGAGAGCGCCGATGAAAGTCTTGCGTTGGCCGAAACTGCGGATCATCCACGCATGGAGCAGCATGGCAATCGTCATCGCCGCCAGGGCGCCGGTAGAAAGCCATTGCGCCCGGTTCTGCCCGATGCCGAAGGTGCCCATGATATCGGGTATCGCGACATTTACGGTGGTGGTCGTCAGTACCGCCGAGATCGTGCCCAGCATGACCGTGCCGGTGGCCAGCCAGCGGTAACGCGGTCCATAACGCGCGAACAGTACCTCAGTGGTTTCTGAGGGCAATGTCCACCTCCACCATCATTCCCGGGCGCAGGGCGTGATCCTTCTCGGTGAGCACTATGCGCACCGGCAGGCGCTGCGTGATTTTCGTGAAGTTGCCGCTGGGATTGGGGTCCGGCAGCAACGCGAACTTGTTGGTTGCCGCCTGGCCGGTCCGAAAAACCTCGCCGCCGAAGACTTTGCCCGGATAGGCGTCAACGCGGATATCCGCTTTCATTCCGGGCTTGAGCAGGCCGATGTCGGTTTCCTTGACGTTGGCTTCCACCCAGATTTCATTCGGGTCGTGGAACATGGCGATGCGCTGGCCGGGTGATACATGTTCGCCTTTGCGCAGGAAAGTCATCACCACCTTGCCGTCGGCGGGGCTTGCGATGACGCGGTCCGCGATATCCACTTCCTGGCGGCTCATCTGCGCACGGATCTCGTCGGCCTGTCGCGCGAGCACGACAAGCTGCTGTGCGATGACCCGGAGCTGGCGGCGGCTCCCGCCCGCAGCCGATAACGTGCCGCGGGTGGCCGCCACTTCGGCCTGCGCCTTGCGCAGACTCTCCTGAGTTTGCTGATACGCCGAGCGTGCGCGTTCCACTTCCTGCCGCGTGAGAAATTTTTCGATGTCCTGAGCACGCTGATAGTCCTCGCGCGCCTGTTTCAGCTGTACCTCGAGTGACGCTGCTTCGGCTTCCGCGCCAACCAGACGGTTGGTTTCGCTTTCAAATTTGCCGAGTGTTTCCTGGTCGACCTGGCCAGCCTGCGCGCGCACGACCGCCATCTGACTTTCGATCGCTTCAAACTTCGAGCGCAGGACTTCGCGCTGCAACACCGAATCGCGGTCATCCACCCGCGCCAGGAGTTGCCCTTTTTTCACTGCGTCTCCCTCCATGACTGGCAACTCGGTGATCCATCCCGAAACGCGGCTGGAAATCGTAATCACTTCCCCATCGATGCGTGCATCATCGATATACAAGTGGGTGTAGCGGTGGAAGAGCCAGTTTCCTGCCCACGCCGCAAGCACGAGCGCCACGATGCCGAGAACCCAGGCTTTCCTTTGTCCGCCCAGATGCATGTGGATACCGCTTACTTTTGCGTGGGCGCCGCCAGGCGCTCTATGGGGGTGATCTGTTGCCATGGAATTCCGACCCTCCTCCTGCTATGTCGCGCCAGGGCAAATGTCTGGCCGGTAAAAGCTCCGGACTAATCGACCTTTGCGCCGGAGAACTTCACGACCTTCGCGTACTTCTCCGACTCCGCGCGGATGAACGCGGCGAACTCTTCGGGGCTGCTGCCCACCGGGTCGTAGCCATGGATTTCCAGCTGCGACTTGAGGTCAGGCGCGTGCACAACCTTGACCATCACGTCGTTGAGCCGGGCAATGATTGGCTTCGGCGTCTTCGCCGGAGCGAGCAGCCCGAACCAGGTGATCGCTTCATAGCCCGGCACGCCCGCCTCGCTGACGGTCGGGACATCGGGCAGTTGGGGCGAGCGCTTGGCGCTGGCAACGGCGAGCAATCGCAGCCGCCCCGTCTTGATGTGCTGCAGCACCGGCGGAATCGAGTTGAACATCAGATTCACGCTGCCCCCGATCAAATCGGTCACCGCCTGCGGCGCCCCTTTGTACGGCACGTGCGTAATGTTCACTCCCGCCATGCTCTTGAACAGCTCCATCGCGAGGTGATTCGCGGCGCCATTGCCGGCCGATGCGTAGTTGAGCTTGCCGGGCTCCGCCCTGGCGAGCGCGATCAGTTCCTTGACCGTCCTGGCGGGAACCGAGGGATGTGTGATCAGCAGGAAAGGGCCGATCGAGACCAGGCTGATCGGCGCAAAATCCTTGAGCGTGTCATAGGCCACCTGCTTTTGCAGATGCGGCAGGATGGTCAGGGAACCGGGGCTGCTGAAGAACACAGTGTAGCCGTCGGGGACCGCTCTTGCCGCGAGCTCCGCTCCGATCAGCCCGCCCGCCCCGCCGCGGTTGTCGATCACGAGTTGCTGGCCGAGCAAAGTCGATAAGCCGGGCGCCACCATGCGCGCCACCACATCCGGCGTCCCGCCGGCGGGCACCGGAACAATCACCCGGATCGGTTTGTCGGGGTAGGCCTGCGCGGCCGCGAGCGGCAACGGGAGCGCAACCGAGAGCACAGCACAGATACTGCAAGAAATGCTCACGACTTCCTCCCGCTTGGAACCTTCATGCCGACGCTGCCGCCTCAGACTTTGAGCACGCCGTGGAGAAAGCTCGCGCGCTCGCGTCCGCCCGCCATCAAAAAGCTCAGATCGCTGCCGCTGAGTATGAAGCGCATGCCGAGCCCGATGAACTTCTCCATGAGCTTGGGCTCGTACACCCCGCCCATTCCCGGATGTACGCCGTGTTTACGGCACGCGGCGATCACGTTGCGATAAGCCTCCTCGACCTTCGGATTTTCGAATTGGCCTGGAATGCCCATCTCCGCGCATAAATCGTTGGTGCCGATCAGAACCACATCCAACCCTGGTACTGCGGCGATTGCATCCACGCTGTCGATGGCTTTGGGTGTTTCCAGCATGACGACGACCAACGTTTCGGCGTTGACGATCTGCGTGGCTTCGCCTACCGCTACACTTTGGAATGCGAATTGCGGCGCCGCTCCCATGACGGAACGGTGGCCGATGGGCGGATACTTGCAGTACGACACTGCGCGCCGGGCTTCCTCAACCGTGTCCACATGGGGCACGACGATGCCCTGCGCGCCGGAGTCAAGCAGGCGCGACGCATGGTGATGCTCTTTCCCGGGCACGCGCACGATTGGCGTAATTCCCACCGGAAGAGCCGCGTTCGCAATCTGGGCCGCGGTGTCGACGTCAAGAGAGCTATGCTCCATGTCGATGAACAACCAGTCGAAGCCGCACGTCTTGCCGATGCCGGCGATGTCGACCGTGCGCGCCTGGCGCAGCCCCATGCCAAGCGCGAGTTTGCCGGCAGCGAGCTGGTGTTTGGTGTGATTCGGATAGGCATTCATGATTTTTCCTTGGTTGTGGGCTCCGTGCCGGAGGCCCGGTAACTGATCAAATCCGGACCGGACTGCCGCTCGCCGCCGACGCGACGATCGCTTCCAGCACGGCGATGCCGTTGACGGCTTGCTCGGGCGGCACGACGAACGGCTGTTTGGCCGCTACTGCGTCGGCGAACGCTTCGAGCGTCGCCTTTTCCATGTCGATTGCCGGCAACGATATTTTCTGTGG
>PLYS01000367.1 GCA_003153455.1 Betaproteobacteria bacterium | reverse complement strand
AGCTTGCCGACGACGCCTTCACCGCGCGTCTGGCCTGCGTGTTCGCGCAGGCGCGCGCGGAGCAAGTGACGTTTCACAACCCGCTGCAGGACAAGCCGTTCACGCAAACCGTCTATCTCGCGAACAAGCGACCGTAGGGCTGCGCAAGGCGCGCCGATCTCAGTCGATGCTGATTTTCCAAGCGCGTCGGGCGAGATCGTTACGGGCTCTATTGTTTTACAAGGCCGCAATACCTATTCATTCCGTTATCCCAACACCCGGTTTGCATGCACGCCGCTTGGCGGGCGCGGCAGTTGCCGACGCACGTTGAAACGATGTCACGATCGGTATTTTTCGTACAATTGGAAACACAGACTTGATGCTCGCCGCTGCAACGCATCGGCGCGGCCAACATCGGCTGTGAGCAGAACAGATAGATGCCAAAGCTGGCGGCAACCGCATAGATAACTTTGTATTTCATCGATGCTGTGTTCGCTCCGAACACCCTCGCATTGTACTGGCAAATCGTGGCGCGCGTTGTCTACGCTGAGGCTCTCGGCTAACGAGCGATGTTCGGGCTGATGCCGGTGGCCGCCGCCATGTCGGGCGCGGCGTTGTCGGCCTTTTTCTTCCTGGCACAACTCCGATTGTAGAAGGCTGCGGCGTAGGTCGAATCGAGTTTCGCCTGCATTACTGTAATCAGCGGGAGTGGCGTGGGCCAAGCGAAGAGTGCGCCGCGGAAAATCAATTTCATCGCACATGAACGCGTCGGCTCTGGCCGCGTTCGGCCTGCAGGCGGAGATTACCATCGGGCCGGCCTCTGGCCGGACCCGTTGGGCGGACAAGCCCGCGCCTTACCCCACCCACCGCTTGCTGGCAGAGTTCCATCGCGCAGCATCGTGGAACTGCGGCGGAGACAGGGGCAGGACCCGTCACAATACCACCCTCTCGCCACACCATGTCCAAAAATCTGTCCCGTTCTGACCACACAAGCTGGACCAACGAAGGGGCTATTTCCTTTTCACGGTTGATTGCGGCTGCGGATTGGCGTGGCACGCTGGGGGTTTGATTGAATGCGGCAGCTGTTCGTTCCCGCCTGCGTGTGCCTGATGACATGGTCCGCCCCGACCGGCTCGGAGCCAAAGCTATCGCTCGAAAATTTTTCCGGCGTTTCGACCGTCGACAAGACAGCCGATGCATCGGCACCAAGGACCGGCGCCACCGCGACCGCTCAGAAAGACTCCGCGGCTTCGGACGGCTCTTGGGACGGCTCTTGGGGCGGCTCTTGGGACGAAGCTTCCATCAATCTCACTGGACCGTCGGACACGCCGATCGACATCCCGGCGCAAACCGGTGTGGAGCAGGCGCTGGAGCCGCAATATGCCCCGCCTGCTGCGGTCGTGAAGCCGGTCGTCTATCGCTCGCGTCAGGAGGTCTGCGACACGCTGGCCAAAGCGGCGCAGTTGAACGATCTGCCCGCTCCGTTTTTCATCCGTCTGCTGTTTCAGGAAAGCGGTTTCAAGCCCGGCGTGGTGAGCCGCGCCGGCGCGCAAGGCGTCGCGCAATTCATGCCGGAGACATCCGCCGACATGGGCCTGGATAATCCGTTCGATCCGCTGCAGGCGATACCGGCATCCGCCCGCCTGCTGCGCAATCTGTTTCAGCAATTCGGCAACCTCGGCCTCGCCGCCGCTGCCTACAATGCCGGGCCGAAACGAATCCACGCGTGGCTCACCAAGAAAGGCAAGCTGCCGCAGGAGACGCAAGGCTACGTCAAGATTATCACCGGCCGGCCGGCGGAAACCTGGAAGGTGGCCGCAGCGGGCAATCTTGAGATGAGACTTCCGCGCCGCGCGCCGTGCCAGGAAGCGGCCGGCTTGCACGCCTGGAACGGACCGGCCCGCATTCCGGTGCCGCGGCCTTCGCCGTTCACACTCACGGTGTCGGCGCCGCTGCAGGCCGCGGTGCAAACCGCCGCTTCGACCGTCAACGTCAAGCAGCACCCTGCCCGCATGAGCGCGATCATCAAGATCGAAATGCCAGCCAAGCCCTCCGCCGCGCACGGCAGCAAGGGCATCATCCAGTTGGCGGCGCGCAAGCAACCGGCGGACACAACAAAGCTGGCTCACAAGCCTGGCAAAATTGCCCACAAGACGGAGAGCAAGCCGCTCGAGCTCGCAATGATAGCGCGCAGCGCGCACAAATAGCGTTGCGTGTCGCCATCATCGCCGGCCGGCGCTCCGTAAGCGAGCTTCAGTCATTGCAGACTTTGAATGACATCGGCCAAGTTTAAGTACGGCGATTTCTAGTAAAGACCATGCGCAAGAATATTGACCGTGCGTGACCGCGCTTGCAGTTCTTCCGCATAGCCATAGCTTTGTTGTGAATAATTTCTGTCGTGCTCAACCGCCGCATATATTTGCTGGGGAAATTCATGCGCCCGTAGCCCTTGGCTAACGTCGAGGCGTTTCGCAGTCACCGGCTTGCCGACTGGTTTCGCGCTCGCCATCGCATGATGTTTCGCAACGCGTACGACTGTCTGGACAGGTTTCCCCAAGAGTTCTTTGCCGGGGGTTGCCGGGTAGATCGGGCTTAATGACCTCTGCGCAATATAAGGTGTATCCGGTGCTGGCTTCAGGCGCTCATTCTTCCATGCGGGCGTCGTGAGGGCCGGAGTCTCTATGACCGCCGCAAAGCCCAAGAAAATCGCGCCCACGAAAATAGCGGACCCGATAATCGCGACGCTCACGAGATATTTGAACA
>PLYS01000319.1 GCA_003153455.1 Betaproteobacteria bacterium | reverse complement strand
CCATCTGCTGGCTCATGAAGAAAGTTCCGGTCACGTTGGTCCGGATTACCGCGTCCCACTCCGCGGGGGTGACCTCCAACGCCAGCCTGCGCAGCGTAATCCCGGCATTGTTGACCAGCACGTCTACACGGTGGAGAGCATTGATGACCCCAGCCATGGCTTGCTCGATGCTGGATTGCGAACGCAGATCGAGTGCGACCGGCGCCACGCGAGCGCCCATGGCTTCGAGCTGCGTCACGACGTTCGAGAGGTTTTCGATGCGCGTCGCGGCAACCGCCACGTCGAAGCCATCGCGGGCCAGCGCCAGCGCGGTTGCGGCGCCGATCCCGTATGACGCCCCGGTGACGAAAGCCACCGGGCGGCCCGCGGGTTTCTGCTCCTGCATCAAGGATATCCGGCGAGACGCGAGCTCATGCCGCAAGCGCGGCAGCGGCTGCCCCCGCCCCGGCGATTCTGCCGAATACCGTGCCGGAGACCAGCCCGGTTCCTGCCGGGTAGTTGAAGTAGAACAGGCCGCCTACCATCTCGCCCGCGGTGTAGAGCCCCGGGATCGGATGCATGTTCACGTCGAGCACTTGCCCTGTCTCGGGATTAATGCGCAGGCCGCCGAAAGTGAAAGTGACGCCGCACGTTGTGTGGTAGGCCTCGAACGGCGGAGTATCGAGCGGATTTGCCCAGTTCGACTTCGGCGGCTCGATGCCCACCGTGCAGCGCCCGTCCTTGATGGCGTGGTTGAACGGAGTGTCGATTTGCACCGCGGCATTGAATTCGCGCACGGTCTTGAGAAAACCCTCGGGACTGACGCCCTCGAGTTTCGCGGCGAGTTCTTGCAGCGTCTTGGCGGTGACCCTGGTCACGGCCTTGTCGCCGTATTCCGGCCGCAGAAGAGGCTTTACCTTGGCATCGAACACCTGCCACGCGAACTGCCCCGGCTGCTTCAGCACCTCCGCGCCGTACTTGGCGTAAGTGTAGTTGTAAAACTCGATGCCCTCATCCACGAAACGCTTGCCATCGGCGTTGATCATGATCGACAGCGGATAGCTGTGCCGGTACGAGCTCTCCGGCAGATTGAGATCGCCGAACTCCGGAGCGTAGCGCTCCCACGAGACTGCGTGACGGCCTGACCAGTTGCCGTAGGGACACGCGCCGATGTCGAGCGCCATCCGCAAGCCGTCACCCATGTTGAAGCGCGTGCCGCGTACCTTCGCGAGTTCCCAGCCGGGGCCGAGGTAGCGCGTGCGCCACTCGGGATTGGCCTCGAAGCCGCCGCAGGCGAGCACCACCGCGCGCGCGTGAAATTCGACGGGCTTGCCACGGCTCTTGGTTTTGACGCCGAGCACGCGCTCGTCGTCGTATATCAGCGACACCGCACGCGTCTCGTAGAAAATCTCGATGCCTTTCTTTACCGCGGTATCGGTCAGCGACTGCACCAGGCCCGGACCGCCGCCGGACACCCAGAGCGGCATGCGGCCGAAAAACTTGCGTTTGCCGTTGGCGATGGCCGACTGGTGGCGATAATTGGGCGCGAAGCGGGCGCCCTGGCTGCGCAGCCAGACCATGGCGTCGAGACTTTGCGTGACCAGCGCTTCGCTGAGTTCAGGATCGGTGCGAAAGCTCGTGACGCGATAAAGGTCGTCATAGAATTCATCCGTCGTGTTGCTTTCCCAATCGACATCCTTGACCTCGTCCGCGGGAATGTCGGTGATTTTCTGCAAGTCCTCGACGCCGTCGTACGCGAAGCGCATCACGCCGCCGGCGAAGCGGCTGTTGCCGCCGGACTCGTCCACCGATGCGGCTTCCAGCATCGCCACGCGGGCGCCCTGGTCTCCCGCGGCAAGCGCCGCGCACAGCGCCGCGTTGCCCTTGCCAACTACGATCACATCGAATTGTTGCACGGGGATTGTCCTTGCTGTGGGAAGAAAATCGATTCTAGATTCTGGGCTTCCATGGGTCAAGACAACCGGTCGGATATTATCGGGCGCAAATGGACTTATCCGGCTTTGTAGCGACAGTTCCATTTGCTGATAACATTGTTACTATGAAGTGACCAGAACCAAGAGGAGAGCAATCCATGGCTACACCTGAAGCTATACCTGAAAACGTGACAAAGGTAACCATCCTGACCGGCACTTACCGCATAAAGGGAAACATTCACCTTTTGCCTGGCGCCCGGGTGACGGACTTTATGACCGAGGCCAAGGAGTTTATCGCGGTGACGGAGGTAGAGGTTTGGGAAATAGTAGGCCGTCAGGTTTTCAGCGCGCCATTCATCAACGTGAACCGAGGCCACATTCAGATTATAGTGCCAGGGTCGCATTGACAGTTTTCAGATGAACCTCAAGGCTGCTCAAGCGGCCTCAGCACCGTCTCCAGCCAGTCCCACATGTAAGCGACACCTATGCTGACATTGTCGATCTGGCAGTGGTGGTAACCGCCCTCCGCGCGGGTGAAAACCTTCATGGTCTTGCGCTTCGAGCCTACCGCGTCGAAGCATTTTTGCGCCAGCGCTAGCGGAATCTGCTCGTCTCCTTCGCCGTGCACCATCAGGAACGGGCA
>PLYS01000024.1 GCA_003153455.1 Betaproteobacteria bacterium | reverse complement strand
TCATGCAGGCGGGTTACGACAGCCTTGCACGATAAGACACATTGCTTTCCGGTTAGAAACTGAACAGATTCAATTGGCTGCCGATTGCATTTTCTTCGAATGTAGTCATGGTCTCGGAAAATGCTTGGGGCATACGCACGACCTTAGTTTTTGGAAGCGACAGGCCGCGCCAGAAAGGTCCCCCTAACCGGGGCGTGCACCGCGGGAGCAGCCGTGTCTTTGGACAGTTATGATCAGGGCCGAGATGATACCCTCCCAGATGCCTCGGCATCGCCCCGGCGCAAGCCGCATCGCATCGCGCTCGGCATCGAGCGGATCGGCCTCGTCTCGTTGCGCTTCCCGCTGGTCGCCACACTGATCCTGGTCGTGCTGTGCGTCGCGGCGGCGTTCGGGATCGTGCGCATCAAGGTCGACGATTCGCTCAGCCAATTGTTTCGTTCCGACACGCCCGAATTCAAGCAATATGAAGCGGTGACGCGCCGCTTTCCGTCGAGTGAGTTCGACGTACTGGTTGTGGTCGAAGGCAAGACGCTGCTCAATCGCGAACCGCTGTCTAAGCTGCGCCAACTGGTCACCGACCTCCAGCTGATCGACGGCACCCGCGGCATCATTTCGCTGTTCTCGGCGCGTCAGCCGCCGGAGAACGGGCAGATTCCCGAAGCGCTGTTCCCGGAGGAGCTGCCGCAAGGTGCCGAATACCGAAAGCTGATCGATCGCGTGACGGCGAACGAGATTATCCGTGGCAAGCTGCTGTCGCTGGACGGGCAGTTGGCGCTGGTCGTCCTCGCGCTCGATCCGAGTGTCGTCGAGAGCAACGACCTACGCAACGTCGTCGGCGAGATCCACAAGAGCGTCGGTGAGGACCTGGCCAATTCCGGACTTACCGGACAACTTTCCGGCGTGCCGGTTATGCAACTTGAGATCCGCAACGCGGTCGAGCGCGACCGGCTGGTCTACAACACCGTCGGCTTCGCCGCCGGGTGTCTAATCGCCATCGTGTTCTTCCGACGCGTGTCGTTCATGGTCATGGCGGCCGGTCCGCCGCTGATCGCCATCGTATTGGCGCTCGGGGCGCTGGGCTGGCTCGATTTCCGCCTCAACATGTTCCTTAACGTGATGACGCCGCTCATCATGGTCATCAGTTTCTCTGACAGCATGCAGCTCACCTTCGCGGCGCGCGACGAGATCCTGCTCGGCAAGAGCAAATCCGAGGCGCTGCGCAACGCAATTCTAGTGGTCGGACCCGCCTGCGTGCTCACCCACGCGACCGCAGGNNACGCTGATCGCGCTGGTCGCGGTTCTGATGCTGGTACCGCTGCTCGGTGTTCTGCTGGTGCGCAAGGAAGCGAACTTCACCGCTACGGTCGCCGGCGCCGACCGCGCGGTGAACACGCTGCGCCACGCGTGCGGCTGGATCGCCGCCCGCATGGTCGGTCGCCCCGGTTTCTACAGCGCGATCAGCCTGCTGATAGTGGGCGGACTGGCATTCGTCTACGCTAACCTGGAGCCGCGCTACCGGCTGGCCGACCAGGTACCCGACCGCGATCAGGCGGTCAAGGCGAGCGGCCGTCTCGACGTCAAGCTCACCGGCGCTAATCCGATCGACGTGCTGATTGAGTTTCCCAAAGACCGATCGCTCTATGCGCCAGAAACGCTCGCCGCCATTGCCGCCGTCCATGCGATCGTCGAGAAACAGGCCGGCGTCGGCAACGTCTGGTCGCTGGAAACGCTGGCGGTGGCTGGCCGAGCAGGCCGGCAAGTCCGACGTCGCTACGCTGAAGCAATATGTCGACGCCTTGCCCGAGTATCTCGTGCGCCGTTTCATCGACGCCAAGCAGGACGCCGTGGTAGTGTCGGGCCGCATTCCGGACATTGACGCGAGCCGGCTGCTGCCCGTGGTCAAGGCGCTCGACGACAAGCTCAACGCCTTGCGCGCCACGCACCCGGGCTACAGCTTTGCGGTGACCGGCCTTGCCGCCATCGCAGCGCGCAACAGCGCCGACATGATCGGCAAGATGAACCGGGGGCTGACCATCGAGGTCGCCTTTGTAGCGGTGTTCATCGGCCTCGCCTTCCGCTCGGCCGTGGTGATGCTGGTGAGCATTCTGCCGGCGATCTTCCCGATCGTGCTGTCGGGCACGCTGCTTTGGATAATGGGCGAAGGGCTGCAATTCGCCAGCGTCGTGGCGCTGACCGTCTCGTTCGGTCTGGGCTTGAGCGCGACAATCCATTTTCTCAACCGCTTGCGCCTTGAGCAAAAGCCCAACGAGGATCCCGGCATCGGCGTCCAGCGCGCGACGGTTCTGGTCGGCCCCGCCTTGATTTTGACCTCGGTGGTGCTGGCGTGCGGTTTGGCGGTGACGGTGTTCTCCGATCTGCAGTCGCTGCGCCTGTTCGGCTGGCTCTCCGCGTTTGCCATGCTGGCGGCACTGGTCGCCGATCTCACCATCTTGCGGCCGACCACCATGTTCCTGCACCAACTGATCCGCCGGAACGGCCGTCGGGAACGGCCGCCGCGGGCGGCGGAGTGACGCTGGCGCCCGAATCGTGTGCCGGGCTCGGCACCGAGTGCGGGAACAAGATCGAGTCTGCGACACCCGGTACAGCCCGCAGGCAGATCGCTATTTGCGGGTGAGGGTGATCTTAACCTCCGAAAATTGACTTCCCGGCGATTGGATTGAGATCGATTGCCGATTGCCGTGGGTGCTCAGGTCCAATATCGCCGCGAAAGTCTGCCCCACGGCCCTGGCGTCGATATGGGNNTCGCTGGCGCAGCGCAGCGACAGCTGAAGATCGTTGCCGCTGGCCTGCACTTCGTAGGTCGCGCGACATTGGATGCGTTCGCGCGACCCACTAGACAGCGTGATGCTGCCGTTGCCCGACCAGGACCCGTTCATTTCGGCGAACGAAACTTGCTGTGCGTGACCGGGGAGCGTCGACAGCGACACCGCGATCACGGACACCGCCGCGGTAACGAAGGCAATGCAGGCTTGCTTCAATCGCCGTGGCATGAATGTCGTATCCAATGAAACGTGCATTATTATATCATGTGTGTATCGAAAACCTAATCCAGAACGTAATGGTGATGAAGTCCGCCGACTAGTGGTCTGATTCATTCGGACG
>PLYS01000145.1 GCA_003153455.1 Betaproteobacteria bacterium | reverse complement strand
CGAGCTCGCTCACCGCGGTGCTGATTCCACAGGGGCACAGCGAAGCCGATTTCCGCAAGGTGGTGCTCGATAATTTCAACATGTCGCTCGGCCAAGGACTCGGCAAGGTCGCAGGCAAGGTGTTTCGCATCGGCCACCTCGGCGATTTCAACGATCTCATGCTCATGGGAACGCTCGCCGGCGTCGAAATGGGCTTGGCGCTTGCCGCCGTACCCCACGAGAAAGGCGGCGTGGCGGCGGCCATGGAGTATCTCACCAAAGACGCAAGCAAATTGAAACCTGCCGTCAAGCTCAACGCGGCGTGAAGACATTGTGCCGGGTGTCCGGCGTTCCAACCTCGAGACAACAACTCAACAGGAGATGAACATGATGAAGCAAACGATCCGGAAAATCCTGAGCGGCGCGCCCATGCTGGCCATCTCGGCAGCGGTTTTGGCCGGCGCCGCATTCGCGCCCGCCCAGGCCGCCGGTTGGCAACCTACTAAGCCGGTGGAAATCATCGTCGCCGCCGGCGCTGGCGGAGCGTCCGACCAGATGGCGCGGATGATGCAGGCGGCGATCCAAAAGAACAACCTGATGAAGCAGCCGATGGTGGTCACGCTCAAGGCCGGGGCATCGGGCGCCGAGGCGCTGATGTACATGAAGTCGAGCGTGGGCGACCCGAACAAGGTCCTCATCGCCTACTCGCTCATCTACATGTTGCCGCTGTCGGCCAAGATTCCCTTCGACTGGCATGAACTCACGCCGGTGTCCATCATCGCGCTCGACCAGTTCGTACTGTGGGACAACACCACACTACCCTACAAGAACGTGAAGGAATTCATCGCCGCCGCCAAGGCCGCAAATCCGCCGTTCAAGATGGGCGGCACCGGCTCGAAGCGCGAGGACCACGTCCTGACGGTGTTCATGGAGAAGAAGACCGGCGCGAAGTTCGCCTACCTGCCGTACAAGTCCGGTGGCGAAGCCGCAACGCAACTCGTCGGCAATCACACCGCGTCTAACGTCAACAATCCGTCGGAGAACCTCGAGGTGTGGCGTGCCGGGCAAGTGCGGGCGCTCTGCGTGTTCGACAAGGAGCGCATCGGCTACAAGACCAAGGTCACGGACACCCAGTCATGGAACGATATTCCGACGTGCAAGGAGGAAGGTCTCGACGTGCAGTATCTGATGCTGCGCGCGATGTTCCTGCCGGGCAAGGTGACGCCGGAGCAGACCGCTTTCTACGTCGATCTGTTTAGGAAAGTGACGCAGACCGCCGAATACAAGGACTACATGGAAAAGCAGGCGCTGAAGCCGATCTTCCTGACCGGCCCGGACATGCTGAAGTTCCTAGAAACGGACGGCGCGCTCAACAAGAGTTTAATGACCGAGGCGGGGTTCGTCGCCAAATGATGGTGTGATGGATGCAGGCGTCCCGCTTTACCGCAAACGGGGAGCGGGAGGCGCTGCAATTGCGGCGTTCCGAATAGCCCATGGCTGAATCCGAAAACGAAATCGTCGTCGAAGACCCGACCGCGCCCGCGGCAGACTCTCCGGCAGTGGCGAGCACGCGCAGCGCCGGTATCGCGGTTTGCCTGCTGCTGCTCGCTTTTGCGGCACTCATGGCTTTCGACAATTGGCGTACCGGCATGGGTTGGGCCTCCGACGGTCCGCGCGCGGGCTACTTCCCGTTCTATCTTTCCGTCATCCTGGGCGCCGCCAGCGCCTACGGCCTTGTGACCGCCTTCCGGAACCGGGATGGCGCAAGCAAAATCTTCGTCACGCGGGATCAACTCCGCCGAGTGACGCAGGTTTTCGTCCCGACACTGGTGTTTTGCCTGTTCACGCAGTGGCTGGGGCTCTATGTCGCAAGTTTCCTCCTGGTCGCGGGCTTCATGCGGATTATCGGGCGGATCGCGCTGTGGAAGTCGCTGCTCACCAGCTTCGTGTTCGCGGTTGCGATGTTCGTCACGTTCGACCTGGCGTTCGACGTCATCATGCCAAAAGGGCCGCTCGAAGCCCTGTTCGGTTACTAGGGTAGGGCGGCGGATCGCAATGGAGGCCTTAGGACTCCTTTTACACGGCTTTCACGTATTGCTGACCGTCAAGACGCTGTCGCTGATGGTGGTCGGCCTGGTGCTCGGCATCTTCGTCGGAGTGCTTCCGGGCCTGGGCGGCCCGAATGGCGTGGCGATACTACTGCCGCTTACATTCACGATGGATCCCACCTCGGCCATCGTGATGCTGTCGTGCATTTACTGGGGCGCGTTGTTCGGCGGCGCAATCACGTCAATCCTGTTCAATATTCCGGGCGAGGCCTGGTCGGTGGCGACCACCTTCGACGGCTATCCGATGGCGCAGCAGGGCCGTGCCGCAGAGGCGCTCACCGCCGCATTCACGTCATCGTTCATCGGTTCGCTGGTCGCGGTGCTGCTGATAACCTTTCTTGCGCCCGGCATTGCGTCGTTTGCGTTGCAATTCGGCCCGCCGGAGTTCTTCGCCGTCTATCTGCTCACCTTCTGTTCCTTCGTGGGGCTCGGCCGCGAGGAGAAGCACAAGACGATCATCTCCATGTCACTCGGCCTGCTGCTCGCCGGCATCGGCATGGACACCGTATCGGCCCAGTTGCGCATGACTTTCGGCTGGAGCGAGTTGTATAGAGGCATCAACTTCCTCGTCGCGGTGATCGGTCTGTTTGGAATCAGCGAGATCCTGCTGACGATGGAGGAGCGCCTCGCGCTGCGCGGTCACGCCGCCAAAATCAGTCTGCGCGTGGTATGGCGCGTGTGGAAAGACCTGCCGCGCTATTGGGTGACGCTGCTGCGCTCCTCCGCCATCGGCTGCTGGCTCGGCATCACGCCCGGCGGCGCGATTGCCGCCTCATTCATGGGCTACAACCTGGCGAAACGCTTCGCCAAGGACAAAGAGAGCTTCGGCAAGGGACGCATCGAGGGCGTATTCGCGCCGGAAACGGCGGCGCACGCGTCCGGCACCGCCGCGCTGCTGCCGATGCTCGCGCTGGGCATTCCCGGCTCCGGAACGGCGGCGATCCTGCTCGGCGGCCTGATGGTGTGGGGACTTAACCCCGGCCCCCTGCTGTTCGTCGAGCACAAGGATTTCGTGTGGGGCCTGATCGCTTCCATGTACCTCGGCAACGTGGTTGGGCTTGTGATAGTGCTCACCACAGTGCCGATCTTCGCCGCCGTGCTGCGCGTTCCCTTTGCCGCCATTGCGCCGATGATTGTGGTCTCCTGCGCGGTCGGTGCGTACGCCATCCAGAACGCCATGTTCGATATCTGGCTGATGCTGGCTTTCGGCGTGGTCGGCTACGCGTTCAAGAAGATCGACATTCCGCTTGCTCCGTTCACGCTCGCGCTCGTGCTCGGGAACCGGGCGGAGGACGCCTTCCGCCTGTCGATGATCGGCGCGGAAGGGGACATGAGCGTATTCTGGTCGAATGGGTTGGTCGGCTCGATCACGACGCTCGCGCTCGTGCTCCTGTTCTGGCCGTTGATCTCGCTCGGATGGCGCAAACTGCTCCGCTTGCTGGCAGGCAGCAGCGCATAACGGCAACGCGGGATCGCCCGCATCGAGGCAAAAGGTTTCAAAGTTCATTTAGGTGAACGCATTCGGCACGCTTGACGATGGACTGACTGTCCGCAACCCGAGGCAAAGGAGGAGAGCATGAAGATGCTGTGGATGGCCGCCGTCGCGTGCTGCATCATCGCGATCGGTGCAAATGCGCAGACTGTAGTCAACAACGCGGGATATCCGACCAAACCGATCCGATTCATTGTGCCCTTTGCGCCAGGCGGCGGCACCGACATCATCGGGCGCATCGTCGCCCAGTTACTGCACGAAGCGCTGGGTCAACCCGTGGTGGTGGACAATCGCGGCGGTGCTGGCAGTTCTCTCGGAACCGACATCGCTGCCAAGGCGCCGCCGGACGGCTACACGCTGCTGCTCGGCAACATCAGCCTCGCATTCAATCCGGCGCTTTACCGCAAGCTGCCTTACGACGCGCTTACGGATCTCGCGCCGGTTACGCTGGTTGCCGTGCAACCCAATATCGTGGTGATCTTCCCGGGGCTTGCCGCGACGACAATCGGGGAGTTCGCCGCGCTTGCGCGCGCGAAGCCCGGCCAGATCGCGTACGCTTCGGCGGGCGTAGGCAGCGGCACCCACCTCGCCGGCGTGATGCTGGAGCAGATACTCAAGATCAAGCTGCTGCACGTGCCGTATAAAGGCACCGGGCCGGCGCTCACCGACGTGATGGGCGGACAAGTTCACATGATGGTGTCCACTTTTGCGTCCGCCTTGCCGCACGTGAAGAGCGGTCGCCTGCGCGCGCTCGGTGTCACCAGCGCCAGGCGCTCGAGCGCCACACCGGATATCCAGACTCTGATGGAAGCGGGCGTGCCGGGGTACGATTACAGCACCTGGTACGGGCTGCTGGTGCCGGCCCGCACTCCGCGTGCTATCGTCGACCAATTGCACCGCACGACGCTCAAGGTGCTCGCGCAGGACGACGCCAAGCGCAGGCTCGAGGCCCAGGGCGTCGAGACGATCACGGACACGCCGGCCGAGTTCAGCGCCTATCTCAAATCCGAAACCGCGAAATGGACCGGGGTCGTGCGCGCGGCAGGCATCACACCCCAATGAGCGCGACTGATTAATAACCTTGGCGCCTTTGCGATTTAGTTCTTGGTCTACCATGCGATCGCTCGCCGCTCTCGTGATGCTGTTCGCCAGCGCGGCGTGCTTCGCGCAGGCCGATTACGCGCGCGAAAAGCGCTGGGCCGACGAGATCACGCCGGGACTGGTGGTCGGTGATGCGGTCTATCTGGCTCAGAAATCGGGGCACAAATTTCTCGCGATTTACACTGAAGCCGCGCAGCCGCGCGCCGCAGTAATCACGGTTCACGGCCTCGGCGTGCATCCCGACTGGGCGCTGATCGGCGCGCTGCGCAGTGGGCTTGCCGATCAGGGTTACGCCACGCTGTCGGTGCAAATGCCGGTGCTGGCGGCAACCGCCCAAGCTGAAGAATACCTGCCGCTGTTTCCTGAAGCCGCAGAACGATTGCAGGCTGCGGTTGCGTTTCTTAAAAGCAAGGGCCATCGCAAGATCGCGCTGGCCGCCCACAGCATGGGCTCGCGCATGAGCAACTTCTTTCTGACCGGCACGCCCGACAGCGGGATCGACGTCTGGGTCTCCGTCGGTATCAGCAGCGGCGAGTTTGCCGACCCCGGCAAATTGCGAGTGCCGGTGCTCGATATTTACGGCGAGCGCGACCTTCCGCAAGTGCTGAAACAATCTGAAGCGCGCGCCAATGTGCTCAGGACTCTCAAGGGCTCGGCGCAGATCGAGGTTGCGGGCGCCGACCATTACTTCGTCGGCCATGAGAGCGAACTGGTCAGACAAGTAAGACAATTTCTCGATCAGCGCCTGAAATAGTCCCTCAACCGCACGATGCAAGCGATTTCTTGAGTGTAGGTTGCGTTCGTCTATCGCAACCGCGTGGTTGTCAGCGACATCAAGACGCTGAAGGCGGCCGAGACCCCGCAGCAGCGCGACCAAGCCGGTCATTGACCGCGGCCCATTCCGGTTGCTGCGGCAGTTTCTCCACCAATATCGCGTCACACCCGGCCGTGTCGAGGGCGCGCAGATGGGCGTAGACATGGTGCGCATACGCTGGTGCGTCATGCGGCGCAGAAATCCATGTCAGCCCAGGGAGCAGCGGCTGCAGCGTGCTGCGCGCAAGCACCGCGACGCGCTTGCCCTGGCGCGTGAGGCTCGCCGCGAGTTCGAGCAGCAGATCGGCCTCCGTCACCAGCAGCGGGGTTTTCGGCGCGTAATGCGCGGCGAGCGTGCCGGGCGCGCGCGGCGAATCGGTATGAGGCGTGGCGAGCGGCACACCGACCGTCTGTTCGATTTCGCGTGCGGAGATATGTCCGGGCCGCAAAAGCACCGGCCGTTTTCCCGTGACATCGACGATCGTCGATTCGATGCCGACGTCGCTTGGCCCGCCGTCAAGCACCAGCTCGACGCTGGCGCCGAATTCCTGCTTTACGTGCTGGGCGGTCGTTGCGCTGACGCGTCCGAAGCGGTTGGCCGACGGGGCCGCAACGCCGCCGCCGAATTTCGTCAACAGGGCATGCGCGATTGGGTGCGATGGAATGCGCAGGCCGACCGTGTCCTGGCCGCCGGTCACCGCATCGCTCACGTCCGGGGCGCGACGCATGATCAGCGTCAACGGCCCCGGCCAGAATTTTGCCGCAAGCTTCGCTGCCGCCGGCGGCACATCGCGCGCCCATCGTGAGACTTGCGACACGTCCGCGAGATGCACTATCACTGGATGGCCGGTGGGCCGGCCCTTGGCGGCGTATAGCTTCTTGAGCGCCGCGGGATTGCCTGCATCGGCGCCGAGTCCGTAGACAGTCTCCGTCGGAAACGCGACCAGCCCGCCGCGCTTGAGGATCGCGACGGCTTTGTCGATATCTCGATCATCAACCATTCAAATTAACCGCCAAGTAGCGTTAAGTCCAGACGCTGCGCGCCGGTTTAACTTTGCGTGTTCGAACGGACGAGATTGTTGCCGTTCAACACGCGGTAGTTTATCTCTTCGCACCACCAGGCGTTCGTTGCATCGCGATCCCGACCGCGCGCGGCGGTTGAGAGTGGTCGGTGTAACCCATTTCGTCATCCGAAAGACAGGTTTCAATAATGCCTTTCCCGACATAACGTGTTGACTTGCTTGAAGGTGTACAGCTCGCAGCGCAGAATGCCACCTTATAAGACGGCTTTTCGGCCGTCCACTTCAAAGTTAGACGTCAAACTCACTCGCTTCCGCATGCAAGTCGTCGCACTTACTAATAGGGATTCTGACCAGCCGCACTGGATTACGCGAGACGTCTTCTACTCCCACTTCGATCAAGATGACTTTCGCTGCCGGGTAGTAAAAAACGTCGAATTCACTTACAGATCTGATTGGTTTCACACTCTCGCAAACGGAACGATCGGCTTCTACATCCCTGTGGTAAGTGCAATAGGCAGGAGGACCGACTTAATCGGGACTCGTCACCGCCTCGCGGTACTGCTTCCGCACATGACGGAATTGCCGGTCGCCTTCGCGATGGGTTGTCATCTCACTTCCAAGGCGAGGGAGTTCCTGGAGTCCATTCCCAAGAGACCGTTGCACACTCTGGAGCCGTTCTGGATTCCAGACTTTCCTATACGTGACTCACTGCCTTAAACGAGACCTGTGACCTCAATGGACAATCAAACCTTACCTCTTATCGGCGGGGTGACGTCTAACCACGCGATCGACTGGACGCCCGACCAGCGTTGCTGGTCGGTACCCGTCGCCCTGCGCGCGTCAGTCGCCGGTCATCGCGAACGTTGGGCGGCATGGTTGGTAGCGACCGGCCAGGAGCGGAAGGTCGTCCTTTCGAATTCGCTTCCCTAAATCCGCATTTGCAGATCTCCGAAAACCGATTACTTGAAGCTGCCATGAGAAACAATTCGCCGTCTGACTCGGACCTGCGCGCTGTAATCGTGAACCGCGAACTGGCTGCAAGGCTTACGTTTGACAATCCCGCTCTCGCGAAGTCACTCACGACGCTCGAAACAACTTTAGGCCTCTTTGTCGAACAGTTTGGTGCGCCGAGCAGAGACTTTCAAATACGGGGCGAAGACCTGAATGATGACCGTATGATCGTCCAGCATAAGCTTGCTATCACACGTCACTTGTTAGGCATTCGCCTCGGCGCCCATCTGACAGAAATAGTTGAATCGCTGTCCAACCAGCGAACACTATCGGTTGCCCAGTCAGTACGCGCGGCACTGGAGACTGCCGGTGCGGCTACGTACTATGAGGCCAGATTCCGAAAATCCGCAGCGGAGATACCTGCGCTTCTGAAGCAAGTCAATCGTGCTCTGTACGGACAGAGGTTCGCGTGGAAAGTATGGCAGGCCACTATAGGGAAGGAGTCTCGCGAAGAGCGGGAAACGTTTCTGCGCACCCAGAGTCAAAGAGATAGAAAACCCGACATAGACCAAGATAGCCCGCCAAGCGTCATGACGTTCATTGATGCGCTAGAGGAAACTCTGCTCAAAAAGCTGACCGAGCCAGCCCAACGGCATGGCAAGCCAACGCCGACGCAGGGACAGGTTAGGGTAATCTACATCCAGCTCTGTGATTTCGTGCACCCAAGTATTGGATCGTGGAAGACATACGCGCATACCGAGCCGCAAGCATTCAAAGTCGTGATTTCGTCATGCAGTCGCCTAGAGAGTCTCCAGTTTCTATGGTTTGGTATTGGTGAATGTGCTGCAACCATGTCGCTTCTTGGGTTTCAAGCGCTCCAAGATATGGAGAGTTTGCGAACCTCGCTCGTCCCATAAAATCGGACGCCCGGGGAATAGAGCAAATGCTGCCCAACCCGCGCGTGAAGCCGACAAACTCCGGCGAGCTTCGCCCGCCTTCGTTTGCGGCTTACGCGCAACGTTATGCCGCGCTAAGTCGAGGCGAGTTGTTGCGTGGTGCGCAACAGCGTATGATGGCGCATGGTCAAGACATTCCGCCACAAGGGGCTGCGGAGATTTTTTGAGTCAGGAACCGTAGCTGGCATCCAGCCGCATCATGCCCCTCGACTGAGAATGCAACTTGCGGCCTTAGATACGGCCCAACGAATCGAGGACATGAACATCCCCGGCTTTCGCCTTCATCCATTGAAGGGACGCGAAAAGGGCCGCTGGTCCATCTGGGTTAATGGAAGCTGGCGGCTGACATTTGAATTCCGGGATGGCGATGCTTACGTTCTGGACTACGAGGATTACCACTGATGGCTATGCACAATCCACCTCACCCGGGAGAGTTTATAACTCAGGTTTATCTTGAGCCCAACGGCCTGAGCGGCCGCGAGCTTGCCCTCAAGCTAGGTGTCGCCGCGTCGACACTTAGCCGCGTTCTTAAGGGTTCGAGTGCGGTAACCCCAGAGATGGCGCTTCGGCTTTCCAAGGCGCTTGGACGAACGCCTGAGAGCTGGCTCTCGATGCAGTACAACTACGATCTCTGGCATGCGCGACAGCGCGTTAGTCTTGCCAATGTTGAGAAGGTTAAGCTCAGCGCGGCATAACTATAAGTGGAACGGACGGGCCGCAAGCGTCGTGCCATCTGCAATCATCGTGCTGGCCCGCCGTTCACCACGACGTCAACCTTCCTCCTTGATTTCCGCGTGTTTAACGGCGACTCGGTTCGTCCGTTCAAACATTTTGAGTTAAACCGGCGCGCAGCGTCCGGATTTAACGCTACTTGGAGGCTATTTTCCCGTTAACAAACGCAGCGCTTCGCGATACTTCTCGCTGGTCTTGGCGAGCACGTCTGGCGGCAGCCTGGGCGCGGGATGCTGCTTGTTCCACGGCTGCGTTTCGAGCCAGTCGCGCACGAACTGCTTGTCGAACGAAGGCGGGCTGATACCGGTGCGGTATTGGTCGGCCGGCCAGAAGCGCGACGAGTCGGGCGTAAGCGCTTCGTCGATCAGATAAAGCCTGCCGTTATCGTCGGTGCCGAACTCGAACTTGGTATCGGCAATGACGATGCCTTTGCTGCGCGCGTAGTCGGCGGCTTCGGTATAAAGTCTGATCGCGGTAGCGCGGGTCTGTGCTGCTAGCGTGGCGCCGACGATTTTTTCCACCTCGGCGTAGGTGATGTTCTCGTCGTGCTGACCGGCCGGCGCCTTGCTCGCTGGCGTGAAAATCGGCTGCGGCAGCTTTTCCGCCTGCTTGAGTCCCGCCGGAAGCTTGATGCCGCAGATCGCGCCGGCCTTCTGATAATCACTCCATCCCGAGCCGATGACATAGCCGCGCACCACCGCTTCGAAAAGTAGCGGTTTCAGGCGCTTCACCACCATTGCACGCCCGGCGACCTGGTCGCGCTCACCCGGCGCGACCACCGATTCCGGCGCGATTCCGGTCAGGTGATTCGGGATCACGTGCGCGAGTTTCTCGAACCAGAAATTGGACATCGTGGTCAGCACGTGGCCCTTGCCGGGGATCGGGTCCGGCAATATCACGTCGAACGCGGACAGGCGGTCAGTCTGGATCACCAGCAGCTGGTCGTCGCCGACGGCATAGAGATCGCGCACCTTGCCGCGGTGCAGGAATTTAAGGCTGCTCAGGCTTGATTCATACAAAGTCGGGTTAGGCATGATAGTCGTGAGATTAAGTTGGATGAATCCAGGAGTTTGTCGGGGCTAAGTCCGACAAACTCCTAGCCGCTGATGCAATGCGTGACTCAGGACAAGTTGGGAAGCTTGGCTGCTTTTGCGGCTGCCCCCAGCCTGGCGCGGAACACGTGCAATTTTTTTTCAAGAGCCGCATCGTGCAGCGCCAGCATCGCGACTGCGAACAGCGCGGCATTTGCAGCACCGGCCTCGCCGATCGCAAAAGTGGCGACCGGGATGCCTTTCGGCATCTGCACGATCGACAACAGCGAATCGAGTCCCTGCAGATGCCGCGACGGCATCGGCACGCCTAGCACCGGCAATGTCGTCCTCGCCGCCACCACGCCGGCGAGATGCGCGGCGCCACCCGCGCCCGCGATGAAACATTGCACTCCCCCCTTGGCCATGGTTTCGACCCATTCGATCAGCAAATCCGGGGTGCGATGCGCCGAGAGCGCGCGCGCCTCATATGGAACGCCAAAATCCTTGAGCTGGCGGCAGGCATGCTGCATCACCTCCCAGTCACTCGTGCTGCCCATTACGATTCCGATCAGGGGCTTTTTCATCATCGGCTCACGGCCACGTTGCAGATGCGCTATTTTAGCGTATCCCACGCCGCTTCCGTCCATCGATGCGATGCGCGCTCAGGCAAAAGCGCACCGCAGCGCGTTGTGCAGCCCCTGCGCTGCTGCTAGAATTGCTTCGTGCCGTAAGCGGCGCGCCCGCTGCTGATACGTAAATCCCCGAGGAGATATTGGAAAAGTGCGTGCCGTTTCGCGCGTTGTTTTCGTCTTCATATTCGCGTTCATTGCAGCCATTGCGGGCGCGCAATCTTATCCGTCGAAGCCGGTGCGCGTGATCGTGCCGTTTCCTCCGGGCGCCGGCGTCGACATCGTGACGCGCATTTTCACGCCCAAGCTCGCCGAAGCGCTGGGACAGCAATTCATTGTCGATAACCGTTCCGGCGCTGCCGGTCACATCGGCGCGGAGATTGCAGCACGCGCCGCACCCGACGGCTATACGCTGCTGCTGGCGCCGAGCTCGATCGTGATCAGCCAGACGCTGTACCCCAAGCTTACCTACAACATCGAAAAAGACCTCGAGCCCATTACGCCGGTCGCCGCAGCACCGTTCGTGCTGGTCGTGCACCCTTCGCTGCCGGTGCGCAATGTCAAGGAATTGATCGCGCTCGCGAAGTCAAAGCCGGGCCAGTTGTTCTATGCATCGACCGGCAACGGCGGCAGTCCGCACCTCGCGATGGAAGTCTTCAGGATGCAGGCCAAGATCAACGTCGTGCACGTCCCGTACAAGGGCACGCCGCCGGCGGTTACCGACCTCATCGCGGGTCAGGTATCGCTGATGTTCGCCAACACGCTTTCGGTGCTGCCGTTCGTGCAGAGCGGCCGGCTGCGCGCGCTTGCGCTCAGTAGCGCCAAACGCAGCGCCGCCGTGCCCGAGTTGCCGACGGTCGCCGAATCGGGCATACCGGGGTTTGACGTCAGCACCTGGTTCGGCCTGTTCGCTCCGGCCGGAACACCGCGGGAAATCATCAACCGGTTGAATGGCGAGGTCAGGAGGATCGGGCAGATGCCCAACATTCGGGAGCTCCTGCGTTCGCAGGGCGCGGACCCACTCAGCACGATCCCGGAAGAGTTCCGGGCCTTCATCAGGGCCGAGCTCGTCAAATGGGCCAAAGCGGTGCAGGCCGCCGGCGTGCGCACGGAGTAGAACCGCGATGACCGGAGTCACCCGCACGCTTGCCCGCTATCTGGTTGCGTCCAGATATGCCGATATTCCCGCACCCGTTCGTCACGAAGCCGCACGCGCGCTGCTCAATGGTGTGGGCTGTGCGATCGGCAGTTCGCGCCACGAAACCGTGGAAATCGCGCTCGCCGCGCTGCGCGAATTTTCCGGCCCGCCGCAAGCCGGCATTCTCGGCCGCTGCGAGCGCCTCGATATCCTGAATGCGGCGCTGATCAACGGTATCAGCATGCACGTGCTCGACTTCGACGATACTCACGCGCGAGCGGTCCATCCGAGCGCGCCGGTGCTGCCCGCCATACTCGCGCTCGCCGAGTGGCGGTACATCAGCGGCGCAGAATTTGTGCACGCATTCGTGCTGGGGGTCGAAGCGGAGTGCCGCATCGGGCTGTCGGTCTTTCCCGAGCATTACAACGTGGGCTGGCACATCACCGGCACCGCCGGCGTATTCGGCGCCGCTGCCGCCGCTGGCAAGCTGCTCGGATTGAACGAGCAGCAGATGACGTGTGCGCTCGGCATTGCGGCAACACAGTCCGCGGGCCTGCGCGAGATGTTCGGATCGATGTGCAAGAGCTTTCATCCCGGGCGCGCCGCGCAGAACGGCCTCACCGCGGCGTTGCTCGCGGCCAGAAACTTCACCAGCTCGGAGCGCGCGATCGAGGCGCCGCGCGGTTTCGCGCATGTACTGTCCACCAAGTTCGACCCCGCGGTCATCACCGAAGGGTTGGGCGCACGCTTCGAGCTTTCATCCAACATGTACAAGCCTTACGCGTGCGGGCTGGTGGTGCACGCAGCGATCGATGGATGTATCCAGTTGCGCAAAGAGCACGATATAGATCCCGCGACGATTGAACGCATCGAGCTCAGGGTCTGCCCGGTCGTGCTCGAGCTTACGGCGAAAACCACGCCGCAAACCGGCCTCGAAGGCAAATTCAGCGTGTATCATGCGGCGGCGGTGGCCGTGATTTTTGGCGCAGCCGGCGAGGCGCAGTTCAGCGATGCCTGCGTAATCGATCCGCATGTGATCGCCCTGCGCGAGCGCGTCACCGCCGTGCCGGACGACAAGCTGCGCAAACTGGAGGCCCATGTTTCCATCCGGCTCAAAGACGGCAGGACGCATTTCCGCCACGTTGAACACGCGCTTGGCTCGTTGCAACGACCGATGAGCGACGCAGACCTGGAGG
>PLYS01000372.1:5997-25853 GCA_003153455.1 Betaproteobacteria bacterium | reverse complement strand
CCCGCCAACTTTTCGTCGGTACATACGGCGACGCAGAACTGCGCGGCATTAAAGGCGACCTTCAAGGCTGCCATCAGCGGCGGTCGCGATCCCCAATGGACCTGTTATCACATGCGGGTGAAAGTGTGTAATTCGGCGAGCGGCCTGGAGAGCAATTGCACCCAATACGGCAGCAATTACAAGCCCGAAGGCCTGATGCAGCAATATAACCTGAACATGCGGTTCGCTTCGGTAGGCTATCTGGTCGATAACACCAAGACGAATAATCAGCAAGGAGGCGTCCTGACCGCCAGAATGAAGTCAGTCGGGCCGACGATCAATAGCCCGATCAGCGGCACAGCCGCCAATTCCGCCAAAGAATGGGACTCGACCACCGGTGTTTACACGGTCAACCCGGACAGCGCCGATGCCACGGCGAGTTCAACGCGGTCCGGAATCACGATTGCCAACAGCGGCGTCATGAATTACCTGAACAAATTTGGTTATACCCCTGACCCCGCGACCGGTTATGCCTACAAGTACTACGACCCCTATGCCGAGCTGTATTACGATACCCTGCGCTATCTGCGCGGCATGGCGGCCAGCACCCAGTCTCAAACCTATGCCACCTCAAGTTATTCAACGCGGTTTGGCGGCTTCCCCGTCATCAATTTTCAGGGTATGAGCGGCGGCACCCCCACCGGCGTTGATGACCCGGTTGTCAACGCCTGCCAGGGAAACTTCATCATCACGATTGGCGATGCCAACAATTCGTGTGATACGAGTATCAATGGTGGTACTGCCTGCACTGCAAGTCCTACCACCATATCACAGACCATCGCTTCAGGTACTCCTGCGGAAACGGTCAATTTCATGACCCCAACGACTACCATAGCCGGATGGGATACGTTAACCAATTCCAGTGGATCTGCTTCAATGATTGCTGGCGAGGCCTACTGGGCACACATCAACGACATCCGGCCGGAGAAAGCCGCAAACCGGCTCGCCGGGCAGATCCAGAACGTCACCACTTATGTGGTCGACGTGATGGAACAAATCGGTGGTGCCGCTTATGACGGGACGAAAACAACCCAGTTGTGGGGGGCCGCCAAATATGGCGGTTTTGACCTGACACTGACGGACCAGACCTCGAGCACGACCCGGAACAATCCGAACACCTTCAAGTCGGGCAGCACGGTCAAGTCCTGGGATGCCTACGGGTTTAATGGCACCCTTGGCGGGAATGGCATTCCCGATAACTGGTATGCCGGCAATGACCCGCTGACGTTGCAATGGGGTCTGACCAACGTATTCGATAAAATCGTATCCGCCGGAACCTCGGGAGACGGCGCCGCTCCGGCAACCTCGGGGGTTTCGCTGGCGACGGCCACTAGCATCTATTATGCCGGTTATTCCCTGGCCAATGGCGGACGCGGCTTTGTCAAGGCGTGCGCCTTCAGCAGTAACGCCAAGGACTGCAACGCCAACCCGACCTGGGATGCCTCGCAATGGCTGAACCCAAATCCGGTTCCCTCATCCCAATACCCCACTCCTCTGACCAACTCGACGCGCAAGATCATTACCCGTTCCGGCGGGGCGGGCACCGCATTCCTTTATGCTTCGCTGGCTTCCGCGGATCAAACCAACCTGAGTTACAACCCGGCCACGCAGGCCGCTGATCCCGTGACTACGCCTACGCTGGCACAAAAACGCGTTGACTATATCCGCGGGGACTCGAGCAACGAGATTCGCAATGGCGGCCCGCTCCGCAGCCGGTTTCAAACCAAGCTGGGCGACATCGCGGGTTCCGGTCCGGTTTACGTGGGGGCGCCAAGCGCCCTGTTTAGCGGCAACACGTTTCCCGGCTATTCGACTTTTATCAGCAACAATAAAAGCAGGACCCCGGTTGTGTATGTCGGCGCCAACGATGGCATGCTGCACGCATTTGACGCGTCGAACGGAAAGGAACTGATGGCGTATGTGCCGGGATATTTCCTGCAGTACGACGCCTCAAAGAATGCCGCCAGAATCTCTTCGCTTACCGATCCCGCCTACACGCACAAGTTTTTTGTCGATGACACGCCGATGGTCGGCGATTTGCAGATTGGATCCAACTGGACCACACTCCTGGTGGGTAGTTATGGCGCGGGCGGAAAGGGCTTTTATGCGCTTGATGTCACGAATCCAGCCAATTTTTCCGAAAGCAATGCGAGTTCCTTGTCGAAGTGGGAAATTTCCGATAGCACGGATTCCGACATCGGATATTCCTACAATCAGCCCACGTATAGTCCGATCTCCGGGCAGACGCTGCAATATGCTCTCGTTCCCACTGGACAAACAACTTCCAAGTGGGCGATCATAGTCGGCAACGGGTTCGGAAGCACCAGCGGGAAGGCTGCACTATTGTTCCTCAATCCGGCGGACGGCACGATTTCTACCAAGGTGATCGTGGAAAGCGTCACGGGCAGCAATGGGCTGGCAACACCATACCCGGTCGACACCAATCAAGATGGTCTGGTCGATACCATCTGGGTCGGCGACCTGCAGGGGACTCTGTGGCGCGTGCGTTGGAACCAGGCCGCATGTAAGGCAGATGCCACGAAATGTGCGTGGGTCAGCACGGCAATTTATAACGCCGGATCAGGCCAGCCGATTACGTCTGCACCGTCTGCGACGTCACACTGCAGTATTCCCGGGGCATGGAACATTGTTTTCGGCACGGGGAAGTATATTGAGCGCACCGACTACAATACAACCACACAGCAGACTGTGTATGGCATGGTTGACACCCTCGCCAACCCATTTACCACCGTAGTCAAAGCGGATCTGGTGCAGCAAACCATCCTGTCGACAAGCTCGGTAAATTCGTCGACCGGGGACTTTACCAGGACGTTTTCCAACAACACTATCAATTATGCGTCCAAGAAGGGCTGGTACCTCGACCTGCCGACGACTAACGGAGAGCGGGTCGTCAGCAATGCAGTTATTCCTGCCGACACGGGAGTTGTGCTGGTGGGCTCATTTACTCCCGCTACCGCCTGTTTACCCATAACAGGGTATGTCAATGTGCTCAATGCGTGCACCGGCGGCAAGGCTTTCAGTTACGCCACTGGCTCTCCCGTAGAGGTCCTGGGGATGGGTGGCGTCGGTTCGGGTATCCCTTACTTCACTCCGCCGGTGTCCAGCGGCACTTCCGTCACGGTGAAATGGGGCGGCGACAGGGTGGGATATACGGGAACTCCCCAGGATCATACGGATTTTGCCAAAACGTTTACGCGCGGCGTGCGTGCTTCGTGGCGACAAATCCGTTAAATATTATTGGAGACTGGCATGACCAAGAAAAAAGTTCGCGGCTTTTCGCTGATGGAGTTGATGGTGGCCGTGGCCGTGGTGGGAATTCTATCTATGGTTGCCTACCCCAGTTACATCAATTATATGATCCGCAGCAATCGCAACGTTGCGAAGAGCGATTTGATGGAATTACAGCAAAATATGGAGCGTAATTATTCTCTGACAAACCGTTATGACCAGGCCCCGGACGGGACTGCCGTCACCATAAACAGCACATCCGTCATTCCGTTCAAACAATCGCCACGGACCGGTACGGCGAATTACAACATCACTTTCAGTGTGGCGCCCACGTCACTGGCATATACGTTCTCGGCAGCACCCACAGGCGTGCAACTCAAGGATACCCAATGCGCCACCTTGACTTTGACTAACGCAGGCGTTCGCGGTGCTGCTGGCGTTACAGGAAATGTGACTTCGGTCAACAATTGCTGGGGAAAATAGGGGCCCTGCGCATTGACCCTGGAATATTCTGCGGAATCACATAGTCCAGTCGTCTCTGAACAAAACGTTTTTTGGTTCACGCGACGGCCGTTTGCGGCATTGGTAACGTTTAGACCGTCCGAGTGCGGGCGAAATTTGGAGTCAATGAAGCGCCAGGCGCTTTAGGACCCTGCGCGGATGGCGGCCAACCCCGCACGCAATCGCATTCGTCGCATCTTCCGCCTCGCCTTTGAGGAAGTTGCGCGCCAATCTTTCGTCGGACTGGATGTGGCCAATAATCGGTTCCACCGCATTTCTACGCGCGAGATTTTTCTTGATCGCCATAGTCGCCCCACGCCGGGCCCCGACGATCCATACGGCCACTTTCGCCGCGGCGCGGGTGTAGCTTGGCTCGTAGAGCAACTGATTCGTAATCGTGAAGTGGCACAAGGAAGGGCGCGGTCTCTGATTCCTTTCAGGCCGTGGAGTCGATCAACCATCAACAAAATATCCTCACGCACCGCTGGCGCTGCTTGACGACTCGCTGAACCATGCACACGCTTGATCCCACGNNTTGTTCGAGATTGCAGCTTGCAAATACTGGGATGTCGCTGCCGTAACGCCGGTTTGTGTGGTGACCGCGAGTGGATTTTCAGTCGTTACAGGCTCGATTGTAGGCTGTGATAATTGGGGATTATCGAAGGTTAAGACGTTCACTTCTTGTCACCGGAAACAATCGGTGTGTACCCAACACAAACAGTCTCTTACCAACACAAACAATCTGGGCTAAACTACGTCGGCGGGATTCGTAATCAGTAGACCAGAGGTTCGAGTCCTCTCACCAGCACCAAGAAACAAGAGGCAGTCCATGGGGATAGGCGGAAAAAGTGCCCACAACCACCCGACAACCCCGACAGAACCCATCGAGCTTGATCCTGCGACAGTGTCGGTCGACCGCACGCAGCGGACGGATCAGCCCGGCCGGATACAGAAACTCAAAGGCTACCTGCTGCAGAAGTGGGGGGGCTTTCTCATTCTTGCCGGCGTAGTCGGCGGCGGCCTCCATGAAAAACTGGTTATCGAAGTGGAAGCCGCGCAACGGCTGAACCAGCAGCTGCTGCTGGAACAGGAACGCCTCAACCAAGCCAATCTCACGCTGTCGGCCAATGCCGAGAATCTGCAATTCCTTAACCGGGAATTCCAGCAGAATCAGGAAGAGATCAGCCGCGCCAACGCCGCATTGAAAAACTACAGCGACAACCTGGAAGCCAAGGTCAATGAGCGGACCGAGGAGCTCAACCGCGCCAACGCCTCGCTGAAGGACTACGGTGAAAACCTGGAGCTCAAGGTGAAGGAACGGACCGAGGAGCTGGAAAAGTCCAAGCAGTCGATCGAATCCTTAAAAGCCAAAGTGGAAGAAACGCTCTATTCCACCATGGATGCCTCCGTGGCCAAATTGCTCATCGCGGGGCCGTTGCGGAACGAAAAGCACAACGTGAGCGTTCTGTTCTCCGATCTCGTCGGCTTTACCAGCTATTCCGAACAGAATCCGCCCGAAATCGTGATCCGAGATCTCAACCTCTACATCGGCGACATGGAGCCCATCCTGCTCGCTTATCGCGGTCACATTGACCGCTACATGGGCGATGGCATCATGTGCGAGTTCGGGGCGCCCCTGGATTACGAAACACACCGCATCCTGTCCGTGCTGGCGGCGGTCAAGATGCAGGAGAAGGCCGCCAACATGAAGTATCCGTGGGAGATGCGCATCGGGGTGTCCTCGGGGTCGGCCATCACGGGGCTTATCGGCAACAAGCGCCGGTACTATACCGCCATCGGCGATGTGGTCAACCTCTCCGCTCGACTGCAGATGGCCTGCACACCGGGCAAAGTGCTGATCGACGGCTACACCTACGAGGTCGTCGGCCGGTTCATCGACGCGCGCAAAAAACGCGATCTGCCCATCAAGGAGATTCCCGAAGCCGGGACGGAGCTGCGACTGGAGGAGTTGCACGAAAGGGTCGCGGCCGACCCCGGCAACGCACTCAATTATTTCCACATCGGCCAAATTCATTTTGAGCTCAATGAACCGATCGAGGCCCTGCAATATTTCGAGAAAGCTCTGCAGAGGGATCCCGGGGAGATGAATTTCAAGCTGGCTTACGCCGAGGCCGGGACCAAAATCCGGGAGAATGAAAAGATCAACATTCGGGGCAGGCGGCAGCGTATCGAAGCCTACGAGGTCATCGGCCTCAAGGACCCCTTTGAAGACCGGCACAAGGTTTCGCAGAAATTTTCCCGGGAATACCGGTACGTGCTTGATCTGCTCCAGATTCCGTCCGACGTGACGCTGCCCGTGGAGGCGCTGGACGGGAGTATCGGCCATTCCAAAATGGTAGCCATCTTCTCCTATGCCCTGGCCACCTATTTCGGCCTGCCGGATACGGAGAAAATGGATATCCTGCAAGCCGGGTTCCTGGCGGATATCGGCAAGGAGATCATTCCCCATCACCTCCTCAATCGCATGGGCGGCCTCAGTTCCCGCGAAACGGACATCGTGAAAACACACCCGGTGGAAGGGGCCAGAAGCCTGCGGAAGATGGGGTATGAGAACCAGAACATGATCAGGATCGTGTATCACAGCCATGAAAACTTCAACGGCACCGGCTATCCCGACGGCCTCAAGCAAGAAGAGATCCCCCTGGGGTCCCGGATTGTGGCGGCGGCCGATGCCTATGACGCCATCATCTCGTGGCGGCCCTATCGGGATGCGTGGGAGCGCAATGTCGCGCTGGATGAAATCGGCCGAGGCGCCGGCAAAGGGCTCTATGATCCTAAAGTCGTGGCTGCCCTGATCAAGATCATGAGCTGAATAAGGGTGCGTCCGTAGTCCCCGTAATGCTACAAGAAGAACAGCGTGTGTGCTCTTGCTGCTTCTCCCCTCGGACGCGATAAGAAGGATTGTATTTTGTTTTCCTTCGCGTCCTTGGCGTCCTTTGCGGTGACCAGCTTTTTCGAGGCTTAAAGCACGCCGGAAATTCCGCCATCGATGTTGATGCTGGTGCCGGTCACATAGCTCGCGGCATCGGATGCCAGAAACACGATCACGTTGGCGGCCTCCTCGGTCTCCCCGACGCGCCCGAGCGGGATGTCCTTTCCCAGCTTCGTATAGTATTCGTCGGCACCGAGGCTGGCGCGGGCGCGGTGGCGCTCGTGCTGGCCGGATTTGATCTTGCCGATGCATACGGTGTTGACCAGGATGTTGTCGGGCGCGAATTCCTTCGACAGCGCCTTGGTCAGCGCGAGCCCCGCGGCGCGCGATATCGAGGTCGGCATCGACTCGGCGCCCGGTTGTTTGGCGCCGATGTTCGTGAGGTTGATGATGCGGCCGCCGCCCTGTTTGCGCATGTGCGGCACCGCGAGCCGCGTGCAACGGATCGCGCCGAACACCTTGAGCTCGAGATCCGCGCTCCACGTCGCGTCGTCGAGATCGAGGAACGCGCCGCGTCTCGAGGTGCCGGCGTTGTTGACGAGGATGTCGAGCCGCCCGAAGTGTCTTACCGCCGCTTCGATGAATCGTTCGATGTCCGCAGCCTTGCTCATGTCGGCTGCCATGCCGAACACGTCACCGCCGGCGCGCTTCAACTCTTCGACGGTTTTGGCGACGACCTCGGCGCGGCGCGAGCAGATCGCAACCCGGGAGCCTTCCTGCGCCAGCTTGAGCGCGGTTGCCTTGCCGATGCCTTCGGTAGCACCGGTGATGATAGCGACTTTGCCTTTCAATCCCAGTTCCATTATTCACTCCTCATTTCGCGATCTCGCTGCGATTATATGCAGTGAGTTCTTCGGGCGTGCTGCCGAGCGTATCGGCCGCAAGCTCGATAAAGCGCTTCTTGACATCAGCCGGGCTCATGTTCTTCTCGTTGGGTCGTAATCGGGTTGGCGGGCCCGCAATTCTCTCATTAAAAAGGCGATTTAAAAAGGCGATTGCCGAAGGGCTCGCTTGAGGAATATTATCCGCTTTGACGGCGGACGCTTGCACGACGGCCCCGGCACAATGGAGCTCTTATGATGATACAGATATTGGCAATGCTATACGGTCGGTTCGGCCTGGATCTACATCGGGTTCACCCCCGTACGGTTCATGCGCAGCGGCGCGGCGCTGCCCTCATGCTGGCGGGCGCCGCTTGGCTTGCGCTGGCGGTGCTGCCCGCGACGGCGGCCGATGCGCCGCGCGGCGACAACCGCGAGCCGCGGACGATCGATGCGTTCTCGGTGGTCAAGATCCACGTCAGGACGGTGCCGGATGCGCGCAGCCGCTCCACACTCGGCCCGGAGCGCGAAGGCACCGGCATCGTGATCGATTCGAGCGGGCTGATACTCACCATCGGCTACCTGATTCAGGAGGCCGAGTCGGTCGAGATTGCCGCCGCCGACGGCCGGCCGCTGCCGGCGAGCGTGCTTGCCTACGATTTCTCCACCGGTTTCGGCTTGCTGCGCGCGATCAAGCCGCCGCCGGTCCGGCCGATCTCGTTCGGCGACTCGGCCAAGCTCGGCGACAGCGAGCCGGTGCTGATCGTCGGTTTCGACGGCGTCGCGCCAGCATTCGTGGTGTCGCGCCGCCCGTTCGCCGGCTATTGGGAATACCTGCTCGACGAGGCGATTTTCACCGCGCCGGCGACGGTCAACTGGCAGGGCGCAGCGCTGATCAACAAGGAAGGCAAGCTGATCGGCGTTGGCTCGTTGGTGGTCGGCGACGCGCTGGGCGCGCGTGCCCAAGTGCCGGGCAACATGTTCGTGCCGATCGATTTGTTGAAACCTATCCTCGGTGACCTGATCGCGCAGGGCAAATCGACCGCCAAGCCGCGTCCGTGGCTGGGTATCAGTACTCAGGATCTGCAAGGCAAGATGATGGTCACGCGGGTGTCGCCGGAGAGCCCGGCCGAGGAAGCGGGGCTGGTGAACGGCGACATCATCGTCGGCGTGCGCGGCGAGCAGGTGCAGGGGCACGCCGATTTCTACCGCAAGCTGTGGGCGAGCGGCGATGCCGGCGCTGAAGTGATGCTCGATGTGCTGAAAGGCACCGAGGTGAAAAAACTCGGCGTGAAGTCGATTGACAGGAACCAGTACCTGCGTCGGCAGCCTACCTATTAGTACATACCCATCCCGAGCACGCCGGTCGCCAAGTCCATTTCCTCGACCAGCTTTTTCCCGACCAGATTGCGCAGCGTTTCGGTGGTGCCGCCGCCGAGGCTGCCGTAACGCGTGCCGCGGAAAAAGCGCGACACCGCGTATTCGTCGGTAAAGCCGTAGCCGCCGTGGATCTGGATCGCCTCCGAAGTGACGCGGATGCTCATTTCATTGCAGTAGATTTTCGCCATCGCGGCGAGCGTCGGGTCTGGGAACTGCTCGCCGCTCACCGCGGCGCGATAGAGCAGCCCGCGCGCGGCTTCGATCTGGATGTACATGTCGGCGGCCTTCCACCGCAGGCCCTGAAAATCGCCGATCGGATGACCGAAAGCCGGGCGCTCGCGCAGGTACTGGAGCGATGCCTCGAGCGCGCCTTCGGCCAACCCGAGGCAGATCGCGGGATTGAGGCAGCGCTGGGTGTTGAATGCGCTCATCAGCCGCTTAAGCCCGTGGTCGCGGATCAACAGGTTTTCGAGCGGCAGTTCGACGTCGTTGAACTGAACTTCGCATAAGTACTCGCCGCCCATGGTATGGTATTTGGCCTCGGCAACGAAACCTTTGACGCCTCCCGGCACCAGCACACAGCCGATGCCGGCTGCGCCCGGCACACTGTCGACGCGCGTGAACACGACGAACATTTCGGCGAGATCGGCGCGGCTGATCAGGGTTTTGCGGCCGTTGACGACGACGCGCTCGCCTTTGACGGCGGTGTTGGTGGTGTAATTCGGCACGTCGGTGCCGGCGTTGGGCTCGGTCATGCAGATCGCAAGGATTGCATCCCCCGTCGCCACGCGCGGCAGGATTTTCTTTTTGATCGACTCCGGCGCGTAGGTGCTGATGATGCGGCATTGCACGCCGACCTCGCCGAGCACTGCCATCGCGGTGACGTAGCACACCTTGCCAATTTCCTCGAGCACCAGCACAGTGTCGAGGATGCCGAGTCCCGAGCCGCCGTATGCGACAGGAACCGCCATGCCGAGCACGCCGATTTCGGCGAGCCGCTGCATGTTCTCCGCGGGCCAGGTGCCGTCGAGATACTTGATGGCGCGTGGCGCGAATTCTTTCTGGCATACCTTGCGCACGACGTTGACGAATTCGCGCTGTTCCTCACTCAGCCGGAAATCCAATTGATTGTCTCCGTCGAATCTTCAATCTCAAAAAAACGAGCCGGCTGCCGATGACAGCCGGCCCTGCGTGTCATTGCGTTTTGCGCCCTCGGCCCGCGCCTGCTAGGCGCCGGCCTTTGCCTGGAGCGCAGCCTTGACCTTTTCCGGCGTGAATGGAACCGAACGCAGACGTATGCCAGCCGCGTCGAACACCGCGTTGGAAATTGCCGCCGGCACTGCGAAGAGCGGTGTGTTCGGTTCCACTTCCACCGTGTATGCTTTGCCGTTGACTTTCAGGTTGTACTGGCTGGGCATGATGGTCACCTCTTTGACGCGCAATAAGATTATAACGATTTTCGCGCCGGCGCCGCGGTCCTGATTCAGTGTTTGCCGAGCACACGCATGATCCCGGCCACCATGGCGTCGAGTGACGCATAGACCACGACACCGGCCTGCTCAAGCGCCGCTTTCTTCGCGGCGTAGCCGCCGTGGCTGCCGTGCACCAGCGCGCCGGCGTGCCCCATCGTCACTCCCTCGGGCGAGCTGCGCCCGGCGATCAACGCGAATACCGGTTTGCTGAAGTGGTACTCGCTAAGCGCGGCGGCGAATTCCTCTTCTTCGCTGCCGCCGATTTCGCCGATGACCAGCAGCGCCGCGGTCTGCGCATCGGCGGCGTAGAACGGAACCAACTCGGCGCAGCGCGTGCCCTTGACCGGATCGCCGCCGACGCCGACCCACACTGAAGTGCCGATGCCGCGCTGCGCGAGCCGGTAGCCGGCTTCGTACGACAGTGTCCCGCTTTTCGACATCAGGCCGAGCGGCCCGGGCTTGAGAGACGCTTCCGGCAGAAAGCCGAGCTTGGCCTGGCCCGCTACCGCCATGCCTGGGGTTGAAGCGCCGATCCACGTTACGCCCGCTGCCTGCGTCAGGCGCCGTGCGCGCAGCGCATCGTGCACCGGCATGCCTTCGGTCGGCGTCACGATCAGCTTGATGCCGGCGGTTACCGCGTCCTCGATAGCGCCCAGCAATTGCTCGGCGCCAACCAACAATACGCTTGTGGTCGCCCGAGTTTGCGCAACCGCGTCACGGCATGATGCAAACACAGGCACGCCATCGACATCCCTGGCACCGGTTTTGGGCGATACACCGGCAACAATGTGGGTGCCGTAGTCGCGCATCAATCGTACATGCATGCGCCCGGCGCGGCCGGTGATGCCTTGCACTATGACCCGGGTCATATTATCGATGCGCGGATTGATCATGGCGCGAGATGGCGGCGCACCTGATCGAGCGCGGCGCCGAGATCGGTGACCACCGGAATGTCGCGGCCGGCGAGAAACTTGCGCGCGGTATCGAGCCCGGTGCCGACCAGGCGCGCGACCACCGGCACCTTGAGCTGCGGCGTGCGCGCAAATGCTTCGGTCAGGAGTCGCGCGAATTCGCCGAGATCGGTGATGCCGGCAAAGATGTTGACGAGCAGCACGCGCACGCGCCTGCCTTCGGCAATCCAGTTGAGGACGCTGACGAGCCGCATCGCATTGCCGCGCAGGCCGCCGGTGCGCACGTCGAGGAAGTTGTAGGGCTTCAGGCCGGCCGCGCGCAACTCGTCGATCAGCATCATCGAGAGCCCGGCGCCGGTCGTGAGCAAGCCGATTTCGCCGTCGGGATCGACCACCACGTAATCGCAGCCGTGCTCTTGCTTGCGCTGTGCTTCGGGGTACGCGACGGCGCGGCTCGCCAACAGCGCTCGCAACTGCGGCTGACGAAATAGCGCGTTGTCGTCGGTGACGATCTTGGCGTCGCCCGCGATCCAGCCGCCGTCGCGACGCACGAACAGCGGATTGATCTCGAGCAGGCTCAGCTCCGCTTCCATGAACACTCTTGCCAACTCGCGCGCCGCGGCGTCGAGCGCGCTGGCGACGTGTGGCGCGAACCCCGTAGTGAGCTGCGCGGCCTGTGCGACGAGCGCCGGCAGTTGCGGTGCCACGGTCGCGCTGCGGATCGCGCCGGGTATTGCCGCGAGCGACTCGATGTCGACGCCGCCGCGTGCCGACATGATCACGCGCACGCCGGCCGCGACCGGGTCAAGCGTGTAGCTAAGATAGGCTTCCTCGACGCCGGTGACCTGCGTTTCGATGCGGCAAGCGCGTACGGTCATGCCCTTATGGGTCGCGCCGAGAATTTCGCGCAGATGCGATTCAAGCTCGCTGCCGGTGGTTGCGGTGCGGATCAAGCCCGCGTTGCCGCGTCCGCCGGTTGCGATTTGCGCCTTGACTATCCACGGTGGCGGCGGGAGCCCGGCGGCATCGATCCCGACACGGTCGAGCAGCACGCCGCGCGGCACTGGCGCGCCGTGCAGCGCGAGCAATGTTTTCGCATCGTGCTCGAGAAGAAACATCGGAAGCCGTGAGGCGCGAGGAGTTGAGTGAGAAGTGAGGAGCGAGGCCGCGCATTATGCCGGCTCAATCGGTGCGACCGCGCAAAACCCGCTTTCTTGATCGTCAGTATAAGCCGCGAGCTGCAATCGTCGCAAACCATCGTCTTTCGTCGGATTGACGCTATCGCAGTGCGTGCACTAGACTGCCCTCGTTTCGCCCGCCGCATTCAATCCCTGTTTTCGAGGAAACGCAATGAATCAACACAGCACGCAGGCAGTCATATCCGGCCAGGAGCACTGGACCGAAAAAGGCGGCGTCAACCTCTTTCTGTGGGAAAAGCGCGCCGTAGCGCGGAGCAGGCTGGGCACGGTATTGTTTGTGCACGGCTCGTCGATGGCGTCACAGCCAACTTTCGACCTGCAGGTGTCCGGCCGGCTGTATTCATCGGCGATGGATTTCTTCGCCGAGCGCGGCTTCGATACCTGGTGCTTCGACATGGAAGGCTACGGCCGCTCCGACAAGAAGCGCGACATCAACTGTGACATCGCGAACGGCGCCGACGACGTCGCGGCAGCCACCGACTACATCATGAAAACGCGCGGGGTGAAGCAGTTTCTGGTTTACGGCATTTCTTCCGGCGCGCTGCGCGCAGCGCTGTTCGCGCAGCGCCATCCGCAACGCGTCGCGCGGCTTGCGCTCGACGCGTTCGTGTGGACCGGCGAGGGCAGCCCGACGCTCGAAGAGCGGCGCAGAAAGCTGCCGCAGTTCCTCGGGATAAACCGGCGGCCGATCGACCGCGCGTTCATCCGCAGCATTTTCGAGCGCGATCATCCGGGCTGCGCCGAGGCGAAGGTGGTCGAGGCGTTTGCCGACGCGGTGCTCGCGCTCGATGAGTCGGTGCCGACCGGTACCTATGTCGACATGTGCTCGAAGCTGCCGGTGGTTGATCCGGAAAAAATTTCCGTGCCGACCCTCATCATGCGCGGCGAGTTCGACGGCATCGCGGGATTCGACGACTTGGTCGAATTCTTCAAGCGGCTGCCGAATCCCGACAAGCAGTTCAGCGTGATGGCCGGCATATCACACGCGAGCTTCCAGCAGATCAATTACCTGACGGTGTATCACATTCTGCATGCGTTTTTCAGCCAGCCGGAGCCTGTTTACCGAGGAGGCAAATCATGAACTTGAAATCAAATTTGCGTTTTGCATGCCTGTTGATATCAGCAGTTACGCTTGGCGTGTCCGGCGCTGTCCACGCGCAAAACTGGCCCGATAAGACGGTGCGTGTCATCGTGCCCTTCGGGCCCGGCGGCGGCACCGACATTCAGGGGCGGCTGCTCGGCAAGAAGTTTTATGAAAGCATGGGGCAGACCTTCGTCGTCGACAACCGGGCGGGGGCGGCGGGCCTGATAGGCGCCGAGCTGACAGTGAAATCGCCGCCCGACGGCTACACCGTTTTGTTCACCACGGCGTCGCTCTCCGTCAACGTCACGCTCTACAAGAAGTCGATCACCTTTAACGCTCTCAAGGATCTCGCGCCGGTGTGCTGGATATCCTCGGTACCACTGGTGCTGGTGACGCATCCGAGCGTGCCGGCCAAGTCGGTGAAGGATCTCATCGCGCTGGCGAAAAAAACCGGGAAACTCAATGCCGGCAATAACGGTGCCGGCACCACCAGCTTTCTGGCGGTCGAGATGTTAAAGCAGGCCACCGGCGCCAGCATGGTGAACGTGTCGTACAAGGGGGGCGGCCCCGCGATTTCCGCGCTGATCAGCGGCGAGGTCGATTTTGAGTTTGCGACTGCGCTTGCTGCTGCGCCGCACGTCACGTCAGGCAAGGTCAGGGCGCTTGCGGTGACAACCGCCAAACCGGCCAAGGCGTACCCCAATCTGCCGACCATGACTTCGATCTACCCGGACTTCGATGTGGACAACTGGTACGCGATGTTCATGCCGGCGGGAACACCGAAGCCCATCATCGGCAAGCTGAACTCCGAAATCCTGAAGGCCCTCAAGGCATCCGATGTGCAGGAGTTCATGGCGCGAGAAGGCGGTCAGCCGGTCGGCAGCACTCCGGAAGAACTGACGGCCATGTTCAAGCGCGAGATCGCCAAGTACGCGAAGGTGATCGAGGCGGGACATATCGCGGTTCAATGATCCCAATGCGCGGGGCCGGCTCGGAGGACCGAGCGTGATGTCGCGGGGGTGGGCGCTGCTGTGCATCGCGCTGGCGCAGGCAGCCGCCGCGCAGAATTATCCGAACAAGCCTATCCGCTTCGTCGTCGGGTTCGCGCCCGGCGGCGCGACCGATATCATTGCGCGGGCATTGAGTCTGAAACTCTCCGAGAGCCTGGGGCAGCAGGTGGTCGTCGACAACCGCGCGAGCGGCGGCGGAAGAATAGCGGCAGAGATCACCGCCAAAGCGCCGCCCGACGGCTACACGCTGTTGATGTGCTCGATCAGCGCCATGGCGACCAGTGTCAGCATGTATTCGAATCTGCCATACGATCCGGTGCGGGATTTTGCGCCCGTCACGCTGGCGGCGGTCACGCCTTACCTGGTGACGGTGCAGGCGTCGCTGCCGGCGAACACGCTCAGGGAATTCATCGTGCTGGCCAGGGCGAAGCCGGGGCAGCTCAATTTCGGCACGTCGGGCAGCGGCGGCGGAGCGCATCTCGCGGTCGAGATGTTCAATTCGATGGCGGGCGTGGATATGGTGCACGTGCCGTACAAGGGCGCGGCGCTCGCGCTGACCGATTTGATGGGCGGCCACATTCAGCTCACGTTCAGCCAGCCGCCGGTCGTGTCGCCGCACCTGAAAGGCGGCCGAGTGAAGGTGCTTGCCACTACTGGCGCTCGGCGCTCGGCAGCATTGCCGGATTTGCCGACGGTGGCCGAAGCCGGCGTGCCGGGCTACGAAGCGACGTCATGGCAGGGAGTGGTTGCGCCGGCGGGTACTTCCAGGGCGATCGTAGCCAAGCTGCACGCCGAAATCGCCAGGGCCTTGCGCTCGCCCGAGATCGGAGAGCGGCTTGCCATCGAAGGTTCGGAGCCGGGCGGCAATACGCCGGACGAGTTCGCGGCTTTCATCAAGCGCGAAATCGCGAAGTGGGCTAAGGTGGTCAGGGAATCCGGCTTGAAGGCTGACTGATTTAAAGCCTTGCCGCCAAGGACGCGAAGGACGCCAAGGAAAACAAAACAATTCAAACTGCGTTTACGTGCGGTTGCAATCGATTTTGCACTATTATTTCATTGGCCGATCAAAAGGGAAGAAAAATGGCAACCAAACCCACCAACGTCCGCCCCGCGCCCGACAAAGTTATTGCCGACATTGCCGATTACGCCGACCGCTATCAGGTCAAAAGCGCGCTTGCATTCGAGACCGCGCACTACTGCCTGATCGACAGCCTCGGCTGCGGCTTCGAGGCGCTGTCGTATCCCGCGTGCACCAAGCTGCTCGGCCCGATCGTGCCGGGAACCATCGTGCCACACGGCGCGCGCGTGCCGGGCACCGCGTTCGTGCTCGACCCGGTGCACGCCGCGTTCAATATCGGTGCGCTCATCCGCTGGGTCGATTACAACGACGCGTTCTACGGCGAGACGGTGATCCATCCGTCAGATACGTTCAGCGGGATAATCGCGACCGCGGACTGGCTGAGCCGCACGCGCATCGCGCAGGGCAAAAAACCGCTCACCGTGCGCATGGTGCTCGAAGCGGCAATCAAGGCTTACGAGATCATGGGGCAGCTTGCGATCATGAACGGCTACACGAGCATAGGACTCGATCACACCATTCTGGTCAAGATCGCCGTCACGGCAGTCGTTACCAAGATGCTGGGCGGCACGCGCGAGGAGATCATGAACGCCGTGTCGAACGCGTGGGTGGACGGCCACGCGCTCGTCACCTTCCGCCGCAAGCCCAACACCGGTTCGCGCAAATCGTGGGCNNATTCCAGCGTCCGTACGGCAGCTACGTCATCGAAAACGTGCTGTTCAAGATCGCGTACCCCACCGCGTTCCACGGGCAAAGCGGGGTCGAGGCCGCGATCAAACTGCACCCGCTGGTCAAGGACCGGCTCGACGACATCAAACGGGTCGACGTGAAGTGCCACAACTCGTCGATGGTCATCCTCGACAAGACCGGGCCGCTCGCCAATCCGGCCGACCGCGACCATTGCATGCAGTACATGATGGCGGCCGGCATGATCTTCGGCAAGCTCACCGCCGAGGACTACGAAGACCCTGTCGCCGCCGATCCGCGCATCGACGCGCTGCGCGCGAAAATGAAACTCTCGGAGTCCGAGGTATTCGAACGCGAATACCACGACCCAGCCAAACGCTCCAACGCCAACTCGATCCAGGTTTACTTCAAGGACGGCGCCAAGACCCCGCTGTCGCAGGTCGATTATCCGCTGGGCCATCGCCGCCGGCGCAAGCAGGGCATACCGTTGCTGATCGAGAAGTTCGAGAAGAACGTCGCGCGCGTGTTCGCCGAGAAGCAGCGGCGCGCGATCAAGGACGTCTGCCTCGATCGCAAGCGACTCGCCGCGATGCCGGTCAACGAGTTTTTCGATTTGATGTCGGGTTAGCGAAGTGAGTTACGACCCTGAACACGCGCGGCGGGCGCGACCGGATCGGGCCGCAGCCCTGAAGCGGGCGCACGCAGCCGCCGCCTACGACAAGTGGTTCCGAAGCCAGGTGCTGGCGGCGCTCGATGATCCGCGCCCGAGCATCTTGCATGAAGAGGTCTCCGCGCGCTGGGCGAAGAAACGGGTAGAGCTTCTGAAAAAGGTCAAGGCAGCGTAAGGGGCAAAGGCTCGAACCAGACTCTGAAGTGCGTCATCCAAACCAGTCTATTACCCATTGTTTGCGCTTAAGCTAACCCTCGTCCCGCTCCTTATCGCCGGAATAACCTTCGCCGGTCACCGCTGGGGGCCGGCGGTTTCAGGCTGGCTCGCCGGGCTTCCGGTAGTCTCAGGCCCAGTCCTGCTTTTCATCGCAATCGAGCAGGGGCCGTCCTTCGCCTCCACCGCCGCCATCGGCACGCTCTCGGGTGTAGTGGGCGCCGTCTCGTTTGCGATCATTTATGCCTGGGTTGCCGTTCGCTTTTCGTGGCCGCTCAGCCTGGTGTGCGGTCTGTTTGCGTACTTTGCGGTCGTGGCCCTGCTGTACCTGAGTTCGCCATCCACTTATCTCGCTGCGTTTGTGACCGTTGGATCTCTTGTCCTGGCCCCGCGCCTTTTTCCGAGAACCACCTCTTCAGCGGCGATCGTCGTTTCCACCTATGGGGAGCTGTCCTGCCGCATGCTGGCGGGCGCCGTCCTGGTGGTATTGGTCACTCATTTCTCGTCAAATCTCGGGCCGCGTTTGAGCGGTCTTCTTGCGGTGTTTCCAGTCGTCACGAGCGTACTCGCGGTATTTTCGCATCGGTACTCTGGTTACGAGTGCACGGTAGTTCTGTTGCGCGGTCTGATGTTCGGTTTGTATGCGTTCGTCGCCTTCTGTCTTGTCCTGGCGCTCTTGTTGCCTGCGTTGGGTATCAGTTTGAGCTTCCTGGCCGCGGTGACCGGTGCGGTGCTTGTGCAGTTCCTTTCGCGTGTTGCTGTACAGCGTGCTTGAGACATTGACGTTGGTATAACCAGTGTTATACTTATTACATGAAAACCGCCATTTCTATCCCCGATCCTGTTTTTCGCTCAGCAGAGCACCTCGCTGCGCGGCTAGGGGTCTCGCGTAGCGAGCTCTACTCCAAGGCGCTCGCGGCACTGGTCGATAAGCACCAGGATGACTCGATAACATCCCGGCTTAACGAAATCTACGGTCCCGCTCGGGAAAACTCATCGCTTGATTCCGGGATTGCCGCGCTTCAACATCGCACGCTGGCTCGGGGCAAGCGGTAGTGCGCCGTGGCGAGATCTGGTGGGCTTCATTACCTGAGCCCTCCGGGTCGGGTCCCGGTTTTCGACGGCCGCTGCTGATCGTTTCGGCAAACAGCTTTAACGACAGCCGTATCAACACCGTGATTGCGGCTGTCATTACTTCCAACCTACGGCTGGCTGATGCTCCTGGAAACGTTCGCCTTCCGGCCAAGGGAACGGGTCTCGCAAAACCATCTGTCGTGAACGTTTCTCAGGTCATCACAGTGGACAAGTCGTTGCTGACAGGGCGAATCGGAAGACTATCCCCTCGATTGCTTGCCGAGGTTGATGATGGACTTCGCGTTGTCCTGTCCGTCTAGCTCCACGCCCAGAAGTCGTTACGTTCGGCCATATAAAACCGCGCGAGCACCATCTTGTGCACTTCTGACGCGCCGTCCACCAGCCGCGCCTGGCGCGCGTAGCGGTAGATCCATTCGAGCGCGGTATCTTTCGAGTAGCCACGCGCGCCGTTGAGCTGGATCGCGGTGTCGACCGCACGGTGCAGCACGTCGGCAACCGCGACTTTCGCCATCGAGATTGCCTTGCGCGCGAAATCGCCCTGGTCGAGTTTCGCCGCGGCGCGCATCACCAGCAGACGCCCGATTTCGATCTGCATCGCGGCGTCGCCCAGCAGCCACTGCACGCTTTCGCGCGCGGCGAGCTTGATGCCGTGGGCTTCGCGGCGCGAGACGTATTCCGCCGCAATGTCCATCGAACGCCGTGCCAGGCCGAGCCAGCGCATGCAGTGCGTAAGCCGCGCGGTGCCGAGCCGGATCTGCGTGACTTTCAAGCCGTCGCCCACGTTCATCAGCCGGTCTGCGTCGGGGATTTCGAGCCCGTCGAATTCCAGCTCGCAGTGGCCGCCGTGCTCTTCCGGCCCCATGATCGGGATGCGACGCACGATGCGCCAGCCCGGCTGGTCGCGGTCGTACATGAACGCGGTGAGCCCCTTGCGCTTGTCGTCCGAAGTTTTGGCGATCAGTATGAAGTGCTGCGCGACGCCGGCGCCGGTGATGAACCATTTGCGGCCATGGATCACCCATTTGTCGCCATTCCTGGTTGCAGTGGTCAGCATCATCGCCGGGTCGGAACCGGCGCCGGGCTCTGGTTCTGTCATCACGATGGCCGAGCGCGCCTTGCCCTCTATGATGGGCTGCAGCCAGCGTTTTTTCTGCTCCTCGGTCGCGACTTTGTTCAACACCGTCATGTTGCCGTCGTCGGGCGCTGCGCAGTTGAAGACAACCGGGCCAAAGATCGAGTAGTTCATTTCCTCGTAGCACGCGGCCATGCCGACGACGTTGAATCCCCGGCCGCCGCGCTCTTTCGGCATCTGCGGCGCCCACAGTCCGGCCGCCTTGGCCTTGACGCGCATTTTCCCGAGCACGTCGAGCCCGATGTTCTCGTGATCATCGAACGACTGCGGATCGCTTTCCAGCGGCAGCAGGTGCTCGGCGACGAACGCGCGGTAGCGCTTGCGGTAGTCTTCAATCTGAGGTGGCAGTGTAAAGTCCATGG
>PLYS01000372.1:0-5896 GCA_003153455.1 Betaproteobacteria bacterium | reverse complement strand
TGCGCTTCACTCGTGGTTGCGCCCGGTTTCAGGGTCACGAATGCGACCGGCACTTCGCCCCATTTGGGATCGGGTGCGGCGACCACCGCCGCTTCGAGCACGGCCGCATGCGCCGACAGCGCGCGCTCGACTTCGACCGAGGCGATGTTCTCGCCGCCCGAGAGGATGATGTCCTTGGCACGGTCCCTAATTTCGATGTAGCGATCACTATGCATGACGCCGAGATCGCCGGTCCGGAACCAGCCGTCGGGCGCGGCGCGCCGCGTCGCTTCGTCGTCACGGTAATAGCCAAGCATCACGTTGTTGCCGCGCAGCGCGATTTCGCCCAGCGTTACGCCATCGGCAGGCACGTCGCTGCCGGCGGCATCGACCACGCGCAGCGATTCGCTGATCACGTTGCCGACGCCCTGGCGCGCCTTGATCTGCGCCTGCTCGTTGGCTGCGAGCTTGCTCCAGTCGGCGCGCCATTCGCAAATCGCCGCCGGACCGAAGGTTTCGGTGAGCCCGTAGAGGTGCGTTACCTCCATGCCGAGCTCCGCCATGCGCGTCAACAGCGCCGGCGTCGGCGGCGCGCCGCCGGTTGCAACCCGCACCGCGCGCTGCGGTTTGCCGAGCGCTGCCTCCTGCGCCCATGCGAGCATGATCAGCACCGTAGGCGCGGCACTCAAATGCGTGACGTTCGATTCACGCAGATGCCGCCAGATCAGCGCGGGATCGACTTTGCGCAGGCACAGATGCGTGGCGCCGGCGGCAGTGACGCCCCAGGTGAAGCACCAGCCGTTGCAATGGAACATCGGCAGCGTCCACAGGTACACGCTGTCGCAATCGAGCCGCATGTGCGCCGCCATCGCCAGTGCCTGCAGATAGGCGCCGCGGTGGTGATACGTCACGCCTTTCGGCTTGCCGGTAGTGCCGCTGGTGTAATTGATGGAAAGCATGCCGCGTTCGTCGGCGACCGGCTCGCTGTGCGGTGCTGCGTCGGCCAGCAGTTTTTCGTATTCGTCGGCGCCGCCGGCGCGCACCAGCTTCAATGCGCCGCCGACTTCGCGCGCGATGTCGCGNNCGCCATAATGCGCCTCGAGCAGCACGTGCGTATTCGGCGCAAGCACCGCGACGCGCGTGCCGGGTGCGACGCCGAGCGTGCGCAGCGCACCTGCGAGGCGCAGCGCGCGTTCGAGAAATTCGGCGTAAGTGTAGCGGTACTCGCCGTCGATCACCGCAATGCGGTCGGCGAACACCGCGGCCGAGCGCCGCAGGAAAGCGGTCGGCGTCAGCGGCTCGAATGACATCTGCGGCTGCATTTTGATTTCTTCCGTCGTGGCGGCGGGCTTAGCTATTGAGAGCTTTGGGATTAGCAATCGTGAGCTTGTCGGCGGTGGTTTGTGAGAGATGGTCGCGCAGCCCGGCGCGGTCGTCGCAGCGCCCGGCGCGGATATCGGCCGCCAGCCGCCGATTATAATCAATCAGCGCCGCAGCAAGCGCGCTGCCGGCGAGCGCCTGGTGCGGCGCGCCGTAAAATTCTTGCAGCCGCGCCAGTTCCGCGCTTGCGTCGGCGTCGCCCGCGGCGTGCTCGCGCCCGGCGATCGCCATCGCGTTGGCGATCATCAGCGCGGGGTAGCGCAGGTCTTCCGGCAGCCGCGGCAGCATGTCAGCGAGCAGCGTGCGGCGCGCGATCTCGAGCAATTCGGTGGCGTCTGGACGGTCGTTCATATGTGAACTCGTGAACGAGTGAACAAGTGAACAGGTGAACGGGTAATAGATTCCCTCCCCCTTTCACAAGGGGGAGGGTTAGGGAGGGGGTGTTCACCCGTTCACCCGTTCACCTCCTCCTCATCTTCCATTCGCACCTAATTGTCATGGATTTCAGCTCTCGTTAGCGCCACGATCTCGTATTCAAGCTCGGCGACGATGCGTCCTGTCAGCGCGAGTTCGAGCGACGGCTCGCTGCCCGACAAATGGCGTTGCGCCTGCTGCAGCGCGATCATCGCCCAGCGCACATGCGCCATCACCTGCCAGTATACGAGTGCTTCAGCTGTCACGGTGCGCCCCGATTCCCGTTGATACGGCGCCAGAAAATCCGCGGCTTCGGCGATGCCCCCGGCGGGAAGGTCCCTGCCGGCGAAACGCCAGCACTTGGCAAAAATCCAGCCGACGTCCTCGAGCGGATTGCCGAACGCGGCGAACTCCCAGTCAAGTACGCCGGCAAGCCGGCCGTTGTCGACGAGATAATTGCCGGTGCGGTAATCGCGGTGGATGAACGTGGTTTCCTCTTACACCGGAGCGTTCACTTCGCACCAGCGCAGTCCCCATTCGAGCACCGGATGCGGTTCGGGTATGCGATCGAGGTAGCTGCGGTAGAGCACGATATTGTCGCGCGCGAGCAGGGTCCTGAGGAAGGAGAGCTTGGGCTGCGGGGGCTTGATCGCATGCAGCCGCGCAAGGTTGACGGCAAGCTCCCGCGCCAGGCGCGCGCGCTCGGGAACAAGAGATGCGTCGCGCGTGACGCGATGTCCGCTCGCAACGCCGGGCAGCCGTTGCATCACAAAAAACTCGCGGCCGGTGACCGCCCTATCGCTGCACGACCACAACGGCCGGGGTGCGCTCAAGCCGGCCGCGTGCGCGACTTGCAGGACCTGGAACTCTTCGCTGCGCTTGAGGCTAGCCTCGACTCTCGCTGCGGCGTCAGTGCGCAGTACCCAGCGTTGCGCTCCGGACCATGCGCCGCCGGTAACTTCGGCGTCGAGCGTCCAGTTTTCCTGCACCGCGCCGCCGCTCATGCGCTCGAGTCGGGTAATGAGAACCTTATCGGCGCCTGCCGCGTCGTGCAGAAACGCTTCGATGCGCGCGCGAGCGGCGGGATTATTGAGGTCCATGACAAAAACCAAGAGGCGAGAGGCGAGAGGCGAGAGGCGAGAGGCAAAGAGCGAATCCCCGACACTCGCGTTATCGTTCGCTGTTCCCCATCCTCCCTTGGCGCCTTCGTTTTTCCTTTGCGCTCTTTGCGTTGAAAGATCTTCTTACATGTGCGAGTAGAGCACGCGGCCGGCGGCGATGCGCTCGGCATTGGTGCTGGTCTTGCGCAGCGCCTGCGGCACTTCGGTGAAGACTTCGGTCTGGATCAACTGCGGCGGCGCAAACATGGCTTGATTTTCCTCCCGATACGAACAGCGATTATAGGCGAGATTGTTGTGCGTCCGCGCGTTTCGTATAATCGAGCATTTCCTGTCATGCTTGAAGCGCGTAACAAAATGAGAGCAGCGCAGGCGCCTCGCCTGCGCTACGAAAGCGGATCCATTGCACCGGGTATCGGCTCGATTTGTTGCGCGCTTTCGGACAATTCAATGAAAACCCCGCTCGAAGTTCTCAAACTCTACGCCGAGCACAACTACACCCTGCTTGGGGCGTTCGCGAGCCGCATGCAGCGTGATCCCCAGCGCCAGTTCATGGTGTACGAAGCGCGTACCTGGAGCTGGCAGGAATTTCACGACGCGATGCTGCGCACTGCGCGCGCGCTCGCGGCGCGCGGCATCAGGCAAGGCGACCGCGTCGCGGTGATGGCGCGCAACAATCCCGGCCATCCGCTGCTGCTGTTTGCGCTGGCGCGGCTGGGTGCGATCATGGTGCCGGTCAATCCGGAGTTCGGCGTCGCCGAGGCGCGCTACGTGCTGCATCACGCCGGGGTCGCAGCGGTGGCGTGCGGCGCCGACACGCTCGCGGTCGCCCGCGCGGCAAGCGGCGGGATGGAGTCTGAGCCGTGGTTCATGTTGACCGATCGTGCGGCCGAGGGCGTGCCCGCGCTCGACGATCTCATCGCCGCGGCGCCNNGTCACGTGCGGCGAGGCGTTCGTGCAGCGCATCTATGTCCAGCCCGACGAGCGCATCATGATCGTGCTGCCGCTGTTTCATATCAATGCGCTGTTTTATTCGGTCGCCGGCACGCTTGCCGCCGGCGCAGGCATGATCATCGTGCCGCGGTTTTCGGCTTCCACGTTCTGGCAGACTGCGGCGGACAACGGCGCGACCGAAGTCAATATCATCGAGGCGATCGGCACGATCCTGATGAATCGCCCTCGCAGCGAATTCCGCCCCGGACATCGCATCACCAAGATCTACGGCGCACGTCAGGCCGTGGTCGAGACGTTCCGCAATGATTTTCATATCCCGCATTTGATCGGCGGCTACGGCATGACCGAGATTCCTGGCGTGACCTGCAACCCGTTCGAAGGGCCGCAGAAATTGGGCAGCATGGGACCGCTCGGACGCCATCCCGATCCGGCGCGGCCGTGGGCGCAATGCCGCGTCGTCGACGATTCCGGCAACGACGTCGGCGTCGACGAGGTCGGCGAGCTCAGCGTGAAGACGCCGATCATCATGCAGGGCTATTACCGCGATCCGGAGCAGACACGCGGCGCTTTCCGCGACGGCTGGTTCCTGACCGGCGACCTGGTGCGGCGCGACGCCGACGGCTATTTCTTTTTCGTGTCGCGCAAGAAGGACATCATCCGCCGCCGCGGCGAGAACATTGCGGGCGCCGAGCTCGACCGCGTGATCGGCGCGCATCCCGCCGTGCTGGAGGCGGCGGCGATCGCCGTACCATCGGAACTGGGCGAGGATGAAATTTTCGTGGCGGTGGTGCCGCGGCCCGGGCATACGCTTGCCGCCGCAGATATCGCGCAGTGGTCGCGCGAGCATCTTGCTGCGATAAAAGTGCCGCGCTTCGTGGCGATAGTCGACGCGCTTCCGCATACGCCGACGCACAAGGTTGCGAAAGCTGAGATGCGTGCGGACGCGGGCTTGCGCGCTCGCGCGGTGGACCTGCAAGCGGCGCCCGGTCTGCTAGACTTGCACTCATGGACGCCGTCACCCTGAAGCCTCTGCATCAGACGCTCTCCTAAGAGCGCAACGCGGCGTCGGGAGGATGGTTGTAGGTATTCTTCCTACAAGAAATCTAGCTCTGCGCCATCTATCGGTCCGAGCGGCCGGACCTCAGCCCCGCGGTCAACGCGGTCAGCGATTTAAATTACGCGCTCAAGCCTTGACCGTGCTCCCCGCGAGCCGCTCGCGCACGAAAATAATGTGCTGGCGGAGCACGTAGAACTGATCGGCGAAAGGCAGGGGCATCCTGACGCTGTTGACCTGCTCCTCGATAGCGTCGAGCCGCTTGAGCAATTCCGTCCGCTGCTCAGGCGTCGGCTGCTCCAGCATGCCCCGTTCCACCGCCATCAACTCGCCGTAGCGCCGGTAGATGCGCATCTTGATGCGCCAGCGATACAACGCCGGCACCAGCCGCAATCCGGGTATCAGCAGAAGTACGATCGGCACCAGCACCACTGTCGTGCGGTCCGCCAGGCTCGCCAGCCAGAACGGCAGGTAGCGATAAAGAAAGCCCTTGCCTGTCTTGTAGTAACGCGTCGCGTCGTCGCTGATCGGAAATTCATGCTCGAGCGGCGCGGGAAACTCGCCCGCGCGCTGCAGGAGACTCGCATGGCCGTGCACTTCGCGCGCGGCCTCGATCAGGAGATCGGACAGCGCAGGGTGCAGGTCCGAGCGCGCAACGAGTTCGACCGTGGGGGCGATTAAAAAAAGATCTTTCTCTGGAATATTTTCGCCGAGATCGATAGACCCTATCGGCAGTTCGAGTTTGTTCAGATAACGGAAGCGGCGTGCGTAACCGTCGGCTTGCACGAAATCGAGCAGCCGGATGCCCCGCGTGCGTACCAGCTTGCGCATGTTCGCCGGCGTGGCGGAATCCCCCATCAGGAACACGGCATCGACTTTGCGCTTGAGCAGGGCCTGCACCGCGGCTTCTCCGCCCAGATCGAGCAGCAGGGTCGGCCCGCGCGCTTCGATGCCATTGGCCTTGAGCAGGGTCAGAACCAGACTTCGCGCCCCGCTG
>PLYS01000347.1 GCA_003153455.1 Betaproteobacteria bacterium | reverse complement strand
GAGCGGCAAGTGCTGCAACTCGTGGCCGAAGGCAAGACCAGCATAGAAATCGCGCGCATGATCCACCTTTCCCCGAGCTCGGTGCAGACGTATCGCAGCCGCCTGATGGTGAAGCTGGGCGTGAGCGACGTGCCGTCTCTCGTCAAGTTCGCGCTTGAACACGGCCTGACGCCGCCCAAGTAGCGTAGTGCGTCACACCCTTCCGTAATTCTCAATAGACGCAACCCCACGGCAATCGTAACCGATTCACTGTACGGGCAATTTATTGCGCGCCCGTCGAGGCCAAAACGCGGTACGCATAACCGACGTTGAGTTATACCCACTCGCCAAAGAGGGTTGCAGTGTCATGCTTTGACGACAGACGGCAATACCGATTCCCATTACCCTGAATTCGGCAGTCGGGTTCTGCGGGAGCCGCCACGCCGACGCCTGAATCAACAGGGACATGCTCGATGACGAGCGGGGCCGATATCGGGGAGCAGAAGACCGTGCTGATCGTTGAGGATCATTCACCGCTGCGCCAAGTGATGCGCGAGTTTCTGCAGAGTGTGTTTCCGGGCTGCAGTTTTCGGGAGGCAGCGAACGGCGCGGGCGCGCTCCAAGCCTGCCATGCCTATCGGCCACAGTTGGTACTGATGGATATTTGCCTGCCCGATGCCGACGGAATCGAGCTGACTGCCCGGCTGAAAATCCTGTATCCCGGGATCCAGGTAATCGTCGTTTCGCACAAGAGCGGTGAGGTCTACGTCCAGCAAGCCCTCGCGGCCGGTGCGCGCGCCTACGTATGCAAGGACCACATCCTCACCGACCTTGTCCCGGCGGTGGCAGCGGTCATGGGCGTTGCGCCAGCGACGGATACGGGAGCTTCTTAGTGGAAAAGGTGGCTTCTTTGATTCGATGGGTCTTGATGACGGTTGATGGGCAGACCTACGCACTGCATTTGGACGCGGTGGATCGCATCGTGCGCATGGTCGAAGTCATCATTACGTGCCAGGTCTCGCCCCTCCTGGTCTGGCATCGGCAACAATCGGTCGAGCGAATCGCAACCAATGTACTGGATGTATGTTGCCCGCTGCCATCGCGGTGGCTGAGTTAATTCTGCTTCCAAGGGAGCTTCTTGCAAAACTATTTCGGCAAAGGCCCGCGGGAAGGTCGATTCATCCGGCCGGTCCTGATTATCCCCGGCTCCTCCTGGCGCCGGGGAGCTGTTCTGCTTTGCATGTAGGAAGACTTCCTACGCGGCCTTTAGCGCGAATCCTACAAGAAACGTAGCAAACCTCTCATTTCCTTCCGCCCAGGCCGGCCCGAGAATGTCGTCATGGGCTTAGGCGTTTTTTCGAGTCCCTGTTCTAATTCGGATAGGAGAGGCAACGATGGCCGCTGATCAGATGATGGCAGAAATCCAGGAAGTCAATCTCACCTACAAACAATAGTTTTGCAAGGAGCTCACACTCCCAATGAATATCGTATCTAGCTCCAACCCCAGCAGGATGTATCGGGGCATTGTGGCGTTTACCGTACTCATGATCGGGATCGGCTGGGCCATGACAATCCTTTACCTGCGCGACGAGCGGCAACGCGAGATCGCGCAGGTGATGCAGTCCAACGCCAATCTGGCGCGCGCCTTCGAAGAGCATACGATCCGCACCATCAAGCAGATCGACCAGCTCGTACTGCTGGTACGCACGCAATACGAACGCTTGGGCGCCAAGCTTGACCTCGCACAGTTCGTGCGCGAGGCCGGCGCCAACCCGGAACTTGTGGTGATCATCGCGGTGCTGGACGAGCGCGGCGACGCCGTGATCACCAATACGCCCGCGCCACCCGCCAATGTCGCCGACCGTGATCACTTCAAGTTCCACTCCCAACACGATAGCGGCAAGCTGTTTGTCGGCAAGGCGGTAATGGGGCGCCTCGGGGGGCGCTGGCTGATGCCGATGAGCCGCCGCATCAACAAGCCCGACGGCTCGTTCGGCGGCGCCGTGTCGATTGGCGTCGACCCGCTTTATTTCTCCAATTTCTACCGCGACATCGACCTCGGCAAGGAGGGCGTGGCGTCGCTGGGCGGGCGCGATGGCTTTATCCGGTCCCGCCTGGCTGGACAGGAGCCCGGCGCCGGTCAGGATGTGCGCAACACGCCGATTGTGAACGCGATCGAGCACGGCCAGCAAGGCAGCCTCATCTTCACGAGCATCGTCGATGGCATCACCCGCATTTGGAGCTATCGGGCGCTTCGTGATTATCCACTATACGTCACGGTCGCCGTTTCGGAAAGGGAAGCGCTCGCAACGCACGATCGCCTGCAGCGCGACAGTTATGTTGCCGCCGGAATCGCGACGCTCCTGATCCTCGCGTTCTGCGGCTGGTTGCTGCGACTCTACACCCGCGAGCAGAAAGCGCGCGGCGCGCTTGCAGTCACCGAGCAGCGGGCGGCGGCGCTGCTCGACAACATCCCCGATGCTGCCTGGATCAAGGACGCCGGCGGTCACTTTCTCGCCATAAACCGCGCGTTTGCGCGAGTGCTCGGCATCGAACCGGAGGCTGCCATTGGCAAGACCTCGCGCGACCTCCTACCTGCTGATGCCGCCGAACGGTCGGCGGCTGAAGATCAACAAGTCCTGAGCAGCGGCAACCCATTGCGCATCGAGCGCCGGTTAGTGTTCAGAAATGACCACCCATGGTACGACGTGGTCAAGGTGCCGATCAAAGACCGGCACGGTCGCGGCAACGGCATCGTTTGCATCGGGCGTGACATCACCGAACGCCGCGTCGCGCAGGCACAGGTCGAGACACTCAACGCGAAGCTGCGCGTCGCGAACGACGCGTTAGAGTGCCGCGTCGCCGAGCGGACGGCGGAACTCGAAATCGCGAACAGTTCTTTGCGCGAGAGCGAGGCGCACTATCGGGCAGTGGCCCAGTCTGCCAACGACGCCATTGTCACTGCCGACAGCGCGGGAAACATTGTGGGTTGGAACCGGGGCGCTGAGATCATCTTTGGCTACACGGAACCCGAGATCAACGGTCAGCCGCTGACTCTGCTGATGCCGCATTTATATCACGATCGGCATCTCACGGACATGAACCGGGTGCTCTCCGGCGAAGAGCCACACCTCATCGGCACAATGGTTGAATTGAAGGGGCACCGCAAGGACAAGAGCGAGTTCCCATTGGAACTCTCGCTGGCGAAGTGGGAAACCGCCAAGGGCCAGTTCGTCACCGGCATCATTCGCGACATCACCGAGCGCGTCCGTGCCGAGGACCGGCTTGTCGAAGCCGAGGCCCAGTTCCGCGGCCTGGTCGAACAATCGATCGCCGGTATCTACGTTATCCAGGACGGCAAGCTCGCCTACGCAAATCCGCGTTTCGCCGAAATCTTTGGCTACGACTCGGCCGACGAACCGATAGGCCAGGACGCATTGTCGGTGGTTGCCGAAAACGAACGCGCTGCGGTAGAAGAGAATATTCGCAAGTGGCTTAAAGGCGGCGCGCGCAGCATCAGCTACAGCACCACTGCACTGCGCAAGGACGGCTCGACGATCGAGGCCAGTGTGCACGGAACCCGTGCAACCTACCGCGACCGCCCAGCGATCATCGGGATGATTCAGGACATCTCCGAGAAAATGCGCGCCGAGCAGGAGATTCGAGACCTCAACGCCTCGCTGGAGCGGCGCGTGGCCGAGCGCACGCTGCAGCTTGAGGAGGCGAGCCGCGCGAAGTCGGACTTCCTCGCCAACATGTCGCACGAGCT
>PLYS01000130.1 GCA_003153455.1 Betaproteobacteria bacterium | reverse complement strand
GCGAGATCGTCAGCGTGAAGTCGGGTCACAAGGTGGCCGACCAGCATCTCGTTCGCGGCAGGAACTTCCCAAGAGCGTTTTCAATATCTGCGGTTGAAGTCGATTTCAACGACCACGCCCCCAAAATCGAATAGCAGGGCGTGAACGGGATTGGTCAATTCTCCTGCTCCGATCAAAAGGCCGACTAAACCGGGCCTCTTCGAATCGCGTCCCGCTCAGGTTTTGACGGCCGGATTCAGGCTGTAGACGCCGGTCAGCGTCGCCTGCGTAAGCACGTGGCCGCGGATCGCGGCGAGCACATCGGGGCCCTTGAAGGCGCCGCTGACTGGGCACTTGTCGATATCGAGCGCGTAGAGCGTGAACACGTAGTGGTGCGGAATGGTGTCATTCCACGGCGGGCACGGTCCGTCGTAGCCGAAGTAGTCGCCTGACATGTCCTTGTCGGAGGCAAACCACATGGTGTAATCGTTGATGCCCTGGCGCGTGCCGTGCGGGCCTGCCGGGCCCTTCTTGCCGCGCGCCGTGACGCCATCGGAAAACTCGCCGGCCTTGATCGAGCTTGCATTCGAGTGCAGATCGACCAGCACCCAGTGATAGAAATCGACTCGCGGCAGAGTCACCGGAATAGTACGGCCTTCCTGGTTGACGTCATCAGGCTTGCCCGGCACGTCATAATCGTGGCAAATCAACGCGAACGACTTGGTGCCGGCGGGCACGTCGCTCCACGCCAGATCGGGATTGCGGTTCTTCGACAGCGTGACGTGGGTTTGGGGATCGGGCGCGCAGAACGCAAATTCGGCGGGGATTTTGCCGCTGTTCTGAAAACTTGAACTGGTGAGTTTCATGGAGTCCTCCTTATGCAAGACCAGACAAATTATAACGGCTCCTCGCGCTCGGGCGCCACCGAACCACGAGACACGTAACACAAACAACGTTTATAACGGCTCCTTGTGCGCCGGCGCCACGGCTGCGGCAAGCCGCGATTTGCGCTCCTCCTTGCCAAGCGCGGCAAGCTCTTTCACCTCGGCATAAAACGCCGCGAGGTCGCCGTTGTGCTTCGCAATCAATTGCTGGAACTGCGGCACCAGCGCATGGTAAATAGCAACCGAAGCCAGGTGTGCGTTTCCGGCGTTGTTGAAAAAGCGATCGAGGCCGGCAAAGCCGCCCCACTGCAGCTTGAGCAGCTCATAATCCCGCTGCATGTCGGAAAATGCCTGCGTCTTGCGAACGCGCATCTCTTCCGGGGCTATGGGTAAACGATACAGGACCGCAAGCCTCTCGCGGTAATTCAACACGAGACCTCTAAACTGCGCGCGCCGCTGCTGCGCGCGCTCGAAATTGGCGCGCATCCTGTCGTCGCCGTTGCGCGCAATCCAGCGCCGCACGCCTTCGGCCTCGACCGTAGCCGCGAACGACTCGTTGAACTCGCTGTCGTTCTTGACGTAAACCACCTGGTGCGCAAGCTCATGGAAGATCAGGCGCGAAAGTTCGTGCTCCGGATAGTTTATGAAGGTGCTCAGCACCGGGTCGTCGAACCAGCCAAGCGTCGAATAAGCGGGCACGCCGGACACGAACACGTCGAGCCCCTCGCTACGCAGTTCGCGCGCCAAAGCCTCCGCCCCGGACTGCGTGAAATAGCCGCGATAGCCGACGCAGCCCACAACGAGGAAACACCATTGCTGCGGTTCGACCGAAAACTCCGCGGCGGCAAACACGCTCCATACCACAAACGGCCGCTGCAGATCGGCGTAACTGCGATAGCTCAAGTTGTCGGGGAGTCTCAATTCGCGGCTCGCGAAGTCACGCATAGCCAGCGCGCGCTCCAGCTTGTTCTTGAGCACCGGCGGTGTCGCCGGATCGGCAATCACGCTGGCGATCGGCTGGCGCGCACGCAGCACCTTGATCTGGCCATCGATCGACTGCATGTAATAGCCGAAATTGCTGCAGCCCGCGAGCAGTGGCGCCATTGCCGCAATGCAGATGAAAAGCAGGCGCAGCATTTCAGCTCATGCCCGCTCGGTGATCAAATTTGCCATCGCGCAGGAACGCACCGCTTTGGCGCGCGACGCTGCGCGACAGCAGCATACCGATGTGATTGACCGGCAGCACGATACGATCGCGTGCCGCTGCGAGTTCGGTTTCGGTGACCGCGACTACGCCGTCATTCGGCACAGGCAGTCCCCGCGCCACCACACGCCCGAGGCCAACGCCCATCGAGCCGGCGATGACGCCGATGTCGCGCCCGGGATAATGAGCGGGCTTTTGAGCGGCCAGCCACTCGCGCATACTGCGCCCGAGTGCGCGCGCACCGAGTGTATTGCCGGCCAGCACGCGTCCGGCGAAGCTGTCGCGATACGGAACGCCGAGCAGCACGACGCGCCCCGGCGGCAGCACCGGCTCGCGCTCGAGCATGCGCAGGATCACCAGCCCGCCCAGGCTGTGGCCGACCCAGTGAATGCGCGGCTCCGCGAGCTTGCGCGCGAACTGCGCGAGGCGGTCAGCATTCTCGGTCAGCGAGAGACGCACCGAAGGATAGGAGTAGCACACCGCATCGAAACCCATGCGCGCGAGATAACAGCGCTGCAGTCCCATCACCACGCCGTGCACCCACAGGCCGTGAACCAAAACGGTGATCGCGCGCGTCACACTCACGCCGATGTCAGCGCACTTGCATCGAGGTGGCTGCCGTCGGCCCACACCTCAACGTGCCATGCGCCACTGTCGTAGCGCAGGCGGTTGATGCCGGCATTCACCAGCTCGTGGATGCGCGGCAGCTCCGGCGGGATGCCGAGGGCCGCGCGATACACCGCATCAAGCACGAGTCCGTGGGTAATGACCACTGCCAGTTCGCGAGCATGCCGGCTGGCTATCTCATGCAGGCAGGAAAATACGCGCGCGCGGAACTGTAATGCGCTTTCGCCGCCCGGAATGACGAAAGCCTGGTCGCGGCTCTTGAAGCGCGCGTAGTCGGCGGGAAAGCTGGCCTCGATTTCGCTGCCGGTGAGCCCTTCGAACACGCCGAAATGACGCTCGCGCAGCCGCGGCTCGAGAACGATGTCGTGCCCGGTGACCTCGGCGACGCTGCGCGCGGTATGGTGTGCGCGCCCCGAGTCGCTGCTGTAAAGCGCGTTGAACGTGGTCTGCTTCAGCCGCTGCGCGAGCTGTTGTGCCTGGCGCACGCCGGTTTCCGATAGCGGGCTGTCGGAATGCCCCTGCATGCGGCGCTGCTGGTTCCACAGGGTCTCGCCGTGGCGGATCAGAATAATTTGCGTCATGTTGAGGTAAATAGTGATTGGTGATATTGGTGACTGGTAATTAGTGAATCACCGGTCACTGTTTACTTGCCGATATTTTACCTGCTACGCGCCATACTCAGCCGAAAAGCGCATTATGCTCACGCCGGAAATCCTTATCGCCGCCACCGCCGTTGCGTTCATCGCCTACCTGCTGTACGCACTGTCCGGGTTTGGATCCACGCTCATCACGATTCCGCTGTTCGCGCACTTCTATCCGCTTACTTTCGTGCTGCCCATGCTCGCGTTGCTCGATTTCGCCGCGGCGGTGCGGGTTGGGCTGCAGTCGCGCGGGCATCTGCTGCGGCATGAACTCGCATGGCTGCTGCCGTGCATGGCGATCGGCATGGTCGCCGGCGTCGCGTTGCTGGTCAACCTGCCTGCGCATTTCGTGCTCGGCACGCTCGGCGGGCTCGTCGCTGCCTATGGAATTTATACATTAAGCGGTCGCGAAATCGGCTTTCGGGTGCCGCAGGGGTCGGCGGTTCCGGTCGGCGTCGTAGGCGGCGTGCTGTCTTCGCTGTTCGGGGTGGGTGGCCCGCTTTACGTGATGTATCTGACCGCGCGCGGACACGATCCTTTGCAGGTGCGCTCGACCATCGCCGCGCTGCTGAGCATCACCACCCTCACGCGCGTCGTATTGTTTGCGCTCTACGGCTTGTATGCTCAGGACGGCATATTTCTGTTTGCGCTCGCGCTGGCGCCGGGGATGCTGCTCGGGCTGTTCGTCGGGCACCGGCTGCATCTCAACCTTTCGCGGCGGCGCCTGGTGCAATGCATCGCCGCGCTCTTGGTCGCAAGCGGCGCATCGCTTCTAATCAAAGTGCTGGCCTGATCAAGCCCGCGCGAGAAATACGCCGATGCGCTTGACGCCCTCCGCCAGCACCGGGATGGCGTTGGTATAGGCGAAACGCACGTGGCGCTCGGCGGCATTGGCGCCGAAATCGGCGCCCGGCGTGATCGCCACTCCCGCGGTCTCGAGCAGATCGCGCGCAAAAGCGAAGCTGTCGCCAGTCAGTCCGCTGCAATCCGCATAGATGTAGAAAGCACCCTGCGGCACAACCGGGATGCGGAAGCCGAGTTCGCGCAGCGCCGGCACCAGGAAATCCCGGCGCGCCTTGAATTCGGCGCGGCGATCTTCCAGGATCGCAATCGTCGCGGGCTCGAAGGCGGCGAGCGCCGCATGCTGCGCCGGCGTCGGCGCAGACAGGTAGATGTTCTGAGACAGCTTGTCGAGCTCCCGCACGTAGGCTTCCGGCGCCACCATCCAGCCCAGCCGCCAGCCGGTCATGTTGAAGTATTTGGAGAAACTGTTGATGACGAACACGTCGTCGCTGAACTTGAGCGCGGTGGTGTAATCGCCTTCGTAGATCAAGCCGTGATATATCTCGTCGACAATCATCGCGCCGCCGCGCTCGCGCGCGATCGCCGCGATCGCGCGCAGCGAGTCTTCGGGCATCAGCGTGCCCGTTGGATTCGACGGCGAGGCGACCATCACGGCGCGGGTGCGCGGCGTCCAGCAACGCGCCACCATTTCCGGCAACAGCTGATAAGCGCTTTCGGCGCCGACCGGAATCTCAGCCGGCACGCCGCCCATCATGCGCACGAAATTGCGGTTGCACGGATAGCCGGGATCGGCCATCAGCACCTCATCCCCGGGCTCGATCAGCACGCCGATCGCGAGCAGCAGCGCGCCCGATGCACCGGTAGTGATGATGATGCGCGATGCCGGCACCTCGACCTGATAGCGGTTACGGTAGAACCGCGCAATCGCCGCGCGCAACTCCGGCAGCCCGAGCGCCGGCGTGTAGAACAGCTTGCCGGTTTCGATCACGCGGATGCCGGCGTCGCAGATCGGCTTTGCCGTCGGAAAATCGGGCTCGCCGATCTCCATGTGCACGATCGAGCGGCCCTGCGCTTCGAGCTCGCGCGCGCGTGCGAGCAGCTCCATCACGTGAAAGGGACGGATCTGCGAAACGCGTTGAGCGCAAGGGAAATTCTGATCTGCCATCGACGACGACACGCGAAAATTGCGAGGATCGTTGATGCGTGCCGTCACGTCAAGTCGGAAGATCGCAAAATCGATATCAGGTGATGAATAAAGCCCGTACCCCGATAACGCATTAACTTCGGGGAAGTTGACTACACAAGCTATGACGAATGGATTATGCTTAATGGCGTTTCTGCAAACCATTACACATTGGGCGGCAGCAAGGTGAGCGACTTCGTCGATGAGTAACGCGCCACAGGTCAAGCGAACGGACAAGCTGATGTCCGACGAACGCGTCCGGGAGATAGTCCTGTGCGGATATTCTGGTCGGTTGGCAACCGTCGGCCCGGATGGTTGGCCATATATCGTTCCGCTGCTTTACGTCTGGATCAATGGAGAGATTTGGGTTCACAACACCCGCGCGCGTGGACACTTTCGAGCCAATATCGACCATGAACCCCGGGTGTGCTTCGAACTGGACGACCCCGGGGATGTATTCCCTTATGGACGGTATGAATGTGACACGTCCGTTGCGTACCGCAGCGTCGTCGCATTCGGTCGTATCCGAGTCGTCGAGGATCGACAGCAGAAGGAAGCGTTCTTTGATGCTCTGATGGGAAAGTATGGCAATACGAGTTGGGTCCGTCCGAAAAGTTTCTTCCCCCGACTGGATCAGGTCACCGTCTACGCGATCGCGATCGAGCGCATGACCGGGAAGGAAACTCCGTTGCCGTCGATGGAAAACCAGTGGCCGACAGTTGACAACACCAAGTCACCGGACGCGGTGCCGTGAAACTGCCTCCCAACCACGTGTTCGCGAGTGACGCGCGGCAAGAACAGCCGCGCGCACCACAACACGGACGTTAGCGGCTAGCACAACAAGCAAGAGCGGCGGTTCCCGACGCGGGGTTTCGTCAGACGCACGAGGGGGAAATGAACAAGCTCAGCAAGGTTGGTATCGTTCTTGGGGGTTACGCCGCGGCGATCACTCCGGCCGCACGCCAGTAGCCTTGACGACCCTGCCCCACTTGTCAATTTCGCGCTTGATGAACGCGCCGAACTCCTCGGGACTCGATACGGTCGGCTCGAAATCGTTGGCGGCCATGCGCTCGCGGGCGGCGCGCTCGCCGAGGATGCCCGCGATCTCCTGGTTGAGCCTTACGATGATCTCGCGCGGCGTTTTGGCGGGCGCCACGACGCCGTACCACACGCCCGCCTCGTAACCGCGCACTCCGGATTCCGCAACGGTTGGCACCTCGGGCAGCTTGGCGATGCGCTTGGAACTCGTCACTGCGAGCGCCTTGAGCCGGCCCGATTTGACCAGTGGCACCGAGCCCGGCGTCGAAGCGAATGAAAGCTGGATCTGGCCCGCGATCAGGTCCGTGTTCGCTGGCGCGGCTCCTTTGTACGGCACGAACACCATGTCGATGCCGGCCATGCTTTTGAACAGTTCGCTCGCCAGATGCGCCGCGTTGCCGGTCACCGCGCCATAGTTGAGATTACCCGGCTTCGCTTTTGCCAGCGCGATGAGTTGCCTCACGTCGGCCGCGGGCAGCGACGGATGCACGACCACGACGAACGGCGCTGACGCCGCAAGAATGATCGGCGCGAAATCACGCACGGGGTCATAAGCGAGATCGCGATAAAGGCTCGTGTTGATCGACAGCGGCCCCGACGTACCCATGAACAGCGTGTAGCCGTCGGGCGGCGACTTCGCCACGAGTTCGGCGCCGATGTTCCCGCCGGCGCCGGGTTTGTTGTCGACGACGACCTGGTGGCCGAGGCGCTCGCCAAGCGGCTGCGCGATGAGGCGCGCGATGAGGTCGGTCGGTCCGCCGGCGGTCAGCGGCACGATGAGCCGCAGCGGCTTGGCCGGATAGGCTCCAGCCTGCGCCGCGCGTCCATCGGCCGCTTGCATTGCCAATGCAGCCGCGCCGAGCGCAATCCATGGTTTCGCTTTCATTTCACGATCCTTCACTGTGCAAAATCATTCGAACTCGAATATCACGATCTCGTGATCGGCAAGACGCGGCACTGTCACCGCGATCCAGCCGTCATTCAGCGTATGCGTCAACACCTGCTCGGTCGTCGCCAGCCGCACCTCGCGCACGCGCTCACCAACTCGCGGCCGCAATCGCACCTCGATGCCGCGTACCTCGACAAGATTGCGCCCCGGATGACGCCAGCCGGTGCTCAACGGTTTGTCGACGGGCAGGTTCACCAGATGCACCAGCCGCCGCCGGTCTTGCCCCATCAGCGTGACGTCGAGGAAATCCGGCGCATCGATTTCGACCTCTGCGACGCCGCCCCGGACGTAGCGCACCGCATTGGCGAGCACGCGACCCAGGTCGCCAAAACCGTAATGATAGAACAGCGCTTCCATCTGGTTGGCGAAATAGACGACACGCCCACGGCCGAATTCGCCGCGCACCGCAACCGGCACGTCAGTCGTCGCGCCTATCGCGCTCAATTCGGGAATGCTGATCGTTGCGCCCGAGTGCGCGATCACCGGCGGGATCAGCGTCAGCGGCACGTGACGGCCGGACTCGGGGCGGAATTCGCGCAAAGCGCCGTCGTTCGGCAACAGGTCGGTATCGCCGATTCCGGCGAGCACCGGATCGTCGCGGCGTTCGATCTTCGCGTACGACGACTTGAGGTTGTCGCGTCGCGCGCCGTAGACACCCCCGAACAATCGCGCAAACGCAGGCCCGTCGCGCGTAACGCCATCCACGTTGCACCACCCCGCCTCGAAGCTCGCCACCAGCCCGCCGCCCTGCGCCACGTACTGCTCGAGCGACGCGGCGGTTTCGTCGCTCACGCAGGCGAGGTTGGAAACGATGACCGCGCGATAACGCGCGAACCGTTCGGATGCGAGCAGCTTGTCTGAAAGCACATCGAACGGAATGTGCGCCTCCTGCAGCGCGCAATACCAGCCTCGGATGAAGTCGAGGTAACGCGCATGCGGCTCATCGCCGCCGTAGTTGTCCTGCGTATGGCGCGAGAACACGAGCGCCACCTGCGCCTCCGAGCGCGCGCCGGCAAAATACGGCTCCCAGCGTTTCAGCCGCTGAAAAACTTCTCGCATCGGCGCGAGTCCGCGCCGGTCGAACAAGTCCGCATAGCCGCCGTTGATATGCAGCCAGCTGTTGACGCCGTTGGCGAACTGCTGCGCGATCCACGGCCGGTTTTCCGCTTCGGGAGCGGCATACAGGCGCCACCACGGATAAAAGTAGCTCACCGTCATCCAGCGCGGCTTGTCCGGCGCGAGCGTCGCAAGATATTTGGCCTGAATTCCCGGCCACCACGGCGCGGTGTTACGGCGCTGACACTCGAACGTGGGCACATCCTGATCGGACAGCCAGTAATCGATGTCCCAGCCGCCCGGCCGGATTGTCTCCAGCGATTCCATCAGCTGCACGGCGGCGATGAATATCCCATCGCGCTTGACGGCGTGAACCGCCTCATTCATGCGCCGCACCCAAGCGGCAATGCACAGGTAACGCCACTCGTTGTACTGCCGCCACAACGGGTCCTGCCAGTTCTCGGCGGGCGGAATCGCGTGGCCGGACTCGGCGCGGAACGACCGTTCGCAGGTATCGCAGTAGCAGGCAGCCGTGTCCCACGCCGCGAATTTGCCCTGGTTGTTCCAAATGCCGTCGGCGCCGTAGCGCATGAGGATCTCGCGCACCACTTCGACCATGCGCTCGTGGTAATAGCCGGCGTTGGGACAGGTCACGTAATGCCCGCTCACCTCGCACAAGCCGCCGCTGCGGTCGCGCGCGAACCATTCCGGGTGATCCGCAGCGAGTTGCCTGGGCGCACAGCTTGGATCGATCCGCGCCAGCACGCGCAGGCCGTTCTCGTGCGCGACCGGAATCACCTCGGCGAGCAGATCGCGCGCGCCGAGCCCGTTGCTGATGCGCTGGCCGGGAATGCGCGTCTGATAAAAAGCAACGATGCCGCCGCCGTTGATGCAAAACGCGGTCGCGCCGAAATCGAGCACGAAACGCGCGAGCTCGCGCGCATCGACCTTGGGCTCGTCGCCTTCGCGCAGGTTGATGAGAAGCACCCGGTTGGGCTGCTCCCACCAGTTACTCCTGGTTTCGCTCATCGCGGAGGGAAAGCCCGAAACAACAGGCTTGTCGTAATTCATTCAGGCAATTCTCGGCAGACGATGGATCGCATGGCCAGTCACTACGTTATCGCCTTCACGGGAGTCTCCCACGCGCCTTCGAAAAAACGCTCCGCGAGTGGATGGGAACGCTCGCCTCAGCTCTTTTTTCCAGCATCACGCCCCCCACCCGTCTCGCTCGCACGACTGTCCCCGCCCAGCGCAAGCGGTCCCGGTCCATACACCATCGCGTACAGCATGCCGCCCATGATCGAAAGGTTCTTCATGAAGTTGTGTTCCGATAAAACCGCAATCCCTCGCTGATTCTATTCGTAGTCGAAACCCGCCTCACCCCACGCATCGAGCCCGCCGGCCAGCGGGCGCACCCGGGTATAGCCCCGGTCGATCAACATGCGGGCGACACGCGCCGCGCTGGCCTCGTTCGGTCATGTGCAGTACAAAATGATGTCGCGGTCGGGCAGCAGGTTGGCGAGGTTGGCATCGAGATTGTCGATGTCAACAGCGATCGATCCCGGAATGCGCCGCGGGTCGATTTCGCGCGCCGATACCGAACGCACGTCGACCACTATCGGTTCGTGGCCCTCCTGCATCAGCCGGTAAAGTTCCCCGGCCGAAATGCGCGCCATGCGCAGCGCCTTGAAAAAACGCCACCGCTCCCACCATTTCAACGCAATGAAGAGCACGAGCGCAGCACCGATCAGCATCAGCGCATAACCGCCCATCTGCGCGAGTTGCGCCAGTGCCCAATCGATCTGGCGCGCAAACAGCATGCCGGCGCCGGCCGCCAGCCCCGACCACAGCGCTGCGCTGATCGCACTATAGCCAAGGAACGGCGCGAGCTTGACCCGCAGCGCGCCAGCGAGCGGCGGCGCGACAGTTGCAAACCCTGGAATGAATTTGGCTGCGATCAGCGATGCCGCTCCCCAGCGCTGGAAGCGGGCTTCGGTCTGACGGACGCACGAATCGGGCGAGATCGAAATACGGCACAGCAATTGCAAAACGCGAAAGCCGTGGATGCGCCCTGCTGCGTACCAAATCAGATCACCGAGCAATGATGCCGCGACCGACACCATGACGATCGCCGGCAGCGACAGCCCGCCGCCGGCCGCGAGCGCGCCGGCCAGCATCAGCATCGGCACCGCCGGCACCGGCGCACCGGCCTGCACCAGGAACACGTTGAGAAAAACAAAGGCCAGCCCGTAGTGCGCCAGCAGGCTCGTCATCTGTTCCATTCGCGTATTAATTCAAGTCAAATAACAGCACTTCGGCTTGCTCGCCTCGCTCCAACACGACCCCGGATTCGCCGCTCGCCTTCAGCGCATCGCCCGCGCCAAGCCTGTTGCCGTTGACCGAGACTTCGCCGCGCGCAATGTGCACGTAGGCCTTGCGCTGCGGCGCAAGTTGATGCGTCACGCGCTCCGCGCCGTCGATGAGCGCAGCGTAGACCGACGCGTCCTGATGGATCGTTACCGAGCCGCCGCGTCCATCGCTGGATGCGATCAGTCTGAGCCTGCCGCGTCTCGATGCCGTGTCGAAATGCTTCTCCTCATAGCCTGGCTGGATGCCGATGACATTCGGCTCGATCCAGATCTGCAGCAGGTGTACGAGTTCGCTTTGCGATGGATTGAATTCGCTGTGCTGCACGCCCTTCCCCGCGCTCATGCGCTGCACGTCGCCGGGACGGATCACCGAGCCGTTGCCCATGCTGTCCTTGTGCTCGAGTGCGCCTTCGAGGATGTAGGTGATGATCTCCATGTCGCGGTGGCCATGGGTGCCGAAACCCTTGCCAGGCTGCACGACGTCCTCGTTGATCACGCGCAGGCTGCCAAACCCCATGTGCTGCGGGTCGTGGTAATCGGCAAACGAAAACGAGTGGTAGCTGTCGAGCCAGCCGTGGTTGGCATGGCCGCGTTCCGAGCCTTTGCGTAAAGCGATCATTGGGGCCTCCGTCTCATCAAAGCCGCTCATGCCTGCAGCTTGAGCGGCAGGTTTCTCAGTCGTTTGCCGGTCGCGGCGAAGATTGCGTTGGCGACCGCCGGAGCGATGGGCGGCACGCCCGGCTCGCCGACGCCCGTCGGTTTCTCGCTGCTCGGTACGATGTGCACCTCGATCTGCGGCATTGCATCGATGCGAAGCACGTTGTAGTCGTGAAAGTTGGACTGTTCGACGCGGCCGTCCTTGAGCGTGATCGCGCCGTACAATGCTGCCGATAATCCGTAACCGATGCCGCCTTCCATCTGCGCCCTGATCACATCGGGATTGACGGCGATGCCGCAATCGACCGCGCACACCACGCGCTCGACCCGGATGCCGCCATCTTTACCGACCGCGACTTCGGCCACCTGCGCGACGTACGAATTGAACGATTCGTGCACCGCGATGCCGCGGCCGCGTCCTTGCGGCAGCGGCTTGCCCCACCCCGCCTTCTGCGCCGCGAGTTCGAGCACCGCCTGGTGGCGCGGATGCTGGTCGAGTAGCGTGCGCCGGAACTCGAATGGGTCTTTGCCGGCTGCGGCCGCGAGTTCGTCGATCATGACCTCGGTCGAAAATGCGGTATGCGTCGAGCCGACCGAACGCCACCATTGGACCGGCACGCCGATCTTTGGCGAATGCAGATCGACGAGCAGGTTCGGGATGCGATACGGGAGATTGGCCGCGCCTTCGACGGAAGTTGCATCGATGCCGTCCTTGACGAGCATGCCCTCGAACGCCGTACCGGCGGCAATCGACTGGCCGACGATGCGGTGTTGCCACGCGACCAAATTGCCTTGGGCATCGAGTCCGGCGCGAAGCGTATGGTAATTAAACGGACGGTAGTAGCCGGCGCGCATGTCGTCCTCGCGCGTCCAGATCATTTTCACCGGCGCCCGGCCGTTGATCGCCTTGGCGATGCTGACGGCCTCGAGCACGTAATCCGATTTCGGATTCGCGCGGCGCCCGAAGCTGCCGCCGGCGTACAGCATGTTGATCCTGATCTGCTCGGGTTTGAGCCCGAGCAGTCCTGCGACCGCGTGCTGGTCTCCGGTATGAAGTTGTTCGCCGTTCCAGATCTCGCACCCATCTGCACCGAGTTTCACCACGCAGTCGAGCGGTTCCATCGCCGCGTGCGCGAGGTACGGGAATTCGAACGCAGCCTCGAGTTTCTTTGCAGCGCCCTGCAGCGCGGCTTCAACGTCGCCTTCCTTGCGCGCGACCAGGCCGGGGTTTTCTGCCAGCTCTTTGTACTGCGCGAGGATTTCCTTCGAACCGAGCTTGTTGGCGCCGGTATTGTCCCATTCGACGCTCAGCGCATCGCGCCCCTGTTTGGCCGACCAGAAATCTTTCGCGAGCACCGCGACGCCCGTGGGAATCCGGACCACTTCGACCACACCATTCACCGCCTTTGCCTTGCCCGCATCGAACCCTTTGACGTTTGCGCCGAAGAGCGGCGGGTGCGCGACCAGCGCGGTGAGCATGCCGGGCAGCTTCACGTCGAGCGTAAACTGCGCGCTGCCGTTGGTCTTGGCTTTGGTGTCCTTGCGCGCAACGCGCTTGCCGATGTACACAAACTCGTGCGGGTCTTTTAGTCTTACCTCGGCCGGCACCGGCATCGTTGCCGCCTTGCCCGCGAGTTGACCAAAAGTCGCTTGGCGCCGGCTCGCCTTGTGCATCACCACGCCCTTGCGCACCGTAATCGAATCGGCCGGCACCCGCCAAATCTCTGCCGCAGCCGCAATCAGCATCGCGCGCGCGGTGGCGCCGGCCTTGCGCATCTGTTCGAAGGAATTTGCAATCGCGGTGCTGCCGCCGGTGCCTTGTGCCGGGCCCCACAACAGATTGTTGTAAAGCCTGGCGTCGGCAGGCGCGCCCTCTACCCTGATCTGCGCCCAGTCGGCGTCGAGCTCTTCCGCAACCAGCGTCGGCAGCCCGGTGTAAGTGCCCTGCCCCATCTCGAGATGCTTGACGATCACGGTCACGCTGTTGTCGCTGCCGATCCGGACGAACGCGTTCGGCGCAAAGCGTGCTGGCGCCGCTGCGCCGGCGGTCTTGCCCGGCCCCGACATCTGCGCAATGCCGGAGGGCAGCCAGAAAGCGAGCGTCAGCCCGGCGCCGGTTGCCGCACCGGCCTTGAGAAACTCGCGGCGGTCCACATTCACTCTGGTCGTCATGGTCGTCTCCTCTGGAGTACGCCTAAGCCATCGCCTTCGCGGCCTGCTTGATCGCCGCGCGAATACGCACGTAAGTCGCGCAGCGGCAGATATTGCCCGACATCGCACTGTCGATATCGGCGTCGCTTGGTTTGGGTTTTCTTGCAAGCAGTGCGACCGCGCTCATGATCTGCCCCGACTGACAGTAGCCGCATTGGACGACGTCGAGCTTCTCCCACGCCGTCTGCACCGCCTTGCCGGCCGTGGTCGCGCCGACCGTCTCGACGGTCGTGATCTTTTTGCCGGCGACGATCGACACGGGCGTCACGCAGGAGCGGGTCGCGTTGCCGTCGATATGTACGGTGCACGCGCCACACAACGCCATCCCGCAACCATATTTGGTTCCGGTCAGATCGAGGTGATCACGCAATACCCACAGCAGCGGCGTTTCAGGCGCCGTATCGACGTTGTGCGTCCTGCCATTGACTGTCAAAGCGATCATAGGTCACCTCTTCACCATTCCAATACGACGTCACGATCATCGACCACCAAGGTCCTGCGCCAAATCAGCGCGACGGGCGCGCATGGTCGTCTGCGATCCCGCCGGATGACACCGCCTTTTCGGGCCGTTCCGCCGCCGGACGCGCTGTCTGCCAGCCGCCGCCCAGGGCTTTGTAAAGCTGCACCAGCGAAATCAACGTGTTCTGATAGGCCTGAGCCAGCTGCAATTCAGCGGTGAATAAAACGGTATCCGCATCGATTACCTCGAAGTACGAGGAAAAACCGATTTTATAGCGCTTCAGCACGCGCTCGCTCGCAGCACGCAACGCGGCGACCTGATCTTCCTGCGCGCGCATGAACTCGGCGTATCCCTGGCGCGCGGCCAGCGCGTCGGACACTTCCCGGAATGCCTGCGCCACGGATTGCTGGTATTGGAGCATCACTTGCTTCTCGCGCGCCGAATAAATATCGACCTGGTAGACGTTGCGGTTGGGGTCGATGATAGGTTGCAGCAAGCCCAGGCCGAACATCCAGGTTTTCGCCGGCCCGGTAAACAGATCCGTGAGCGCCGCGCTCTTCGATCCCAGTTCGCCCGTGAGGGAAATGGTCGGAAACAACGAGGCCTTGACGGACTTGAGACGCGCGTTCGCGCCGATCAGATTGGTTTCCGCCTGGCGCAGGTCCGGGCGCCGTTCGAGCAGCGCGGCTGGAAGCCCCACTGGCACGTCCGGCGGCAACGAGAAAAACCGCGCTTCGGTCGGAGGCGCGCGCAAAATCGACGCCGGATTCTCGCCGAGCAGTATTTGCAGCGCGTTTTCCGCTTGCGCGATCTGGCGCTGCAGGTCCGGGACGTTCCCCCGCGCAAAAGCGAGATTCGCTTCAGCGCGATTGACGTCGAGCCCCGAAACTACGCCGCGATTGAACTGCGCTCGGGTCAACTCCAGGAACTTCTCGCGCGTGGCCACGGTGCGCTGCGTGACGGCAAGCTGGCGATCGAGCGTGCGCAACGTGAAATACGCGATTGCTACGTTGGTAATGACCGTGGTCCGCGCAATGTCGCGCGCAAACTCGGTAGCCAGCAGATCCGCCCTGGCGGCCGCATTGAGATTGGCAATGCGTCGCCATAGATCGACTTCGTACGAAACGTCGACCTCCGCATTGTAAGTCGGGCTCAACGGGTTTATCCCAGCCGGCAGCGGCGTCGGGCCGACGGTTGTCAGCCGCGATTTGCTGGCCCCACCGGAAGCCGATATCAGCGGTAACGAACCCAGGCCGGCGATCCCGGCCGCGGCGCGGAATTCCTCGATACGCGCCACCGCAATCTTCACGTCGTAGTTGTGCTCTAACGCGGTTTTGATCAACTGTTCCAATACGGGATCGCGATAAAGCCCCCACCACGCGAGATCGGCGAGCGATTTGGCGCCAGGTGCTTCAGTCTGGCCACGAAATGCAGCGGGCGCTTTGATCTCGGGTCGCTTGTAGTCCGGGCCGATCGCGCAGCCGGAAACGATCAGAGTAAAGCAAATGGTCACAGCGCAGCGCTTCACGCTCGAGACTCCTCATGCCCAGCGCCGGGCGCGGTTGCTCCTCCCGCGTTGCCCGCGACGACGGATTCGTCATAGCGGAACGGCCGTTTACGCTCGCTGATTCTCTGGATGACCACATAGAACACGGGGATCACAAAAATCCCGATCATGGTCGCGAACAACATGCCGGGGACCACCGTATTGCCGAGCGATTGCCGCGCCCCCGCGCCGGCCCCCGTCGCAAGCGCAAGCGGAAGCATGCCCAGGATGAACGAAAACGAGGTCATCAGGATCGGCCGCAGCCGCAACTGCGCGCCGCGCAATGCGCCATCGACGATCGTGGCGCCGCGCTCGTGCGCGAGCTTGGCGAATTCCACGATCAGAATGGCGTTTTTCGCCGCCAAACCGATCAGCATTACCAGCCCGATCTGCACGTAAACGTTGTTGTCGAGGCTGCGCAAGGCAAGCGCTGAGAAAGCGCCGAGCACGCCGAAAGGGATGACCAGCATGATCGCCACCGGCATCGCCCAACTCTCGTACAACGCCGCCAGCACCAGGAACACGAACACCAGCGAAAGTGCAAAGATGTAACCGGTCTGCCCGCCGGTTTGCTTTTCCTGGAAAGTCGAACCGGTCCAGTCGTAGCCAAACCCCTGCGGCAACGTTTTGGCGGCCTCCTCCATCGCCGCCACCGCCTGACCGGAGCTATAGCCTGGTGCAGCGGCGCCATTGACGGTCGCGGCACGGTAGATGTTGTAGCGCTCGTAATACTCGGGACCGTTGATCGATTTACTCCTGACCACGGTGGAAAGCGGCACCATCTCCCCAGTGGCGTTGCGCACGTAGTAGCGTTTCACATCGTCGGGATTCGCCCGCGCCGCGGCTTCGGCCTGGGCCTGTACTTTGAACGTGCGTCCGAACAAATTAAAATCATTCACGTAGTAGCCGCCAAGGAACGTCTGCAACGTAAAGAAAACGTCGCTCAGCGAAACACCCAGGGTCTTGACCTTCTCGCGATCGACCTCGTACTCGATTTGCGGGATACGATCATCGTAACTGGCAAACACAAATCCGAGCTCCGGCCGCTTACGCGCTGCAGCGAGAAAATTCTGCAGCACTTCCGAAAACTGCTTGGGTTCGCCCCCCGCGCGGTCCTGCAAAATAAATTCGAATCCGCCCGCAGTCCCGAGACCGCGGATCGGCGGCGCGTTCAATACCAGTACGTTGGCGCCCTTGATCTCTGCGTTGAGTCGCGCCGTGAGCGTGCGGACGAGCCCGGCGGCCTGATCGGCGCGGTCCTTGCGCTCGTCCCACGGCTTCATGCGGATGAAGGCAGTAGCGTTATAGGACGTGGTGAGGCCGGTCAGCAGATTGAATCCCGTAATTGAAGCGACTCCGTCTATGCCCTTGACCTCCTGGGCCAATTTCCGGAGCTGGGCCATGGCCGCGGCGGTGCGGTCCAGGGACGCTGCAGGCGGCATCTGCAGGACCGCGAACAGATAGCCCTGGTCCTCATCCGGCACCAACCCGGTCGGCCGCGTGACGATCAGGCCGTATACGGCCCCAAGCAGCACCACGAAAGTGAGCGCGACCAGTACTGCACGCCGGATCAACGCCGCGACCGAGCTTGTGTAGCGCTTGGTAAATGCGGCGAACCAGCGATTGAAGACAGTGAAAAAACGGCCGACCGGACCGCGCACCCTCTTGTGGGCGGCCGGATGCAGCAGCAGTGCGCACAGCGCGGGCGTCAGCGTCAGCGCGCATACCGCCGAGAGTATGACCGACGTTGCAAGCGTCAGGGCGAACTGCTTGTAAAGAGCTCCTGTCAGGCCGCCGAGAAACGCCACCGGTATGAACACCGCCGCCAGCACCAGCGCGATTGCAATCACCGGCGCGCCGACGTCGGCCATCGCGGCCTTGGCTGCATCCGGCGGGGACAGATGCTCCTCGTCCAGCTTGTGCTGTACCGCCTCGACGACCACGATCGCGTCATCGACGACGATCCCGACCGCGAGCACCAAGGCAAACAGCGTCAAGGTATTGATCGAGAAACCGAGCGCGACAAACGCCGCGAAAGTGCCCATCAGCGACACCGGGACCGTCAACATCGGGATCAATGTCGCGCGCCAGCTTTGCAGGAATACAAAGATCACGATCAGCACCAGCACGATCGCCGCGCCCAGCGTCTTGATGACTTCCTTCAGCGATTCGGTAACGAAAGGCGTAGTTGTGTAGGGAACGGAGTAGACGATATCCGGCGGAAAACTCTGCGCGAGCGTTGCCATGGTCGCGCGGACCTGTTTCGCGACATCCAGTGCGTTGGCGTCCGGCGAGAGGAAGATACCGATGAATGCCGCGGGATTATCGCCCTCATCGACGTTGATCGAGTAATCGACGCCGGCCAGTTCGATTCGCGCGACATCCTTCAGATGCACGATCTGGCCGTTGGCCGCCGCGCTCAGCACCATGTTCTCATATTGTTTGACGTCGGTCAGCCGCCCCTGCACGTAAACCGAGTACTGCATCTGCTGGCCCGCCGGCGCCGGCGGCACGCCCAGGCGGCCGGCTGGCGCGACGACGTTCTGCTCCTGGATCACTTTCGTTACGTCGCCCGCGGTGACACCGAGCCGCGCCATTTTGTCGGGATCGAGCCAGACGCGCATGCTGTAATCACGCGCGCCGAAAATGCGCACGAAACCAACGCCGCGGATACGCGCCAGCGCGTCCTGAATGTTGAGCAATACGTAGTTACTCAGAAAGACGTTGTCGTAGGTGCGCTTGGGCGAAGTGAACGACAAGACCTCGAGGAAATCAGTCGATTGCTTGCGGATCTGGATGCCCTGCCGAATCACGTCCTGCGGCAGGGACGTTTGTGCGATGGCGACGCGGTTCTGCACATCGACTGCCGCCAGGTCCTGATTGGTGCCGACGTCGAACGTGACGGTGAGATTGTAGGAACCGTCGTTGGCGCTCTTGGAATCCATGTAAATCATGTTCCGCGCGCCATTGATTTGCTGCTCGAGCGGCGCGGCGATCGACTTGGTCACCACATCGGCATTGGCCCCGGGAAAACCGGCCGTCACCAGCACCTGCGGCGGCACGATCTGCGGATATTGCGAGATCGGCAGCCCCACCGCCGCGACCAGACCCGCGAGCGTAATGATGAGCGAGATGACCGTCGAGAAAACCGGCCGGTCGATAAAAAAGTTGAACACGATCAGCCTTTCGACTTGGCGGCCGCGGAGGGTTGTCCGGCGGGCGCACCTTTCCCGGGAGCGGCCGCGGGCGCCGGCAGTATCGGCTTGACCGGCATGCCCGGTCGAACTTTATTGGTGCCCTCGACGATTACCGTCTCGCCGGGCTTGAGACCGCCTTCGACCACCCAATCGTTGTCGAGCCGCGTGTTCGCTACGATCTCGCGGAAAGCGACTTTGTTGTCGGCATCGACCACGAAGACCGAAAGTTTTCCCTGAAACTCCTGCACGGCCTGTTGCGGCAGCCGGATCGCATTCGGGTTTTCCGACGCGGGAACGATGACGCGCAGGAACTGGCCGGCACGCAACGACTGGTCGGGGTTGGGAACTGACAGCCGGACTTGCAGCGTTCCACTTTTGGGATCAACCGCGGTGTCGACGAAATTCAAACGGCCGCTGTACTTGTAATCGCTGCCGTCTACAAGCTTCAGCCTGTATGACGCAGCCTTGCCCTTCTCCGTACCGAGACCACTGTTGAGCCGTTTCTGCAGATCGAGCAGCTTCTGCTCGCTGACCGTGAAATTGACGTAGATCGGATCGACCGAATAAAGCGTGGTCAACAGCGTGGTGGACGCGTTGACCAGCCCGCCGGGTTTGATCAATGCCTTGCTGATCACGCCGTCACGCGACGCACGAATGGTGGTGTATTCGAGATTAAGCTCGGCCGTCTTGACCTGCGCCCTGGCCGCTTCCACANNGCCTGCGCCAGCGCGAGCGCCGCCTTCGCCTGGGCAAGCGCCGCAATGTAGGGTTGCTGGTCGATCACAAACAGCAGATCGCCCTTTTTTACCTTCGAACCGTCCACATACGCCTGGCGCTCGAGTATCCCCCCGACACGGGCGCGGATTTCGACTGTGTCGACCGCTTCGGTTTGCGCCACGTATTCCTCATACACCGTCACCGGCTGGGCGGCGGTCTTGATGACGCCGACTTCGGGCGGCGGCGGCCCCTGGTTACCGCTTTTGCCGGAGCACGCCGCTAACGCGAGCAGGATCGCGGCAAGCGCAAATAACCTCGGCATGGCGCCATAGGCGAAGCCGACCAATGAAGCGCGCAAAGAAATTACAGGCACAGAGATTCTCCCGGGCTTGAGCTCATACGTCATCGAATAGTGCATATCAGTCGTGGGGAATGCTGCAAAACCGCGTATTTTAAAAGCGAATGGCGGCAAAAGATAGAAAAAGGTTGACTGTGCTATCGTAGCAACTCGTTTTTCGCAAGAGGGAGACGGTCATGAAACACTTACTCGTAATCGGCAAGCGCGCCGAAAAGATGTTCAAGGCGGGCAAGAGCATGCAGCAGAAGGTCGAGGCCAAGCCCACGCGCGACTTCGATGCGCAATGGAACCGCAACACTGCGCGCACTCCCGACCAATACGTCGAAACGATGTACTACGACCGCGCGCAGCACAAGAGCAAGAAGTAATCCGCGTATGAAGTAAACAAATACCTCTACCGCCACAGTACGCTGGGTGGGAGCATGTCTTATTGGATGTTGATCCGAGAGGCAGTCCAGATGTTGTTTGCGATGCTCGTGAACTATCAAACTTGCCTGGCTCTACCTATGATTCAGTCTATTGCTCACACAATTTGTGAGCACTACTATCGTCATGATGCAGTGAAAGTTTTGGCTGGATTTGTCCATGTTCTTAAAGCGGATGGCTTCGCGTTTATTCGTGTTCCAGATTTGGGCGAGTTAATGCGAACTGTAGTTGAAAAGAACCTCGACATAGATGACTTTCTCTATCAGTCCCCAGCAGGGCCAATAACAGTTCGAGACGTTATTTATGGTTATGGTGTAGAGGTTGAGCGAAGCGGGAACGATTTTTTTGCGCATAAAACAGGGTTTACGCAAAAATCATTGATGTCAATCTTAAAAACAGCTGGTTTCCCGTGGGTTTTTAGCGGTATTGGCAATCTGGAAGTTATGGCTTTAGCATTCTCAAATAAACCAAACGAGCATGCTGAAAAGCTGTTCCATCTACCCAGTCACAAGCAAACGAACGGGTCAGGTCTTGACATAACGGTTTCCGGATAGTAGCCTTCAGTCATGGCCCGCCCGCTGCGAATCGAGTTTCCCGGTGCGATTTACCACGTCGCCGCCCGCGGCAATGCACGCCCGGCGATCTTTCGCGATGATGCCGACCGCGATCTGTTCCTGGATGCCTTGGGGGAGGTGGTGGCGCGCTTCGGCTGGCTTTATCACGCCCGCTGCCTGATGGGCAAACACTACCACCTCCTTATCGAGACGCCACAAGCAATCTGTCGCCGGCCTGGCCTGAACTGAAGGGCCAGGTGCTGCTCGGTTCAGAAGCGTTCGTGGCCGAGATGCGGCCGCTGTCTGAAAGACAAGGGAGCACTCAAGGAAATCCCCCGCGCTCAGCGCTGGGCGCATCGGCCCGGATTGAAGAGCCTGTTTTCGGCCCGCGTGCGACAAGACATCGCCAGCACCCCCGCCGGGCGGTTGCCGCCCAAAAGCGGCGTTCGACCCGCCCGACCCAACCCCCAATGCGCGGGGTCCTGTGGTTGAATCTCCTATCGTTCGGAAATGGCGGTACGCATGCACCAAGAAAATTTCCCTCACGTCATGCCATGCTGTAACATTGCCTGAGCCTCTTTGGTCATCGACCCCGAAGATGGGAAAATTCCGCGATATCGAATTCAGCCTTGTGGACGCGCTCGTCACCGTCGTTGTCGTGACGAGCGGCGTCATGTTGTTTCATCGAGGTTCCCGGACGCAGCGAGGGCGAACACCAACCGGGGATCTTCATTGCCGAGCTGAACCGCTCGGCTTATGTTAGACCCACAGAGATGTGTGAAGAACCAGAAGATTAGGGAGTGCCACAACAATGCGGATCACTTTGAGCATTGCACTTCTTGTCCTCTTATTCGGCATCCTTGGGATCGCCACCCGGCGTCTACTAGCCGACAAAGAAGGCCTAGGCGAGCCCAGCCAAGCTCCCAAAGTGTCTTGCTTTGAGGATAGTTTCGAGGTCTTCCTGAGCGGCCTAGCCGTACTCTCCTTGCTCATGATGTTCCTGGCACTGCTGGGGATCTTTTCGCTGGCCGCGATCGTTGGGGCTGTTGGCCTGATTGGTGGTGGCGCTGGCTGGCGGATCTGGCGGGCGAAGGGCGGTTCGCGAAGCGGCTGGCCGGGAGTTGGTCGACATTTACTCGGGTTCCTTGTAGTGGCGTGCGTGGCCCTAGTGGCTTTCTGGCTTGGTCCACCCTATGAGGCAAAACTAAATAGCGCCGATGCGCCGGTGTATCTGGGGGTCGCTGCTCATCTTGCCGAGTCGGGAAGACTCGCCGGTGAGGACTCCTTGGTGGCGGAGATGACGGCTGAGGAGCGGCAGGTGCTGTTTGCGAATCGGTTTGGCAAAGATGCGACCGGTCCTTATGCCCGCTTTCCAGGCGGCGTGCAGCTCCTTGACCCCGCGAGGGCCTTCGTTTCCTTTCACTTTTATCATCTCTGGCCGGTGTGGCTGGCGTTGGGTCTAAAAACCATGGGCAGCCCCGACTTCCTAAGCCTGCTGCCCTTCTTCGCCTCGGTCAGTTTGATCTCGCTCTTCTTGCTCGGACAGCTTCTGGTGGGTCGCGGCTTCGGGCTGGCCATTGTCCTGCTGCTGTTCTTTTCTTTCCCACAACTTTATTACAGCCGGTTGCCGCTCAGCGAGATCCCGGCCCAGGCTTTTTTCCTGGCTGGCTTGCTGTGCTTTGTCCGAGCCCTGCAAGAAGTCGGGCCCAGGCGGCGGAATCTGCAAATTTTGACCGCTGTGCTCTGGGGGTGCTTGTGTTTGTGCCGGGTGGACGGTGTGCTCTTTCTTTTCCCAGCGCTCGCTTGCTCGTTCGTTCTCTGCGCCGAACTCCGGCGCTCCGTTTACGATTGGTTGCCGCTTGCGGTTGGGCTCGCCTTTCTTGCTTCCCTGGCGATTCTGCATCAAATAGCCGGCGCCAGTTACGGGATCCCGCTCGCAGACTTACCGCTCATTGGCGGCGGCCTTCACTCCGTGAACCAGTGGATTATGGATCGGGAGCGAGCCTTGGTAATTGCGTGGCTGGCATTGGCGGCGGGTGCCGTGCTGATCGGGCGCTGGCAGCCTGGGCAGGGCCTTCGGAGGGGGCTGGGCCTGCTCGCCGGTGGACTATTCTTGGTCATCAGCGTAGTTTGGTTCGTCGCTTTTTTCGGGCAAGCCAAATGGAGTCAACTCCTCCACCATCTTCACTGGTTGGAGCTCTATCTGCCCGGCTGGCTGATGGCCGGGAGCGCCGTTGGTCTGGGCATCTTGGGAATTGCGATAATTCGTCAGCCACAACAACGAACGGTGCGTGGTGTTCTATTTATTTTTCTGGCGGTGCCGTTAGCGAGTTTCCTGATTAACCCGATGGTGACCGCCACGCAACCGTGGGCGATCCGGCGGTTCGTGCCCATGGCCCTGCCCCTCCTTTTCACCTTGGCATTGCTGGGCTGGGAGCATGGCTTATCGGCCGTGGGGAGGCGGTTCGGTAGAAACTTGAATCAAGGCTATGCCGTGCTGGCTGTCGTGGTACTTGCCTATCTCCTACCAAAATCGGCTTTGCTGTGGCGACAGCCGCTCTACGTCGATTTGGGCCTCCAGGTTAACCGCCTGGCCAACCGGATTCCTGCTGATGCCTTGGTCATTCTGCCGGATGAGGAAGCGGGCATGCATGTCCAGATTCCCCTACAGTACAACGAGAAGCGCTCGACTCTCCTGCTGCCCGTAACAGGCCAAGCCGGTACCACTCAAAGCTTGTTTGCGATTCAGTATCTTCGGCGGCAATTGGCGGGCGGTCGACCAGTCATCGCCCTGTTCCAGGAACCGTCCTTGCTGCTAAACCTGCTTACGTCCAATTTTGCCTTGGAGTATCTTTTTTCGGAGCCGATCTCATTTTTCGAACTCCCGCAGGTGGCCGAATCACAATTTCCGGGTATGACGAGGGAAAGAAAAGCTACCTACCGCGCTTTCCAGGTCCGCGAGCACGGCCGCGAGGCGGTTCCCGCGACCATCAACATCGGCCAAATCACGGAGGATCTCCCATTTATTGTCCGAGGATTCTACGCTCCGGAGGGCGACCCTGCGAAGCCGGACTCACTTTTCCGTTGGACGATGGCGCAGGCCGAGTTACGGTTGCCGGCGGTCCGCAAGGTTAGAGTTCACTTCCTTCCGTGGCGACCGGTTCAGGCACCCGCCATTGATCTTGCGATCTTGGTTAACGGAGTTCGCGTCAAATTCCAGCAGGTCACGGAAAACGGTCAGGAGGTTATCGACATCCCGGTTCTGGTCCAGGCCGGACCCGGCAAGCAGGAATTCAAGCTCACCATTGCGTGTCAGCCCTTTTCCATGCGGGATCTGGGACTCTCGGATGACGCGCGGTCCCTGGGAATTGCAATCTCTCATCTGGAACTCCTTGACTGATGTTAACCGCTTGGAATACCTGGACCGTTTTGAAGCTTGTTTTAGGCAGGGCTGAACCACTTGGCTTCCTCGGAAATTTCGCCGCCCCGTTTTGCCTGACCTATCCACGTCTATTTGGAAGTCAAACGAAATTTCGAGAGAAGCCGGCGCTGGATTTCTGTCCAAGGACAAACGACGGCTCCGTACTGCTGAGACCCGCCGCTGCGGATCGCGGGCAGGCACTTTGTCAGTGGGGCCGCCTTTAGGCGCGATCGACCTCCTACACCAAATGATTGCCGTGGTAGCCTCCACTTTCCCGAGATTCGCAGGGGACTCAGAACCCGGATTCATCTTGGATTTCGCGCGGGAGCTGTCACGCTTCTCCAAAGTCAAGGTATTCGTGCCAAACCATCCACTGAGCAATGATTCGACGGACTGGGCCGGTGTGCCTGTCGAACGTTTCAGGTATTTTCCCATTCGCAGCCAAGAGACCCTATGCGGCGATGGAGGAATTCCCGCAAAACTGACGACGCGGAAGGGAAAGCTGCTGCTTCCCTTCCTGATCCTCGCGGAACTCGCTCTCTTTGTCAGGCTCCTGCGCGACCGACAGGTTCGAGTCATTCACGTTCATTGGATACTCCCTCAGGGGCTCTCCTTCGCTCTCGCCAAGGCATTGCTCCCTCGCGATCCACAAGCTCCGATGACCCTCCTGAGCTTCCACAGCGGCCGGGATGAAAAGGTCTCGCGGTTCTATCTGTGGCTCGAAAAGTGCATCGTCCGCAGCTTCGACCGAATCACCGTCAATAATGAAAAAACTCGGCCGATGCTGGAAAAACTTTATGTCAAACCGATCGGCTACCTGTCGATGGGATTGCCCAAAGACGCCGAAGCGATGGGGCTTCCACTCAGGAAGGATTACCGATCGATCGCCTCCATTGGCCGACTGGTTGCCGTGAAAGGTTATCTCGAGTTGCTGCGAGAGTGGGCCAAGCGCAAAGAGGCGCTGAAAGACTACTCGCTGATCCTGCTGGGAAAAGGTCAGTTGGCCGAGGAAATCCAGGCTTTTATTCAGGCCCAATGCCTGGCCAGCCAGGTCCGGTTGCATGCAAACCCTTCACGCGAACTGATTTTCCAAACGCTATCGGAAGCCGGTTATTATCTCCAACCGTCTTTGGTTTCCCCGACCGGACATACGGAGGGATTTGGTTTGTCGGTCGTGGAAGCGCTTCACCTGGGATGCACCGCGGTTGTCAGCGCCGTTGGGGGACTACCGGAAGTGGTGGGCGATATCGGCTACGTATGCGCGAACGCTGGCGAGATGCTGGATAGGCTTCTGGACGGTAGCATTCAGCCGGTAGGTCCCGCCCAATGCCGGGAACGGGCCCACCGCTTCGCGTGGGGCAGCAAGAACCTGCAGGAGCTGTATTCGTGATGTCGCGGGCAAGACAAATCAAGGACGTCTTGTCTTGGCTCCATCGTCTGACCTCCTCGTTGAGGCCAGGGACCGGGGAAACACAGACGCAGGACGTGTTCATTTTCTGCTATCACCGGATCAACACGCGGGAACGCAATCCCCTGGGCGTGGATCTTCACGTGTTCAAGGAGCAACTCGAGCTCTTCGCCTCCGCGGGCACCTTGCTGAACCCCGAAGCTTTCTTTCTCTTTCTTCAGGGAGAAAAGAGCCTTCCCTCGGCGAAGAATTTTCTCGTCACCTTCGACGATGGCTACGCATCGACAGTGGAGGCGGCCTTTCCTGTTCTTCAGAAAGCGGGAGCGAGAGCCATATCATTCATAGCGACCGATCATCTCGGCAAGGAGAGCCCCTACTCCCCTGATCGAGGGCAGGCAAACAAGGAACTAATATTGACCTTGGACGAGGTCAAAGATACCCAATCCGTCTACCTCTACCAATCGCATGGCCATGGCCATATCGATTACTTTCACAGCTCCCGAGAGAGCGTGCTGGCTGACCTGTCTGCGAGCCTCGGATGGTTTGAGCGAGAGCTTGGATACAGACCTTGTTCGATTGCCTACCCGTTCGGCCTGGCGCCTCGCTGGGCCGATTGGCAAGAAGACTTCAAGCAAGCGGGCATCATAGCGGGATTCGTTACGGGAAGTCATCCCTTGAGAGCGCGAATGAACAGTTCCGAGGAGATTCCGTTGCTCGCTCTGCCCCGGGTTGGCTATCTGACTGACGAGACGCTGACTCACACGCGAGCTCGACTAAGTGGTGGCTTGACAATACTCCGCGCGCTCGATGCACCTTGGGTGCGCAAGATCAAGTCCGGGAGAAGATCGTGAAATTGATCATTCAGATTCCCTGCCTGAACGAGGCGGAGCATATCGAGGTGACGNNGCGTGCATTACATTGCCCGACATCCGGTAAACCGGGGTCTGGCCACGGCGTTTCAAACGGGCGTACACCGCGCCCTCACCGAGGGCGCCGATGTCATCGTGAACACGGATGCCGACAATCAGTACAACGCGGCCGATATCGAAAAGCTGATTCGCCCGATCTTGGAGCGGCAGGCGGACCTGGTCATCGGCATCCGCCCCATCGATGAGATCGAGCACTTCAGCTGGCTGAAGAAAAGACTCCAGAAGCTGGGCAGCCTTGCCGTACGCGCATTGTCGGGGACGGACATTCGCGACGTGACTTCCGGCTTTCGTGCCCTGTCGCGGGATGCGGCAATCTCGATCAATCTTACCACGCGATACACTCATACCCTCGAGACGTTGATACAGGCGGGAAACAAGAATCTGCGGATTGCTCAGGTGCCGATCCGGATCAACGACAAGCGGCGCGAGTCACGGCTTTTTCAGTCGATGGGCGGCCACGTCGCCCGCTCGATGCTGGATGTACTTCAGATTTATCTCCATTACCAGGGAGACAGGGTCCTCGCATTCCTGGGTCTCGCGTTGTTCGCCCCAGGCTTGTTTCTGGGACTGCGTTATATCTACATTGAAATGACAAACCAGGGCGGCGGTCACGTTCAATCGCTGATATTGGCTGCGATCCTGATCATCATGGGCTTTCAGTCCTGGCTCATGTCGCTGTTCCTGACCACTCAGCGAAGCAGCCGTATCCTGATCGAAAAACTGATCTCGCGGACCAAGGGTCCTTGACCGTGGACCGCTACATGCGCCAGTACGCACGGGCGCTTTCTACCGCCCTGAGCGGGCTGGAGTCCCAATCCGTCATCGACTTTGGCGCCGGTAGCGGATGGATCAGAAGATACCCCTTTGCTTCCTACCTGGCGCTGGATCTCTTTCCGCCGGAGGAGCCTTGGGCCAGGAAATGGAATTTCGACCACGCGCTTCCTGCAGAATACAGGCGCAAATACGACGTCGGGGTCTCACTGAACGCGATTCATTACGCTGCCAATCCGAATCAAACATTAGGCTATTTCCTGGATGCGCTAAGAGGTGGAGGAAAATTGATATTGGCCGCCCCCTGGCTATATCCACCTCACGACCGCACAATCGACTACTGGAGAATTTCACCTCGGGCCTTGTACAGGATGACGTCGGCGCGCTTTGAGAAGGTCAGTTTGTTTCTCATCGGGAGCATGATTGACCTGCCCGGTCGGATTGCGTCGCGCTTGCTTTCAGGAGGGTTTCGCGGGTTCTCGCAAGCAAAAACATTTCGACTCGGGACAAAACCTCTTTGTCCAACCGACGAAGGCCAGATCCCCACAAGCTTCTTCGGCCCGCTGACCACATTGGTTCTGGCGGAAAACTATCTTCTCCCGCCCATGAAATGATCCCGCACGCAACGTCCGGAAGTGGCCTGAGCCACCGTCTAGACAAATCTCAACGACCCGCTAATCACTTGACCGCTGCGCGCGGGAGTTGGGGATCTCCAAGAGTGCGGTCTCGCGCCAGTTTGTCAAACACAGTGCCCAGGCGCTGGCTGAGCTGCGTAGCCGCCGGTTTGATGAGGTGGATCTGATGGCTATTTACGTCGACGGCATCATTGTCGCCAGCATCAAATCAAAGCCTTGATTCAGGCGCTTCGCCCTCAAGACAAGAACCTGAAGAAAGTCGCATAATCCTCATGACCACCGACTCAAACCTCCAACTGAGTTCGGGACATCGCCCCATTGAGGCCGACCAAGTTTCTGAACCTCGTGCTAAGCCCCCACCGTATCATCACCATCTTTCGCCTTCGGCAACATGTTTCGTGTTATCGAAAATGTCTGAAAACTCGGGGGCAACCCATGCGCATCCCGCCCATCGTATGTCGCTCCTTTATGAGCGCGCCCAATGCACTCGTCGTTCGGCGACGACGCGATCGAACAGGGCGAGGTACGCCTCAGCCGACCGGCCTAGCTGGTGTTGCGCACTAAGCCGCTCGCGGGCGGTGGGGTCAGGACCGGGCGCGTCGAGCAAGGCCTCGATTGTCTGCGCGATCGTGCCCGTATCGGTGCCCGTGATGCAACCAAACGAGCGGTCGAACATGATCTCTGCAATCGCCGGGGAACAATCGGTTGTCACCACCTTCAGTCCGGCCGCAATGGCCTCGACGAGAACGGCGGGATAGCCTTCATAGCGCGAGGTACACAGAAGGAGCTGCGCTCTCGCGAGATGCGGTTGGATATCGGCAACATAACCGGCAAACTCTACCCTGTCGCTTATTCCCAACCGTTCCGCTTCGCGTTCGAGCGCGGCTCGGCGCGATCCTTCCCCCAAGATGAGCAGGCGCGCGCGGCGGCTGCGCGGCAGGGCGGCGACCGCCCGAAGCGCCAGTTCGAAGCGCTTCTGCCGTTCCAGCCGGCCTGCGCACACAATCAGTGGAGCGCCCCCACCGTCCATCGGCATGGGATCGCGGAAGTCACCGTCGGGTAGGTTCGGCTCGGCAATGCAGGCAATATCATCCCGGTCTAGTATGGTACGTGCTTCCTGCTGGAGGGCGCCGGACATCGCCACAAGAGCGTCGATCCGACGCGAGGCGAGCCGGATAATGGTCGAGAACATCGCCTGAGAAACGCAGTCGAGCCCGGGTTTACGGAGCGGATTGCTGAGTTTGCAGGCAAGGGGCGGTCCGTCATGAGGCAGCACCATCTTCATCCATGCCAGCACCGGGATGTGGAAGTTGCCGGGTGCGAAGACCAGATCGGGCCCGATCATGGCGACCAGGTTGGCGAAGGCACGCCCCAACCGGATGCGGTAAAGCAGGCCGCCCCCTATCTCCGGACAAAGCGACAACACCACAATGCCAGGTGGGACCAGCGCGCGCGCCGGGCCTTTTTCGGTACCGCACAGGATCGTCACGCGCCGGCCACGCTGGGCCCATGCGCTCGCAAGCCTTATCGCGATCCGTTCGCTCCCGCCGCTTGAGAAATCGGGTAGCACGATCACGATATGGGCCGCGCGGCCGCCTATCGCGGACTGGCTAGTCATGCAGCACAGGAGATGGCCTGATCGAGACACCGATATATGCCCAACAGGTCTTCAAAATGCGTGTCCATCATCCGCGTCGACGTGGCAGCACGCAGCGTCGCCGTCTTGACTGCGAGCCAATTACAGGTAGCAGCGAATATCGTAGCATGATCGTGAAAAGCAGCTTCATCGTTTCTGACGCAACGAATTCCGGCACATCGCGGCCCGAGACGCGATTGCACTCCTTGTTGAATTCGCGAGCGAAGAGATCTAGTACGGCCGTGCCAACTGCGTAAACGATGAGCGCGATATTCAAGCAGAGCGTGTACTTCGCTACCACCTCGACGTCCCGCAGGGAAACCAGAAGGTATCCTTCCCCCAAGCTGACCAGCGGCAAGCCGAGTATCATCGGCATCAGCGGTGCGCCGAATCGCAGGACCTCGCCAATACGCACGGAACATTTGGGGCCCGCGTCGGTGTCGCCCCTAACCCATCGGTACGCAAAGACCGACGCTACCAGCAGCCAGAGGAGCCAGCCAACGAGCACAATATTCAGGGTGATTGACATGAACGCTGCTGCGATGAGGATGGGCAGGAACCAGGTATCCGACCATATCAGCTGCAGCGTTCTGACACGGATCCACTCCGCGCGCGCCGACAGAAAGAAAATTCTCTGAAACAGGAAGACAAGAGAGGCTCTTGCAAAACTCGCTTGATGAGCAGAATTTATTTCACGTGTAGAGGCGTGAGAANNTGGTCGGTCGTTCAGCGGGAGTTGATGCCCGAGCTGAGATCGAAAGTTGGGCCGCTCACGCCGAGGTTGGAGAAGGTGATCCACACGTTGGAATGGGTGCGGATCGAAGGATTTGTCGAATCAGCCTGGTGTGGTGTGGGCCGGTCGCCGCATGATCGGGGTGCTTTGGCGAGCGCGTTTGTAGCCAAAACGGTACTGGGCTTGCCCGATCAATACCTTTCGCTGCTGGCGGCCGCTGATCTGGCGTCGCCGTATTCGTCGAAGCGGTTTTGCCAACGAACTGCCCCGGAAGAAACGCCTCGTCGGCTAGCACGATGTTCGTCGCGCTGCCGTTAAGGAAGCAGGAAGTTCCTTTTCGATCAACGATAAATGCACTAAAATCGCGTCGTTCATCAGGCAGGGCCGGCGCGAATCGGATTGCCGCAGGGTTTCCCTAATTTCTATTTTTCTGACAGTTGCCAATGCACTCCAAACAATTCTTCGACGAAATTTCAAAGGTTGCCCAGAGTATAGACCTCAAGGCTATCAAGGCCTTGGCCAATGAACTCGTGGCCCTCACGGAACGCGGTGGGCGTTTGTTTCTTCTCGGTGTCGGTGGAAGTGCCGCGAATTGCAGCCATGCCGTGAATGATTTCCGCAAACTCTGCGAGATCGAGGCTTACACACCCGTGCACAACGTTTCGGAACTCACTGCCCGGACGAACGATGAAGGCTGGGACACTGTATTTTCCTCGTGGCTCAGGACCAGCAAGGCCGGATCGAATGACGCGATTCTCGTGTTCTCGGTGGGTGGGGAAAACGCGGAAAAAAACGTTAGTGCCAACATCGTTGCAGGGCTCAAGGAGGCGAAGCAACGCGGCCTGAAGGTTTTCGGCGTCGTGGCCCGTGACGGGGGTTATACCAAGCAGGTCGGAGACTGGGTTGTGGTCGTGCCCAAAGACCTCGATCGTTACTCGCTCGAGACCGTCGAGATGTTCTACAAGGATGCGAAGGCGGCAGGCTATCGCATCGCGACCCGGGCCGTTGCCTGAAGCAGGTCCACTTTTCAATCCAAAACGACACATTCACGGCGATATGATGAAACTCAAGAACGTTCTCGTTACGGGTGGTGCAGGTTATGTCGGCAGCCTTCTCACGCCGCAGTTGCTCCGACTCGGATACAAGGTCACCGTCTACGACATTATGTACTTCGGCGACCGTTTCCTGCCAAAGAGCAATTCCAACCTCAAGATCATCAGCGGTGACATCCGCGACACCGCCAGACTCGCGGATGCATTCAAGGGCATCGATGCCGTAATCTCGCTTGCGTGCATCTCGAATGACGCCAGCTTCGATCTCGACGAAAAGCTTTCCACTTCGATCAACCTGGATGCCTTCGAGCCGATGGTTGTGGCCGCGAAAAAAGCGGGCGTCAAGCGATTCATCTATGCGTCGTCCAGTTCCGTGTACGGTGTTTCGGAGTCGCCGGATGTCACGGAGGAACATCCTCTGGTGCCCTTGACCCTTTACAACAAATACAAGGGCATGTGCGAGCCGCTTCTGTTCAAACACCAGTCCAAGGATTTCGTTTGCGTCACGATCCGGCCTGCCACCTTGTGCGGTTACGCTCCGCGGCAACGCCTTGACGTTTCGGTCAACATTCTGACCAACCACGCGATTAACAACAAAAAAATCACCGTGTTTGGCGGCTCCCAGAGGCGCCCGAACCTGCACATGCAGGACATGGTGGACCTGTACGAACTTCTGCTGACCGTGCCGGACGAGAAGATCGCGGGAGAGATCTTCAATGCCGGTTTTCAGAACATGTCGATCATGGACATCGCGCAGGTGGTCAAGCGCGTGGTGCAAGAGCAGTTTCCGGAGAAGGGGGAGATCCCCATCGTTACGACACTCACGGACGACATCCGCTCCTATCACGTCAACTCGGGCAAAATCCAGCGCATACTCGGATTCCGGCCGAAGCGCACCGTGGAGGACGCTGTTCGGGACCTGTGTGCCGCCTTCAAGGCCGGCAAGCTCCCCAACAGCCTGGACGACACCTTCTATTTCAACGTCCGGCGCCTGAAACAACTGAAGGCCGCATGAGTTCGCGGCCGGTCGCCGTGGTTACGGGTGGCGCCGGCTTCATCGGCAGCCACATGGTAGATCTTCTGGTGGAGCGCGGCTTCACGGTGCGCGCCATCGATAACTTCGTCGGCGGGCGTAAGGAGAATCTTGCACACCTTCACGGCAACCCCGAGGTCCAGCTGGAGAAGCGGGACATCCGCAGTTTTGCGCCGGATGACGCACTGTTCCGCAGTGCCCGGTACGTGTTTCACTTCGCCGGCATCGGCGACATCGTGCCTTCGATCGAGCGTCCGCTGGAATACATGTCGGCGAATGTACTGGGTACCGCTCACATGCTCGAATGCGCCCGTCACGCCGGCGTTGAGAAATTTGTCTACGCGGCATCGTCGTCCTGCTACGGCTTGGCGCAAGTCTCCACCCGCGAGGATCACCCGATTGACCCGCGCTATCCATACGCTTTGTCCAAGTACCAGGGCGAGCAGGCGGCATTGCACTGGCACCACGTCTACAAGCTGCCCGTAAACTCGATTCGCATTTTCAATGCTTACGGCACGCGCTCGNNTCGTAGGAGACGGTACGCAGCGCCGGGATTTTCTGTACGTCGCCGACGTGGCAAGGGCCTTCCTTGCCGCAGCCGAGACCCGGCGCGTGGGTCGAATCTATAACCTGGGCGCCGGCGACCCACAATCGGTGAACCGGTTGGTGGAACTGCTCGGCGGCGGGGTAACCCATATTCCCAAGCGCCCCGGTGAGCCGGACTGCACATGGGCGGACATCACCCGCATCACCGCAGAACTGGACTGGAAGCCGCAGGTAAGCTTCGAGGAAGGGGTGGCCAGGATCTTGGCAAATATTGATTACTGGCGCAACGCGCCGCTGTGGGAGCCGGAGTCGATCGCCAAGGCGACCAAAACGTGGTTCGAGTATCTGGGCGGGGAGTGAAAGAAGTGCTGTCTTCCTTGACTGAAAAATTCAGGCACAAAATAAAGACTGTCGAGGAAATCGTTTCTGCGGTCGGGCGATACCCGCGCACCAGGAAGGTCATCCTGTGCCATGGCGTCTTCGACGTCGTTCATCCCGGGCACCTCCGGCACCTTCTTTATGCCAAGAGCAAGGCCGACATCCTGGTCGCAAGCATCACCGCGGATGCCCATATCAGTAAGGGCCATTATCGGCCCCACATTCCGCAGGAACTGCGTGCGCTGAACCTCGCGGCGTTCGAGTTTGTGGACTACGTCTTGATCGACCGCAATGCCACGCCCATCGAGAACATTCGCCAGATCCAGCCCGATTTTTTTGCAAAGGGCTATGAATACACCGCCGTCGGACTACCGCCGAAGACTCAGGAGGAAGTCGATACGCTTCGATCCTACGGCGGGGACGTGATCTTCACCCCGGGGGATATCGTCTATTCATCCAGCAGGCTGATCGATCTTGCGCCGCCAGCGATCAAGCTGGAGAAGCTGCTGACTTTCATGGACGCCGGCGGGGTTTCGTTCGACTCCCTGAGAGAATCGCTAGGAAAGCTCGAGGGCTTGAGCGTGCATGTGGTCGGCGACACGATCGTTGACAGTTACACCCATGCCGCGATGATCGGCGGACAGACGAAGACACCGACCATGAGCGTGCTCTACGAGCGGCGTGACGATTACATTGGTGGTGCCGCCGTCGTAGCGGAGCATCTGCGTGCCGCCGGGGCGAACGTGCGGTTCTCCACTGTGCTCGGCAATGACGGATTCAAAGATTTTGTTCTGGAGGGGTTGGCACGCAGCGGGATCGAATGCAACGCGCTCATCGACCCCACGCGGCCGACGACCAACAAGAATGCGATCGTGACGGGTGGTTACCGCCTGTTGAAAATTGACACGCTGGATAACCGTTCGATTTCTGATGAAATCGTGCAGAAGCTCGTCGCATCGATTTCCGCGAGGCGGCACGGCGCCGTAGTGTTCAGTGACTTCCGGCACGGAATTTTCAACCGCCGGACCATCCCGCGGTTCAATGCCGCAATTCCGCAGGGCATGTTCAAGGTCGCGGACAGCCAGGTCGCGAGCCGCTGGGGCAACATTACCGACTTCAAGGATTTCGACCTCATCACCCCGAATGAGCGCGAAGCGCGGTTTGCACTCGGCGATCAGGACTCTGGAATCCGCCCGCTTGCGTCCGCGTTGTACGATGCGGCCCGTTGCAAGACGCTGATCCTCAAGTTGGGCGAGCGCGGCGTGCTGACATGCAGCAGTGCGGATCACGAATCGCTGGATTCGTTCGTCGTCGTCGATTCCTTCGTCGATCACGTGGTCGATGCCTTGGGCGCAGGCGATGCCTTGCTGGCCTACGCCACTCTGGCGAAGCTGGCGACAGAGTCCGACGCCGTCGCGACCATCCTCGGCTCGATCGCTGCTGCCTGTGAGTGCGAGGTCGAAGGCAACATTCCTGTCACGCCCGAGAACGTCCTGAAGAAGATCGACGCGATCGAACGCGACGCGAATTACAACGAGCAGCCCACGCGTTGAAAGTCATCGTCATCGGTTTGGGGGTGCAGGGAAATAAACGCCGGGCTGTCGCGGGCGCCGATTTCGTGGCGGCCATCGATCCGGTCAATCCCGATGCCCGGTATCTCCGCACGGAGGACGTGCCTCCCGGGGACTACGACGCCGCGATCGTCTGCACCCCGGACGAACCGAAAGTCGCATTGCTGGAATACCTGCTATCCAAAGGGAAGCACGTCCTGGTGGAAAAGCCGCTCTGGGCCGGTCGTGACAAAGACATCGAACGTCTCGAGCGGATTGCCGCAGATAACAAGGTCGTTTGCCTCACGGCATACAACCACCGTTTCGAACCGCACTACGTGAGAATGCGCGAGACGTTGCAATCCGGCGTGCTCGGCGAGGTGTATCACTGCCGGATGTTCTATGGCAACGGAACGGCGCGCCTGGTCCGTGATTCGGTGTGGCGCGACAGCGGTGCAGGTGTGCTGCCGGATCTGGGCTCGCATCTGCTCGATACGGTGCGTTTCTGGTTCGGTTCGCTTGCGGACGATTTCGTCGTGCATTCGGCTAGATGTTTCGAGAATCGCGCGCCCGACCATGTCGTGATCGGCTCGCGAGGCTCGCGCCCGCAGCTGGAACTGGAGATGACGCTGCTCTCCTGGCGAAATCATTTCACTTGCGACATTTTCGCGGAACGCGGCTCGGCGCATATCCGCTCTCTGTGCAAGTGGGGCCCGTCGACCTTCACATTGCGTAAACGCGTGCTGCCCTCGGGGCGCCCCGTGAAGGAACCGATAACGCTGGTCCAGCCAGACCCGACCTGGGCGTTCGAGTACGCGCATTTCAAAGCGCTTTGTGCTGGCCGCTCGAAGACTGACCTTTCCGGCGATCTCTGGATACAACGCACCTTGCGCAGACTCGGCGCGCAAGCCATCGAACAGGCGGGCGCATGAGCAATCCCGTGCTGGGTTTCGCCGGCATGACACACCTCGGCCTGGTATCCGGGGTATGCGCTGCCGAAAAGGGATTCCGCACCGTCTGCTTCGATCCGGCGGCCAGCCGCATTGCCGCACTTGCGAGGCGTGAGTTGGGGGTTGCCGAGCCGCAGCTGGATGATCTGGTATTGAAGAACGCGTCGCGACTCTCCTTCACTTCGAAGCCGGCCGATCTCGCCGCCTGTGACGTGATCTACGTTGCGCCAGACGTGCCGACCGACGACCAGGGCGGAAGCGACCTCGGCCCGATCAACGCGCTCCTCGATATCGTAGTCAGGTCGGCGCGCGCCGATGCAGCGATCGTCGTGCTGTCACAGGTTCCGCCGGGGTTTACCCGTGACCGACAGCTTCCCGGCCGTACCCTGATCTATCAGGTAGAGACCCTGATCTTCGGACGCGCTGTAGAAAGAGCCCTGTATCCGGAGCGCTACATCGTCGGCTGCGCCGATCCGGCGCAGCCATTGCATGCGAGCTATGCGGCGTTCCTTGCTGCGCACGGCTGCCCCGTGCTGCCGATGCGTTATGAGAGCGCTGAACTGGCCAAAATCTCCATCAATATGTGCCTGGTTGCCTCGGTCAGCACGGCCAATACGCTTGCCGAGTTGTGCGAGAAAATCGGCGCCGACTGGTCGGAAATCGTGCCGGCGCTCAAACTCGACAAGCGCATCGGGCAGCATGCCTACCTTGCCCCCGGACTTGGCATTGCCGGCGGCAACCTTGAGCGCGACCTCGCCACGGTATGCAGCTTCGCTGACTGCTACGGCACCGACGCCAATGTGGTACGCGCGTGGATCGCCAACAGTCGCCACTGCCGTAACTGGGCCGTGCGCACCATCCGCTCCGTGCTTCTCGATTCCGAACCGGGGGCCACCGTCGCTGTGTGGGGGCTCGCTTACAAGGAGAACACTCATTCGGTGAAGAATTCACCCTCGCTCGCGACGATCGCCCAGCTTGCGGGAACTCGTCTTCGCCTTCATGATCCGCTGGTGCCGTCCTCCGTCGCCGCGTACCCGAACGCCGAGGGCGCATCCGATCCGCTCGCCGCGGCCTCTGGTGCAGACGCGCTGATGATTCTTACGCCTTGGCCGCAGTACCGCAGCATCCCACCATCGCAGATCGCAAAGGTGCTGCGCGGGCGCATTGTGCTCGATCCCTACGGCGTGCTCGATCATAAAGCGGCTGCGGCTGCCGGACTGGACGTATTCACGCTCGGCAAGCCACCGCTGCGCGCGGAGCATCGCTAGCCATGCTCGAACACCTGAACACGTTGAAACGAACTCCTGCCCGCGTCGTCGTAATGGGGGCGGGCGGGTTCGTCGGCGGTGCACTGGCCGCGCGCCTTGCGCGCGATGGCGTGCCGATCCTTGCTCTCGGCCGCCGCGAGATCGACCTTTTGGCCGAAGATGCGGCGGAGCGCCTCGCCGCAATGCTCCGCCCCGACGACGCCTTCGTCGCTGTGTCGGCATTGGTGCCGTGCAGGAATTCTGAGATGCTGGTAAAAAATATGATCATGGCGCACGCGATGGTGCGGGCGCTCGTGGCATCGCCAGTGGCTCACGTAATCAATATCAGCTCCGACGCAGTCTATGCCGACAGTTCCGGGCCGCTCACCGAATCCTCGTGCACCGCGCCTGGCACGCTGCACGGCGCCATGCACCTCGCCCGCGAAGTCATGTTCCGCGTCGAGGTACCTGCCCCCCTCGCGATCCTCCGGCCGAGCCTGCTTTACGGCGCCAGGGATCCCCACAACGGCTACGGCCCGAACCGCTTCCGCCGGCAGGCGCAGCGCGGCGAGGACATTGTGCTATTCGGCGAAGGCGGGGAACGTCGCGACCATGTGTTCATCGATGACGTGGCGGAGATCGCGGCTCAAATGCTGTTGCGCAGGAGCAAGGGAGAGATCAACGTTGCCACCGGCGAAGTGCATTCGTTCCGTGAGATCGCCGAGAAGGTGGTCCGGCTTGCGGGAAAGACGGTTGCCATCAAGGGCAGCCCGCGCAGTGGGCCGATGCCGCATAACGGCTATCGGCCCTTTGAAATCACCGCGTGCCGGAATGCATTTCCCGATTTCCGCTACACGCCGCTGGAAGATGGCCTCGCCCGTGCGCAGCGCGAAATGCAGGCAAAGGATCACCGTGGCTGAGATCGATTTGCTCCGGTCGCTTCCAAAGACGAAACGCAACGTCCAGGCGCGCGCCATGGCGAAGACCCCCGAGCGGATTGCGGCTTCGCGCGAATTCGGCGAGCTGTACTTCGACGGTCCGCGCGAATTCGGCTACGGAGGATACCGCTACGACGGGCGCTGGATACCTGTGGCCAAGGATATCGTGCGCCACTTCGGCCTGAAGTCCGGTGACCGGATATTGGACGTGGGTTGCGCCAAGGGCTTCCTGGTGAAAGACCTGATAGGCGTCTGCCCCGGTCTTGAGGCATTCGGCCTGGACATCTCGGAGTACGCTCTCCGGCACTGCGAGAAGGAAGTCGTCGGCCGCCTGCACCTGGGCAGCGCGACACGGCTACCCTTCCCGGACCGGTCCTTCGACGCGGTAATCTCCATCAACACGATCCACAATCTCGACGCCGAAGGCGTGGTCACGGCGCTGCGCGAGATCGAGCGTCTGTCGCCGGGACGCGCCTTCGTGCAGGTCGACGCCTACCATACCGAAGAACAACGCGAGCTGTTCATGCAATGGGTCCTGACTGCTACTTACCACGACTATCCGCAAGGCTGGTTCGACCTGTTCCGGCGGGCAGGATATCGAGGGGACTGGTACTGGACAGTTCTCGAAGAGTGAATCATCCGGGTATTTGTCGACTTACGGCTTTTCACGAATCAGGGGCGACATGAAAAAATATGCGATTCTTGGCGGCGGCGGATCCTTCGGGATCCATACCGCGCACTATCTCCTGGACCACGCCGATCCCTCCATGGTTATCGGCATTGGCCGAAACCCGCTCCGCCCGGAGCCGTTCTCTCTCAATGTAGACAAGCGCAAGAACTACCGCTACCACGCCTACCACCTGACCTACGAGATCGACCTGCTGCTCGAGTTGCTCGACAAGGAAAAGCCGGATGTCATAGTCAACTATGCGGCCCAGGGTGAAGGCGCGGTGTCCTGGAAACATTCCTGGCGTTTCTTTGAGACCAACTCAATGGCGCTCGCCCGCCTGTGCGAGGAATTGATGAAGCGCGATTGGCTGGAGCGCTTCATCCAGATCGGCACTTCGGAAATGTACGGCTCCGTCGAACACGCAGCCAAAGAAGACGAACCAATCAAGTCGACCAGCCCGTACGCAGCCTCGAAAGTTGCATTTGACATGTACCTGCAATCGGTGCACCGCTTTCTCACGTTCCCGATGAACGTCATCCGACCGTCCAACGCATACTGCCCCGGCCAACTGCTTCACCGCGTCATTCCCAAGGCGATCGTCTGCGGACTCACCGGCCGCAAGCTGCCGCTGCAGGGTGGCGGGCGTGCCGAGAAGTCTTACATCCACGCGCGCGACCTGGCCCGGGCGATCCATATGGTTTCGGAGAAGGCACCGCTGGGTACCATCTACAACGCGGGGCCGGCCGAGCCGACCAGCATCCGGCGCGTGGTCGAGCTCTGCGCCGAGGCGCTCGACATGCCCTTCGAACAATTGTGTGAGATGGCGCCCGACCGGCTCGGGCAGGACTCGAGGTACTGGCTGGACTCCAGTGCAATCTACAGGGACGTCGGCTGGAAACCGGAGATAGACTGGACCGAAGGCCTTGCGGAAATGGTATCGTGGGGCAGGAAGTACCTCGCCGACCTGCGCGACTGGCCGATGGACTACGTGTTGCGTGGCTGATCGTCAGGCTTGAAGGAACAAACGACATGAACGCGCTTACACACGCCGCAATCCTCAAGACGGGACGCTACCAGGGGGTTCGAATCGATGCCGGCGAGGCCGAAACCGCCCGGTCCCTGCACCGCTTCATGCTGCGCCTGCGCATGTGCGAGGAGGCGCTCGCACGGGAGTACCACCCGGCGGACGAGATGCGCTGCCCGGTTCATTTCTGCATAGGCCAGGAAGCGGTGCCGGCAGCGTTGTCGCTGCTTTTGAACGACGATGACTACCTCTTCTGCCATCACCGATCTCATGGCTACTATCTGGCAAAGTCCGCGCCCATGGAAGCCCTGTTTGCGGAACTATACGGAAAGGCCACTGGCGCGAACGGAGGCCTCGCCGGCTCGCAGGATATTTCCTTTCCGGCTCGCAACTTCTACAGCGGCGCAATTCTCGCGGGTGCGGCCGCGATCTCAACGGGAGCGGCGCTGGGCTTCCAGCTCAAGGGGACGCAGCAGGTCGCAGTCGCCGGTTTCGGGGAGTCGGCCACCGACGAGGGCATTTTCTGGGAAGCAATCAACTATGCCGCCGTCGCAAAGCTTCCGGTGGTCTTCGTCTGCGAGAATAACAACTACTCGGTGTTCTCACCTCAACTGAAGCGTCAGGCACTCGACAACCTGAGCGCGCGGGTCGCAACATTCGGCATGAGGAGCACCGCTTTGTTCGGCAACGACGCGATGGAGGCCCACCGGGTTCTGGGCAAGGAGATCGCTCTTTCGCGCGCCGGAAGAGGCCCGGCTTTCGTCGAGGCCTACACCTACCGCTGGAGCGGTCACTATGGGCCCGAGAGCGACGACCTGGTGGGTTACCGCGATGCTGCGGAGATCGAGGCATGGAAGCGCAATTGTCCGATTTCGTTGCTCGAAGACGTCATGCGGGTTAGAGACCTTATCAAGCCCGGCGACCGGGAGAGCTTGGTAATTGAAGCGCAGTCGGCCATCAATCGCTGTTTCCAGTTCGCGAAATCGAGCCCGTTCCCGGACGCGCCGGATTGGAAAGCGTTGAACTTCAGCCCCGATTCCCCTCTGGCGGACAAATTTCTGGTCGAGGTCGAACTTGCAAATTTCGACGCGCACCAGGAAGCCGAGCAGGCAAGAGGTTATTGAGCACAGGGGGTAAAGACAAGGTGGCGGCTTCGATACAGACAAAATCCAGCCGGACCGCGGCGCAATCGCAGGTCCCTATCGAGCATCCCGAGATCAGCTTCGGGGAGGCGCTCAACCAGGGCCTGCGGCAGGCGATGGAGCTGAGCGACAGCGTGGTCGTGCTGGGGCAGCTTGTGGACTACGGCCCCGGCGTTTTTGGATCCACCACCGGCCTGGTCGAGCGCTTTGGTCCGGCACGTGTTCGCGACTTTCCGGTGTCCGAAAGCGCGATGACGGCGACCGCAATCGGCGCCGCCGTCGTCGGCCTGAGGCCCGTCCTGGTCCACCACCGGCTCGATTTCATGCTGTATTCGATGGATGCGATCGTGAACTGGATGGCGCTGTGGCGGTTCAAGTCCAACGCGCAATCCACGCTTCCCGTCGTCATCCGCGCGATCGTCGGCCGCGGCTGGGGACAAGGTCCGCAGCACTCCAAGAGCCTGCATGCCTGGTTTGCGCACGTTCCCGGAATCAAGGTCGCGATGCCAGCCACCGCGTTTGACGCCAAAGGCCTCTTGCTCGAGAGCATTTTCGGCCAGGACCCGGTCATCATCGTCGAGCACCGCTCGTTGTTCTCGTTGAAGGGCCGCGTTCCCGAAGTGCCCTACCGAGTTCGCTTCGGCCGGGCAGCGGTGCGCAGGACTGGCGAGGACCTCACAATCGTCGCGGCAGGAGTCATGGTCCCGTTTGCATTGCGGGTCGCTGAGCGGCTGGCGGCGCTCGGCGTCAAGGCCGAGGTCATCGATCTGAGAACGGTATCGCCGCTGGATACGGAAACCGTGTGCGCCTCAGTCGAGAAAACCGGGCGGCTTTGTGTGATGGACCCTGCCTGGCAATCGTACGGCGTGGCGGCGGAAATCGTCGCACGCGTCGCGGAACGCACTACCCGTGCGTTGCGCGCAAAACCGGTGCGCATCTGTCATCCCGACAGCCATACGCCGATGAGCTCTGCGTTGGAGACTCAATACTACCCAGACGAGACGGCCGTAGTCGAACGGCTGCGCTTGTTGGCGGCGCAGAAAGGGTAGCGTCTTTTCCGCAAGGCAGGACGGTCAACTGGCCAACACCAGATCTGAGCACTTATGCCAGCAGGATGAGATTGAGACGGTCAAGAAAAAGCTTGATGGCTTGCACGAAAAGTTGAAGGCATGAGACACCGCGCAGCTCGCCTATCACCCAGTTCCCGACGTCGCGTAGAGCAGTGCGAGGGGCAAGTGCGGCCGCACTTGCGCCTTGCACCGAGAGATGACCCCATGCCTCTCAGGATTCGTGCCATCTTGACCTAACCGGCATTGCTATCGATCGAGTGCAGGCGCAACATGCACCCAGTGCAATGCTCGGCGACGCTTGATCAGCGCCAGACCGTCGCCATCGGCCAGACGCGCGAAAAAAGCAGGATTGAATTTCCTATCGTTTGCCGAGGTCCTGGCAGGCGGAAGGACTGCCTGAACTAGCCATTGCAGGTGATATTTCATGAACAAAATATATTTCCCCGGCCTGAACGGGATCCGCTTCGTTGCGGCATTTGGCGTGGTCGTGCACCACATCGAGCAAATAAAATCCCTGCACGGAATGCCGAACCTGTGGATGGAACCCAACGTTCAGCGCCTGGGCAGCCTGTGTGTTTCCCTGTTTTTCGTCCTCAGTGGGTTCCTGATAACGTATTTGCTCGTCGAGGAGAAGGATAGTTGCGGAAACATTGACATCAAAAAATTCTACATTCGCCGGGCGCTTAGAACCTGGCCGCTCTATTTCGTCATTACGATACTGGGCTTTTTCGTTCTTCCCAACCTGCCCGCATACGACGTTCCGACCTTCCCGCTCACGCACGACGATTTTTTCTGGAAAAAGCTGGGTCTGTATCTCGTGTTCTCGCCGCACGTGGAGGCTGCCTGGTTTCCCAGCGTCTCTTATGCGGGCGTCCTCTGGTCGGTAGGCGTCGAAGAGTGGTTCTATTCTTTCTGGCCCTGGCTGGTGAAGTACGCTCGTCGTATCCTGGTTCTCGTACTTGTCGTCATTATCGTCATGTTGATGTGGGCCCGTGTTGCCCCGTTTGTCGGCAGGATTGCGTACATGGTCTACGTACTGCGGTTCGATTGCATGGCGGTCGGCGGTCTTTTCGCTTTGCTCTTGCGCTCCAGCGCGCATCGCCAGTTGCCGCGCATGACCGTGAATTTCCTGTTCCGCCGCGACGTCCAGCTGGTGGTCTACGCCCTTCTGGCATTCGCTTTGGTCAACGCGTGGACGTTTGGAAGGCTGGAGCAGCCCATATATTCAATTCTGTTTGCCACCGCCATCCTGAATATCGGATCTAATCCAAACAGCTTTTTCCACCTGGAACACCCGTTGTTCCGCTGGCTGGGGGAAATCTCGTATGGCCTTTATTGCTATAACTGGATTGCCGTGGTGAGTGCGATATTGCTCGTGAAGGTCTTGATTGCCGATATTTCCGGCATTTACGCAAATCTTGCCGTATATCTTCTCGGCCTCGCCCTGACCGTATTGTTCTCGGCGTTGTCCTACTACGCTGTCGAACGGCCGTTCCTGAACCTGAAAAGGAAATTATTTACCCGCGTGGTTACATTGACCACGCCGGCGGCATAAGGCACGACAAATCGGATCGGGCGCGCCAGGTATTCGGCGGCTGCGGCGGTTGTCATCGTCAACGCTGCCCAAACGACAACGAGCAAGGTGAATGCGCAGACCACCCGATCCTGGTTCGGCGCATAATCGACGAAATAAATTGAGCCGATTGTGAAAGTGATAATTCTTGCGGAAGGGCTGGGAACGCGTCTGGCGGAGGAAACCGAGACCCCGCCCGAAGCCGACGGTCGCGATTGGCGGCAAGGCGATCCCTGCCTTGTGCAAAGGGCAGTATAAGTGTTCGACCTGGATTGCGTTGTGCCAGCGCAAATCACCGACTTTTGGTCATGATATTTGGTTCAAAGCCGATAGCCCCGCCGATGACCAATCAGTCTTCAAATAACCCTACCACCGTCGGTAAAATCTGGGGGCTCCTCACCCCGCCGGAACGCAAGAGCACGGTGATCCTGCTCATCCTCACGTTCATCGGCATGAGTCTGGAAATCTTGGGTGTGGGTCTCGTCATCCCGGCCCTCGCGCTGCTAACCCAAGTCGACTACGCCACCAAGTTCCCCGCCATCCGGTCCATCCTACAAACTCTCGGCGACCCCAGCCAGAATTTCCTCGTCATCGGCAGCATGCTGGCACTCGTCGCCATCTATACCATCAAGGCAATGTTTCTCACCATACTCGCATGGTATCAAGCCCGCCTTGCCTATGGGATGCGGGCAGCGTGGTCGCAGCGACTGTTCTCGGTGTACCTGCGTCAGCCCTACACCTTCCACCTGCAACGCAACTCGGCGCAATTGATCCATAACACCGTTAACCAAGTGGACCAGTTCACTATCGCCATTCTCATCCCTGGCATGACCCTGCTCAGCGAATCCCTGGTGTTTCTAGGACTGAGCGTCATGCTGATAATAGTCGAGCCACTGGGTACGGTGATCGTGGTCACCGTGCTGGGCGTGGCGGGTTGGAGCTTTCACCGCGTTACCCGTGGACCAATGACGCGCTGGGGCAAGGCATCGCAGCTTCACGAAGGCTTGCGCTTCCACCATTTGGCGCAGGGCCTGGGCAGCGCTAAAGATGTGAAGCTCTTGGGCCGCGAATCCGAGTTTCTCGAGCAATTCCACACCCACAACGCGCAAAACGCGCGCGCAGCGCGGTTGCAATCCACCCTGCAACAACTACCGCGCATTTGGCTGGAACTGCTTGCTGTCGGTGGTCTGGCTGCGCTGGTGCTAACCATGCTTGCCCAAGGGCTTGCGCTAGCGGCCATCCTGCCCACACTGGGCATGTTCGCCGTCGCCGCCTTCCGCCTGCTGCCCTCCGTCAACTACATACTCGGCACCATCCAGTTGTTCAAATACGCCAAGCCGGTCATTGATAATGTGCACGCCGAACTCAGCCTGCCCACACCCGAAGCTGACACACGCATGTCGCAGCAACCGCCCTTCGAGCATAGGCTGGAGCTCCATCACGTCGCATACGCCTACCCAGGTGCTGCGGACCGGGCGCTCAACAACATTACACTGACCATCCAACGCGGCGAGTCGGTTGGCTTTGTCGGACCAAGTGGCGCGGGCAAGAGCACGCTGGTTGACATTCTGCTCGGCCTGCTCACCCCCGTTGCCGGCGTGGTGCGCGTCGATGGGCACGACATCCAGTCCAGCCTGCGCCACTGGCAAGACCAAATCGGTTATGTGCCACAGGCCATCTTCCTCACCGACGACACCCTGCGCCGAAACGTGGCTTTTGGCCTGCCCAATGCGCAGATCGATGAAGCGGCGGTGCAACGTGCCATTCGCGCCGCGCAACTGGAAGAGTTTGTCAACGGCCTGCCGGCAGGGCTCGACACTGTGGTCGGCGAGCGCGGCGTTCGCTTGTCTGGTGGGCAGCGCCAGCGCATCGGCATTGCCCGCGCGCTATATCACGATCCTGCCGTGCTGGTACTGGACGAAGCCACCAACGCCCTCGACACTGCCACCGAGCATGGCGTGATGGAAGCTGTGCGCGCACTGCAAGGTACCAAGACCGTAATCATCGTCGCGCATCGGCTCTCTACTGTGCAGTATTGCAGCCGGCTATATCGGCTGGAAAAGGGACAGATGGCGGAGCAAGGCAGTTACTCGGATGCGCCCGAGCACCAGAAACTGCAAACCTCATGAAAGCCGTTATCCTCGCTGGTGGCCTCGGCACTCGCATTAGTGAAGAGAGAAGTGGCCCCAGTAGTGTCCGGTTAACTTTCGAAGTAACTATTCAGCTTACCCGGAAGGGAGGGGATCTGCTGCTTTACCTTGAAAGGCGAGAGTGAGGGCATGGAAGACGTTGCGCCCCTGTTTGCGCAGCGTGGCGAGGTAGAAGCGGATGGTGCAGAAGGACTCGGCGCCAGTGACGAATTGGTGGCGCAGACCGGTGAGCAGCGTTCTCGGCGAGCCGCGCGTCGAGCCCGGGATCGATTTTCTTATCGCTTCGCTACCCCGAATTGACTGCGCTCCCAGGTTGGGAGACACTCCCGGACGTGCCATTGAATTTCCTATCCTTGCCGACACGCACCGGTCATCGCTGGCCCCCAGCGGCCTGCCGCGCGCCATTCGTCGCGCTCGCCCTGTGCGCATCTCCACTCTTGAACTTCGGCGTCGCCAACAGGCTCGATCACGGCGACTACGCTGTGATCCTCGCCGTCACCCTCGCCTTCTTCGGAGGCTGCCTCGCCTTCGCGGCGCTGGCACACTTTGTCGGGAGCCGCTTCGACACGGGCCTCATCTCCGCCGCCTCCTTCGCGATGTGTATATTCCTCTACGGCGACTTCTCCCGGGCCCTCCAGTTCATCGGCTCGCCGAAACTGATCTTGGCCCTCTGGCTAGCCGCGTCCATGACGCTCGTCGTGCTCGTACGGCGGCTGTGGACGATCCCGGGGGGGGCCACAGCCCTTCAGCTTCTGTCGCTCACGCTGTTGGTCTCTCCCGTGGTCCTCTCGCTTGGCGCCGCTCCGACACCTGGCACCAATGGCAGGGAGGTGTTGCGGACACCGCCTCCGTCCCTCGCCTCCGGCCTGTATCGCCCGAACGTTTACCTCATCTCCCACGACTCCTATCTGCGCGCCGACGCGCTGGCGACCTTCTATGGATTCGACAACCGGGCTTTCACGAATCGGCTTTCTGCGCTCGGATTCCTGCTGCCGTCCCACTCCTACGCCAATTACAACTTCACGAACCTCTCGCTCACGACCGAGCTCGGCATGAACTACGTCCTCTCAACCGCGGCGGAGCACAAAGCGCTTCTCGGTACCCTGAAGATCTCAGGCGAGACGGAGGCCGCGACGCAGTTCAAGAGGCGAGGGTACACCTACATCTTCGCCAACAACGGCTTCTTCGGCAGCCTCAAGTGCTCGGCCTTCAATGATGTCTGCCTGAATCCGCAGACGTCGTCGTACGAGTTGTACGGCGCCCTCCTGGACCTGACGCCGGCTGGGTGGATCGTGACCAATCCCAGCGTGTATTCGTCATACACCGTCGATCGCCTGACTGACTTCGAACCCCGCAAGCAGCGCCAACCCTTCCTGTTCTTCCTCCACACGGTGGGCCTACACAACTTCGCCTGGGACGCCGACTGCCGCTATCGGCCCCTCCTCCCCCTCCGCCAGTTGGTGATTGGGTCAACCGCCGCCCTGTCCGCGATCAAACGGGCCTACGTCGACCAGCTCCAGTGCGTGAACCGCATGACCCTCGCCGCCGTCGAATCCCTCCTCGCGCGGGACCCTGAGGCCATCATGATCATCCAGGCCGATCACGGGACGTGGTCCATTGGCGGGCTTCGGTCTCGTCCCCGTAAGGACTGGATGGCCACTCGGGAGGCGGACGAGCTCTTCGCGATCCTGAACGCCTACCGGCTCCCCGCCAGGTGCCGGCGCCTTCTCTATGATACGATTTCGCCAGTCAACAGCTTCCGTGTGGTCCTCTCGTGCATCGATGGCATTGACTACCCGCTCTTACCCGACCGCCACTTCCTTATGTCCGGTCCGGAATGGAATGGGCATCCGTTCTTCGAGGAGGTCTCCTTCAATGGCCAACGGCCCTAGCAGCCCACTGCTTCCCGTTGCTCTGAGCCTGATGATCGGCCTCGCCGTGGCACCATCCCCGGTTTATGCCTACATAGACCCGACCACGGGTTCCTTCGTCTTCCAAGCCTTCCTCGGCGTGCTCGCCAGCATCGGGGTTTTGATCAAGTTCAACTGGACGCGGCTCCGGAACCTCTTCCGGCGGCGGCGAAAGCCGGATCCGCCTGATCCATGATCTGCTCGGACGTCTCGCAGCCTACAACTTTGGGCTGGGATCCGGCCAGCTTTCGCGATCCGATGTCACGGGTCTTCGTGCTCGACGGCTCCGTATACCGCGCCTTCACCGCAGCCGGCGCCCACCACTGGACGGCCTTCGATCGGACGGGACTCCGAAAGGAACTCGAACAGGCTTTGCTCCTCATCCCGTCTTGGATCCCTTCGCCATCGCCATTGCCCGCACTGTCCGCCAACCTCTCGCCGCTCGTTCTCGAACACCCTTCCATTCCCTTCATCAGCTATCCCCAGGAGTGGTGCTTCTCGATGCTGCAGGAAGCTGCCTTGCTTCATCTGACCCTCCTCGAGAACCTCATCCCGAAGGGCTTCATGCTCAAGGACGCCTCCCCCTTCAATGTGCAGTTCGTCGGCCCCCGTCCGATCTTCATCGATGTAGGCTCGATTCAACTCCACGAGCCCGGCTCGCCGTGGCCGGCGCTCCACCAGTTCTGTTGGACGATGCTCAACCCCCTGCTCATCTCCACCTTTCTGGGGGTCCCATTCACTCGACTCCTCACGGCCGAGCCGAACGGGATCGACACCGACACGACGGCACGCCTCTTCGGCCGACGGTACTGGTGGCACCCTACCGTGATGATGTACGTGTATCTGCAGGCCTCACTCGAGCGACGGTACAAGACTCGCCCCGTTCCCAAACAGGCCACGAGACTGCGGCTTTCTTCGCCAGCGCTCACGGCGATCTTCTCCTCGCTCAAGCGAAGAGTGGCCGCGCTGCGCCCGGTGCCCCGACCGTCCAGCTGGCTCGACTACTCCGACAGCCACTCGTACACCAGGGAGTCACTCGCCGCCAAGCGCGATTTCGTCGTCACCGCTTTTCAGGCCCTGGGTCGTCGCCGCCTCCTCTGGGATCTCGGGTGCAATACCGGGGACTTCTCGCGACTCTCCGGGAACTTCTTCGAGCACGTGGTCGCCATCGACAGTGACGTCGACTGCGTCGACGCCCTGTTCCGGGGACTGCGACGGGACGGGGTGAGCACGATCCTCCCGCTCGTGCTCGACATCGCCAATCCCACCGGCAGCTTCGGCTGGAACAACGAGGAGCGGCGAGCTTTCTTCGCGCGAGGCCGACCGGATTGCATCTTGGCCCTCGCACTGCTACACCATCTCCGGGTCAGCGCGGGGATCCCGCTCGAGAAACTCGCGCACTTCATCGCGGACCGTACCGACCACGCCATCGTCGAGTTCGTGTCGCCCGAGGATCCGCTGTTCGCACGCCTGATCGCCTCGCGGCGGTCGCAGTTCGACGACTACACGGAATACGGGTTTCGCGAGGCGTTTGGGCGGCGATTCCGCCCAGTCAGTGAACGCAGGCTGACCGCCACTCGCACGATCTTCTTCTTTTCGCGCTAACGGATCCCGGTCAGAACGGGCAGCTGGTGAAGATCGTGTCCGGCACATCGAGCAGCGCGTCGAACTTGATCTCCGGCTCCGGCTTCACCGGCCCCCCGGCCAGCCGCCGGGCCGCGGCGGCGATGTCATGGACGAGCGGGTAGTAGCAGTTGGAGCGCGCGCGCGTGGGCGGAATCGACGCGAGAAAGATGCTCGCGTAGAACGATAGTTTTTCAGAACAATGAGTCCGTGGGTCAAAATTCCGTAGCCAAGGATCAGGCCCATCCATAGCAGGGAATCGAAGAAAGTTTCTATTATTCAGATCCTAA
>PLYS01000459.1 GCA_003153455.1 Betaproteobacteria bacterium | reverse complement strand
GCAACGTCGAACGCCATGCCGGGGCGACGCGCCTTACGATCTCGTTGCGCGTGCCTAGCGACGGCCACGGCTTGACACTGACTATCGCCAACGATGGCGTCGGTTTCGACGCGGAGGCCGCGTATCCGGGCCATTACGGCCTCGCGGGTTTGCGTGAGCAGGCACGACTGATCGGGGCCGTCCTTACTATCCATAGCGCCCCGCAACAGGGGACTACGATCAGCGTCGAGCTGGCGCCGGGACTGGATTCGTGAACAGAGCCATGCCCTCGATGTTGCGTTTGGCCGTGCTGAGGATGCAGCTCGGGTATTCTGATCCGAGCTGGCCTTTCTTCCCCGGCCGGGCAGCCGGACGCAGACGCTGCGCCGTTGGTAGACTGTGCCCCGCAAATATTCGCGCCGCAGCAGTTTAGGCGCTTGTTCTGGAGATGGAAGTGTCAACCAGGTCACCCGCGGATCGGATAACAGGTTCCCGATAAACGATCTCATGCGGGACGCATCTACGGCAGCGCGAAATATCCACGGGTGTCCCTGAGGCCTTCACAGCCAACCTCCCGTGAAACCCGCTCGCCGCAAGCCGCTGACAATGTATGGGCAGTTTCGCATCAATCGCCACAACAAGCCGCTACGATAGTTCTCGACCATGAGCACGATCGGCCCTTGATTCAATCCGAAATGCCAGGGCGACACCCAACCGCAGGCGCTGCCGGGTTTTCCCGGATAGGTTGGATTGAACGTCGCCTTGAAGCCGTAGGGATTGACTGCTTTCAGTTCAAGATGGCGAATGAAATGGTCGATCGCAGGCAATACGATTTTGGGCGCAAACGGCAACGACGCCACGACTGCCCAAGGCGCGATGGTGCCATCATCGGGCCCGTACGGCACTCCGCGCGCCAGATAATCAAAGAACTGCCGCTCTATACCGTCGATCTTGATGGTGTCAGGCCCGGGGCCATCGCTCGCAGTGATCCCCCAGCAACGCCGGGCGTAGGCTTTGAACTTGAGCGGATTGTCGATCGCGTATTGTTGCTGCACATAGGTGGCGCGGCGGCTGTTCTCGAAGTAATCCATGCCTTTGTCACGCATGAACACGTCCTGGATGCCGCGAAAATCGATCCAAATGTGCGACAACTGATGCGTGAACAGCGATCCGGCGTAAAGATAGTCGTAGCCGTAACAGTGCTCCCATCGATAAGTCGAACCCCACGCGGCGTAGCTGCTGTCAGACAGCGGATAACTGGGAGAGCCGAGCGCAAGCATGTAGAGTAGGAGCGCTTCATCGTAACCCTCCCAACGATACTTAAGGAAGCCAGTTTCAGGTTTCCAGCCGTGCGTCAACGTTGCACCCTGGTTTTGGGCCCAGTGCCAATTGGCGCGGCGATAGAGCATGTCGGCGTGGGTACGGATCTCACGCTCGTCGGCTGTATCCGCGTCGAAATACTCCGCCGCCGTCAACACGCCGGCCAGCAGAAGAGCGCTGTCCACCGTTGACAGCTCGCATTTCCAGGCGCGCCGACCATTCCGCATGTCGAGAAAATGATAATAAAATCCCTGGTAGCCGGTGGCGTCGGGCTCGGGGCCTTGCGGACTGTTCCAGAAAAAACGCAGCGTCGCAAGCGTACGCTCCACCGCCGCGGCACGCGACATGAATCCGCGCTCGACCCCCACCGGGTACGCCGCCAACGCGAAGCCGGTGGCAGCAATGCTGGCGGGCCAATCTGGCGCTGTCTTGTCGATCACCAGCCCGTTGGCGGGATTTGTTTCATGCACGAAATAGCTGAACGATTCGCGCTGAAGAGTTTCCAGCTCGGCTTCCATGGTGAATTTCTCTCCGCTCATAGATCGGGGTACCTGTCTGACCTGCACGTTGGCCGATGGAAGGTCACTTTATCGCGCCGTGTCTAATGAGGCAGGGTCTGTATGATCAACCCCAGCTGTAGATGTTTTGGTTTGTGAGAACTCCAGTCTGGCACGTTAATGCCGAGTAGGCGAGAAGGAATCCATCCCAGGAGGAGTCCATCCCATTGCATTGGGTCGCGTACCGCCGGGTCGCGAACCGGCCATGAGTGGCAATTCGAGGACCCGGCGTCCAACGTTTTTGAACATCAAAAACGCACATGCGCTGACGCTGGTAGACCCGGATAATGATGGCTGCCAATTGCGCCAGCGTTGCGAATCCAAAAAGGACCGTAAGCGTGTGACGTCATGTCAAGATTCAACGAACAGGTGGGTGGTGAATGGACATAGTACCGAGGACATTATCAAACACATTCAACAAGTTTTTCGAATCGGAGAAATCGAGCGGGAATCTGCTGATTATCTGCATCGTACTCGCACTCGTGATTACGAATTCCCCAATTGGCCCAGATTATTTGCGTTTCTGGCAGAGAAATGTTGGCGGTCTAAGCCTTGAGCATTGGATAAACGACGCGCTGATGGCGATCTTTTACCTGCTCATCGGATTAGAGCTCGAACGCGAGCTTTACATAGGTGAACTGTCAAATTTTAAGAACGCCCTTCTTCCTATTGTTGCGGCCATCGGCGGAATGGTCGCTCCTGCTCTAATTCATTTCTCGCTCAATGGGGGAACGCCAACTCAAAACGGAATCGGAATTCCGATGGCAACTGACATCGCGTTTGCTCTTGGCGTTCTGGCGATTCTCGGAAACCGTATTCCCGCGTCGCTGAAAGTGTTTGTCGTGGCTTTCGCCGTCATAGACGATTTGGGCGCGATAGTCATCATTGCTGCTTTCTACACAGCGCAACTTTCGGTTTGGTATCTTGTTGGTGCTTTGGCAGTTTGGACCCTGCTCCTTGCGTTGAATCGTCTCTTCCGGGTCATGTCCCTCTTTCCCTACCTCGTTGGCGGCACGTTGATGTGGTTTCTCATGCTCAATTCAGGTATTCACGCGACGGTCGCCGGCGTTATGCTTGCATTTGCGATCCCATTCTCCGCTAAAGACGATGATCAAAAGTCACCCTCACACAAGCTTGAGCATTTCTTACACAAACCGGTTGCGTTCATCATTTTGCCGCTTTTCGCGCTGGCAAATACGGGCATTGCTATGGAAGCGGATTGGACGCAGGACTTGACCAACGCGAATAGCGTCGGTATCGCTGCGGGCTTGATCGCCGGCAAACCTTTGGGTGTGACGTTCCTTTGTTTCGTTGCCATCGCGAGCGGAATATGCCGTTTGCCATCCGACTTGAAGTGGTCGCATATGATCGGCGCGGGGATTCTTGGCGGAATCGGATTTACGATGTCTATTTTCATTACCAATCTTGCTTTCTCAGGAAATCCGGAAACTATAAACGCCTCGAAGATGGCGATTCTATTGGCTTCTCTAGTGGCGGGCGTATTCGGCTTTCTATGGCTAAGACTGTTGGGCAAGCCTGGGGCAGATACTAACGCGTAGATTCGCATTCAGCGAAATGGCGGCGTTTTGGTCACCGCCTCTTCCGACAGCGCCTCGAAGCCAGAGATGACATCGAACAGTTCCTCGTCGATGCCGCTCTGGCGCAAACGATGGAACGCCCCGTTGAGATCCTCCAGTAAGTCATCGATGTTTCTGTCAGCGCGTTGCATCGCCGCGAGGCGGCTCGCGTNNTTCCCGTCGGCCAGGGAAGTTCGGCCAGCTTGCGCCGCCAGGTTTCGTCCAACGGCAGCAGTCGCTGACTGACGGGCGCATAAACCGCCCCGGACGTGGGGCGGTTGTAGAAGAGGTGGAGTTCAGTGACCACACCATGGCTGTGGTGCTTCTCGCTCTCGACGAGAATTTGCCCGACCAGCGGGGTGATGGCCGCAACGGAATTCGGCACGGCGAAAAGGCCCACCAGCGGCAGCCCCGCGTCGGACAGGCGAGCCTGCACGCGTTCGCCGACCGCCCAGACTTGAGGTTTGCCCGGAAGAGCGGCCAGCGCCTTCACCGCAAAATCGGCCACCACGTCATTGAACTGCCCCACCAGTCCCTGATCGGAACCGAATACAACTGCACCGACGGAAGCCTCCGCGGCGCGTGCTTTTTCCTCCGTCATCAACGCTGCCGGCACGTTTTTCCGGAAACAAATGCTCAACCCCAGCTCCACGGTCCGATAGTAATCCCCCAAGGCGCGTACCGATTGCTCGTATTGGCCGATACTTGAAGCGGCCAGGGCTTTCATTGAGCGAACGACGGATTGGAGATCGCCGGCACTGCTGATCTTCCGCCGCAGGCTCGCCGTGGTGTCGCTCATGACTTGTCTTCGGCTTCGGCGGCGGCCTTTAGTTTAGTCCAGACGGCGGCTCCAGCACGGTTTGAGTTCAACGCCCAGCCAAAGTTTAGCAGCCGCGCAAAATTGCTTGACTGGCAGGTGAGACCGTCGCACTAAGCCACTGGCCGGCTTCAGATATCCTCGTCCACCATGGTAATCGCCCCGCAGGGGCACTCGGCGACGCAGATGCCGCAGCCTTTGCAGTAATCGTAGTTGAACTGGAAGCGCTTGCCCGGGCCGAGCTTGATCACTGCGTTGTCGGGACAGACGCCGTAGCAGTTGTCACACTCGAAGCAGTTGCCGCAGGACAGGCAGCGCCGAGCTTCGTACAGCGCATTGGTTTCTACTAGCCCGCCCTGCACTTCCTCGAACGTGGACCGGCGGCGGATGATATCGAGTTGCGGCTGCACGGTCTTGGGCGCGTCGGTGTAGTACCAGGTGTTCAGGCGCTCGAAGCCGGCCAGTTCGTGCTTGGGCGCTCTCGCGTATTTGGTGCCGCGCAGCCAAGCGTCGATGTGGCGCGCGGCCTTCCTGCCGTGGCCGACAGCGACGGTGACGGTGCGCTCCGAGGGTACCATGTCGCCGCCGGCAAAGATTCCTGGGTGGCCGGTCATCATGTTGGACGCCACTTGCACCGTGCCATCCTTGATCTCGAGCCCCGGCACGCCATTGAGCAGCGCGAGGTCGACGTCCTGACCCAGTGCCAGCACCACCGAGTCGGCTCCGAGCGTCTCAAACTCGCCCGTCGGTTGCGGGAAGCCCGCGGCGTCGAGCGCCATTTTCTCTAGGGTAATACTGCCCTCACCGGCCTGCTTGATGGTGGACAACCATTTGATCATGATGCCTTCCTGCAGCGCCTCCTCGACTTCGAAGTTGTGTGCCGGCATTTTCTCGCGAGTACGGCGGTAGACGATGATCGTCTCGGTGGCGCCGAGACGCTTGGCGGTGCGAGCGACGTCTATGGCGGTGTTGCCGCCGCCATAGACGACGACGCGGCGACCGAGCATGGGCTTGTCTTCTCCTTCCATGCTGCTCAGCACGGAAACCGCGTCGACGATCTTGGTCGCGTCGCCCGCCGGTATGTAGGCACGCTTGCCGATGTGCGCACCGACGGCGAGGAAGGCGGCATCGAACGATCCGGCCTTCATGCTCTCGGCAATATTGGCGATCTTGCTGTTCAATTTCAAGGTCACGCCGAGATCGCAAATGCGCTGGACTTCCGCATCGAGCACTTGGCGAGGCAAGCGGTACTTGGGAATGCCGAAGCGCATCATGCCGCCGGCCAGCGGCCCTGCCTCGTGAATGGTCGCGGCATGGCCCAGGCGCACCAGGTGATAGGCAGCGGATAGCCCCGAGGGCCCGGCGCCGACCACCAGCACGCGCTTGCCGCTCGCCGCCGCCGGCGTGTCGAACTTCCAGCCGTGCCGGATCGCTTCGTCGCCGAGAAAACGCTCGACCGAATTGATGCCGACCGGAGCGTCGATCTGCGCGCGGTTGCAGGCGTTTTCGCAGGGGTGATAGCAGACGCGGCCCATCACCGCGGGCAGCGGGTTGTTCTCGACCAGCGCGCGCCATGCCTTCTCGTAATCGCCGCCTTCGGCGTGAAACAGCCAGCCCTGGATGTCCTCGCCAGCCGGACAGGCGTTGTTGCAGGGCGGCAAACGGTCAACATACACCGGCCGCGAGGTGCGCCACGAACCGGTGTGGTTGGCGAGGGAGGAGCCAGGATCGAGGGTGATGGCAAAGGGCT
>PLYS01000212.1 GCA_003153455.1 Betaproteobacteria bacterium | reverse complement strand
ACAGGCTGCTAAAAACAAAACCGGCTGACCATTCATAATAAACTCACTCGAAGTCGTGGAAATTTGGGAAAAGCCCGGGCAATTTCGCATATCTTTTATCCTCTTCTGCAATTCTAATAGCGCCGGTTTTGTATTAGGAGTTTGTCGGGGCTAAAGCCGACAAACTCCTCGGTACGCGCAGCGTCGGTATGGATACGTATGGCATCTCCCATCGGCTGAAACCGGGTGCCGAATTGTTCCGAGCGTTGCGCAACCAGTGCTATCGCCTCATGCAAGCAATGCCAGCAGTTGCTGCGTGTCTTTGGCCGAGAGTTGGTCGAGGTCTGCAAGCAGATCCAGCGCGAGGGCGACATTGGGCCGGGTGAGTCTGACGCCCAGGCAATTGCTCACTTTGGCGCGGTGACTTTCGAGATCGATAGGCTCGCCCCATGATCCAGGCGGTTTGCTGCAGATCTGCTGGTGTGTCGTGCCGTCCCGCAGAGTGACGCTGACCTCGACCCGCATATTGCGGGTATCGCGAGAGCGGCCCGGATCGCGCACGAGCTGGATCTTTTCGAGCAATTGCACCATGTCCGTGCGAAAACGCCGTTCGTCGGTGAAAGAATCTACGCCGACTCGGCCGTCAAGCAGGGCTGCGGCCACCGTGTACTGGAAGCTGAACTTGCCTTCCAGGCCCGAGCGTGGCCGGGGCCGATCCGCGTCTTCTATGTCCGGTGCATCGATGAGCACGCGAGCGATGTCGCTCGCGTTACCCACCGCCTTGCGCAGCTCCATTCCGGCCGCGATGCCGAAGTGGGTGGGATACTTGGATGGATAGAACTTGATCGCCATGCCAGGATCGACGAATCGGTAAGGCCGGCCGAATTCAAGCAACGCGTCGTAATCGAAGTGCTTGGGGAAAAACGTCGCGACATACCCATGCGGCGCTTCGAATATGCCGGGGTTAGCCACGAAACCGCGTCGCGAGAGCAATGCAGCTTCCAAGCCGGCCGCCGCTGCATTTCCGCAATGCGTGCATTTCACCATCGAGCCGGTATTGGCCGGCAAACCGCCGCAGCGCGATGCAGCCATGCCGAGTGCGTTGCGAAGCTGCGCCGGATCGAGCTGCAGCAAATGCGAAGCAGCCACTGTAGACCCCATGACGCCGACCACGCCGGGTGTGTGAAATGGCAGCGAGCCGCGATCGTGAGCGGATGCGAGCAACACGCGGCCTTGCATTTCAAAACCCTTCGCGCATGCGGCGACGATGTCCCGCCCGGTCGCGCGCATCGCTTCAACCAGGGCAAGCGCAACAGGCAGCGTGGGCGACACCGCGTGCGTCGGAGGACTCGACATCGGCTCGAAGTCGAGCACGTGCATCGACACGGCGTTGGCGTAAGCCGCGTGGACCGGAGCCGTTTTGAAGCCGAAGCCCCACACCGACGCCTCCTCCCGGCAGCCCATGTCGCGTATATGCTCGGCGACGAGCCTCGGCGCGGCCTCCGTGCTACCTGCGACCGCAACGGCAATGCCATCAGCGATCAGGAGCTTCACCGCGGCCACCGTTTTGTCGTCCAGCGTCTCGAAAGTGACCCCGCAAACGCGCGCCGCGATTTGTGCGGTCGGGCTTCGCCCCTCCCCGCCTTCGATTGCATCGGGTTTATTCACGGTTGCACCCCGTTAATCGGATCAAAACAGAGAGAAACACTTTTGCGTCTCCATGCGCTCCAGGCGATCGAAGAGACTGGCGGCAGCCGCTGCGCCCGAGTCGGAGGTGAGCAGAGTGAACTTGCGGTGCAGCTCGGCGCGGCTCAATGGATCGGCCGGCATGCCCTTGAAAGTGTCGCCATCCCGGGCGACCTCGCGTCCGTCCCTGAGGCGGACGATGACACGCGTGCTTCTGGGCGAGCGGCCGGCTGCTTCGCGGGCCCGCAGTACGATGTTGCGGCATGCAGCGCGGATTTCAGCATCCTCCAGCGCGCTCGCGCTGAAGGATTTCGGATCGTCGGGATCGCGATAGAGCGCGAGTGCCACGCAAAACGGCACGCTGTACTGGGCCTGCATCACGTCGCCTGGCTCGCGTATGTCGTGGTGGCTCAATAGCCTTTCGGCTCCTTCCACCGTAACACTCAGGACGTCGGATGCCGCAAATTTGTGCTCGGACATGAGTTCCCTCAGCGCCTGCACCGGCGTTTGACTGTTGACATGGCACGCATAGCGCTTCATGCATATCCGCAGCGTTTCCCACCGCTGGTTCAACTCTGTGGTCAGGAGCTCCGGTTCAATGCCGTCCGGCTGGCAAAAAGCTTCAAGGAAGCCGAACTTGCCGTCGAGCACGGTTTCCGGTCCCGTATATCCATCGGCGGCAAGCCTCGCAGCCAGAATTCCGGATTCGGATGCGCGGCCGAGGTGCAACCGCTTCACCATGGCGCCTTGCTTGGACTTGGTAAAGGCGAGCAATCCGCACGACAGAGAGCCCGCTATGCCGAGCGCATGCGTCATGCGCTCGGCATCCAGCCCCAGCACGCGCCCGGCCGCTACGGCGGCCGCGTAGGGTCCGGTCAGCCCGGGCGCATGGAAGCCGATCTTTTCCGGCGTGTGATGGGATGCGAGCCCAATTCGGAACATCACTTCCACGCCTGCGACGAACGCTGCAAGCGCGTTCTTGCCATCCACCTGCTCCTCTTCGCAGATCGCGAGGACCGCGGGAAGCAGTGTTGCGCCGGGATGCCCGCCAACGCCGGGATCCCGCAAGCTGTCCTGCTCGTAGGCGTGGGCCAGGACGCCGTTGGTCAAGGCGGCATAAGGCGCATGAACCCGCATGTCAGGAAAGCCGATGACCGTACACGGACCGCCGCGGCCGTACCGGCGCGCATAACCGGCAACCATTTGACTCCACGGGAAACGTGCGCCGAAGGAGCAAACGGCCACCGTGTCGATTACACAATCCTTGGCGCGTTCGATGACCGCGGCGGGAATATCTTCGAACTTGATCTCGGCGGCGAACTTGCCCAGCACCTGCGCGGATGTCGTCATGAAATAAAACCTTTCGATGAAACGTTATCTGAATTAGTTGAGAGTAACGCCGGCCTGCTTGAGAACTTTTGCCCACTTCGCGACCTCGCTAAGCAGGAATGCCGCGAATTCTTCCGGAGTGCTGGCAGCGATTTCCCCGCCCTCGGACAGCAGCATCTCCTGCACCTCCGGCTTTCCCAGTATCAGCACAATCTCCCGGTTGAGCCTGGAGATGATCTGATGCGGCACTCTGGCGGGCGCCAGCATGCCGTGCCAGGATGTTACCTCGAATCCCGGGAGCGCTGACTCGGCTATCGTCGGCACGTCGGGCAAAAGGCGCGCGCGCGTGGCGCCGCTGGTCGCAATCGCTTTGATCTTGCCCTCTTTGATGAAAGCGGCTGCCGATGCGAGAGAGGTGGCGAGATAGGTAATCCGCCCGCCCCGCAAATCGACGAGCGCGGGCGCCGCGCCCTTGTAGGGCACATGGGTAATGTCGATTCCGGCCGTCTGGTTAAACAGCACGCCATTGATATGACCGGAGCTGCCGAGACCTGCCGAGCCGTAGGTGAGCGCGCCCGGGCTTTTCTTTGCTGCGGCGATCAGATCTTTTGCCGACGTGATCGGGGAGCCCGCGTTGACGACGAGCACCTGCGGCGCTTTCATGAGCAGCGTGATGGGCGCGAAGTCGCGCACCGGGTCGTAGCTTTTCTTGTCGCGCAGCGCCGGGCCGATCGCGAGGTTATTGGTCTGGCCCAGCCAGATGGTGTAGCCATCGGGCGGCGCTGCAGCCGCCAATTCGGCGCCGATCGCGCCGCCCGCACCCGCGCGATTGTCGACGACGACCTGCTGGCCCAATGCCGCGCCGAGCCTGGGACTGATGATGCGGGCATAGATGTCCGTGCTGCCGCCGGGCGGGAACGGCACGATCAGCCGGACCGGACGCGTTGGGTATGCCTGCGCCCATGCCGCAGCCTGAAGCAAGACCACCTGCAAAGCGGCCGTGGTCGAGATGAACGCCAGAACGCGCCAGCCCGTGCTGCGACTGATCCGGTTCATGCATTTCTCCTTAAGAGTTGCTTTTCCCCATTGTACGTGGCTGGTCTTATGTGCGCACGTTAGCGGACGCAGCGCCGATGCCAAGTTCGGTCCACATCGGCACGTCGGTGTTATATTTACAGAGCCGCCCTTGTATTCGATACCAGGCATACGCTACACGCAGACTCACAACGAAAGGTTCAATATGGAGTTCTGGACCGAAGACCAGATGAGGTCGATTGACAAAATGCTCAACCCCCGCTCGATCGCCGTGGTTGGCGCATCGCCGAGCGGCGGTTACGGCGGGCGCCTTCTGAATGCGGTATTGAGATCCAGGGATCGCATACGGATCTACCCCGTGAATCCAAAGTACGACGAGATAATGGGCGCCGTTTGCTACCCGAGCGTTGCCGATCTGCCCGAAGCGCCGGATCTGGTGGGCATCGTCGTTCCATATAACAAGGTGCTCGGCGTCTTGCAGGAGTGCCACCAAAAAAAGGCGGGTTCGGCGGTCGTCATCTCTGCCGGGTTCGCCGAGCGCGCAACGGATTCGGGACGCGATTTGCAGCGGCAACTGGCCGCTTTCGCCAGGGAATCGTGTTTACGCATCGCCGGACCCAATTGCCTGGGCGTAGCCAATGTCAGGGACGATATCTGGGCGACCGCGTCTTCGCGCACGCTCGAAGGATTGACCGGGCACATCGGGCTGGTTTGTCAGAGCGGCGCTACGGCGTTTGGCCCGTTCCTCGTGCGTGCCGTGGACAGCGGCATCGGACTGAGTCACATCATCTCCACCGGCAATGAAGTCGATCTGGACTTTGCCGACTTTGTCCGCTACCTGCTCGACGATCCAGCCACCCGCGTTATCGCCGGTTTTGTCGAGGGCTTTAAAGACGTCAGGAAATTTCTCGTCGTGGCCGAGCTGGCGGCGGAGCGCGGCAAACCCCTTGTGCTGATCAAGATCGGACGCTCGGAATCCGGAGCCCGGGCGGCACGGTCCCACACGGCAGCGCTTACCGGCGTCGATACCCGGTATGACGCAGTGTTCAAGCAATACGGGGTTATCCGGGTGCAGGACTACGACGAGCTGCTGGAGGTTTCTCACCTGCTCGCCCATAACCGGAAACCCCAGAAGCCGGGCATTGCGGTGGTGTCGCACTCGGGTGGTATCAGTTCCCTCACCGCGGATATGTGCGGCCAGGCCGGGCTCGACTTGCCGCCTCTCACCGATCACGCGCGTGATGGCATCAACAGTATCCTGAAGGACTTCGGGTGGGCGGCCAATCCTGCCGATGTCACCGGCTTTTCGCGCGGCGAGCACTTCCCGCAGATCATGGACTACATGATCAACGAACCGGAGGTCGGCACGCTCGTCATCGCCAGTGCCGGGGCGGGTAATCAGGTCGAGCACGTAATTAGTCTGCGTGATCGCACCGACAAGGGCGTCGTCTTTTTCTGGACGGCAAGCCGAGGTGACAAAACCGCGCTCGTCAAGCTCAAGAGCGCGAATATTCCCATCTTCTACTCGCCGGAGAAACTGGCGCGCGGCCTCAAAAGCCTGATCGACTATCATGCGTGGCGCGATCACCGGCTGGCCGGCGGCTCTGCTACGACTCCCGCGTTCACCGCCGGGCAAGCACAAGCGTTGGAACGGCTGCGCGCTCTCGGCCGTTCGACTCTCTCTGAAAGCGAGAGCAAGCAAGCGATTGCTGCCTGGGGTATAGCGGGAACGCGCGAGCTTTCGGCTCAATCAGCAGATGCCGCAGTCGAGGCAGCGCAGCGTCTTGGCTATCCCGTCGCGCTGAAGGTCGATTCGCCGGACATACTCCACAAGACCGAGGCCGGCGTCGTGCGTCTGGGTCTGCGCAATCCCGATGAGGTGCGCAGCGCTTATGCCGGAATCATGACCAATGCCGCCAGGCATGCGCCCAATGCCACGATCTCGGGGGCGCTGGTGCAGGAAATGGTTAGCGGCGGCGTAGAGGTCATCGTCGGCATCTCATACGATGCCCAGCTCGGCCCCATGCTCCTGTTCGGAAGCGGCGGCGTTATGGTCGAGGTATATAACGACGTCGCACAACGGCATTGCCCCATCACGCGATCCGAAGCTTTGGATATGGTGGCAGAGGTCAAAGGCGCGAAACTCCTCCGCGGTTTCCGTGGGCAACCACCTGCAGACATAAACGCGTTGGCAGATACCCTCGTGCGCGTCTCACACCTGGCAGTGCACCTCGAAGGACAGCTGGCAGAACTCGACATCAACCCGCTGATGGTGCTGCCGGCAGGGCAAGGAGTGAAGGCGGTTGATGCGCTGGTGGTGTTGCAATGTTAGCTGGCAAGATAATAAAAAATGGGTTTGACGAAGGAACGCAGGAGACGTCGTGCAGAAACATGAATGGATCGTATTGCGAATGTTGGTGGGCCTCGTTGCCGGTTTCAGTTTGTCTGTGGTTGACGCTTGGTCACAAAGTTATCCGGTCAAACCTATTCGTATGCTCTTTGGATTCTCCGTGGGCGGCGCGGGCGACATTGCAGCGCGGCTCATCGCACAGAAACTGTCTGAGAGCCTGGGCCAGCCGGTAGTCGTCGAAAACCGCACTGGCGCAGGCGGTTCGATCGCCGACGAGATGGTCGCCAGGTCTCCTGCAGATGGCTACACGCTGCTTTTTGCGGCGAGCTCGATTACCGCTTTGCCGGCGCTGCGTTCAAAGCTGCCGTATGACGTGGAGCATGACCTCGCGCCGGTGTCCCTGGCAGTGATCACGGCGTTCTTGCTTGCTGTGCATCCATCGGTTCCGGTGCGCGACGTCAAGGCGCTGATTGCGCTGGCACGGTCACAGCCGGGCAAACTCACTTTCAGCTCTCCCGGTGTTGGCAGTTCGGCGCATTTTGCCGGCGAGCTCTTTAAAATGATGGCTGACGTGAAGCTCTCGCACGTACCGTACAAGGGTGCGCCGGAGGCTGCCGTTGCAGTCGCGGCCGGTCAGATCGACGTGGGTTTCCCCAGCGTCACGGCGGCGCTGCCTCTGCTCGGGGCGGGCAAGCTGAAGGCGCTTGCGGTATCCAGCGCGAAGCGCTCGCCGCTGATGCCGTCGCTGCCGACGCTCGACGAGTCGGGCCTGACCGGTTACCAGCGCTCCGGCTGGAATGGCGTGCTTTCACCGGCGGATGCGCCGAAAGACATCATCGCACGGCTCAATGCGATCATCGTCAAAGCAGTCAATACGCCTGAGATGAAGGAAACGCTCATCAAGCAGGGCTTCGAGGGGCAGACCGGCACGCCGGAGCAATTTGCGGCGTTCATTCGCAGCGAGATCGCGCAGAACGCCAAGCTGGCAAAGTTCGCTGGTTTGAAATCTGAATAGCCGAAGGAACTTTCCGGACTTAAGTCCGACTAGTTCCTAGCGCGTTAGCGCAGCCCGCTTCTCAGCATCCCGCGCCGCACAAGCCTCAGCCGTGGCGAGCACGACGATGGCCCACTCATCGACGGGCACGTCGATCATCTTGCCATCCAGCGGTACTGCGGCAGTACCTGCAGCCACGCCTGCGGCAAATGCCTCGCGCACACGCTTGTTCCAGGTAACCAATTCGGCGGTGGGCGTGAAAGCAGCATTGACTGGCCCGACCCAGCTCGAGTGCGGGCAAATCACGCCCTTCATGCCGAGGTTTCTGGCTTTCGTTGCGAGTGTATAGATCTCCGACTCAGGCATCTCACGGGGCAGCGCGCTCAGCGGGTATGCCATGCCGATCGGGTTTACCTTGGCCGCGGTGGCTTCCACAGCCAGGCGGCCCCGCGCATAAACAAAGGGATCGTACTCAGGCAGAGGGGCTATGCCCAGATCGTCGGCCAGATCGTTCTCGTCCAGGCCCACCTGCGTCACGCGCGGGCTGGCGCTGATGATAGCCCGGATGTCCCACACCCCACGGGCCGATTCCAGCAGCACGATGAAGCACAGTGACCCGACGACTATCCCTCGTTGGCGTTCCAACGTCGTCACGATCTCCGCAGCCTCCGTCACCTCCGCAGCCGACTCCACCCGCGGGAGCGTGATGCCGCGCAATCCCGGCCACACCGAGGCCTCGAGGTCGGCCTGCAAAAAAGACTTGTTCACCCGGACGAAGACCTCAGCCGCGCCCCGTCCGATTGGTGCGATGGCGTCTTTGACCAGGCCACGCGCTTCCGCCTTGCGCGCCCCGACGACGCCGTCTTCCAGATCAAGCGTGACAGCATCGGCATCGTGGCGCCAGGCGTGTTTCACCATTTCCGCATCGGTGACGGGCACCATGAGGTTCGAGCGTCGAACAAGAATTGTCATCGTAATTTTCGAAACTTCAATCCAACTTCTAAAAACTGTAAAGGGCTTCCGGATTCGCGACGAGTATGCGATTACGCGTCGCCTCCTCCGGCGCCCACGCGGTAAGCAGGTCGAACAGCACGGCGTCGTCCGGCTTGACCGGAGGGCTCGGGTGCGGCCAGTCGCTACCCCACACCAGGCGCTCCGGCGCCGCCTTGACGTAGGCTTGCGCGATCGCCGTGGCGTCTGCGTAGGTTGGCGGACCGATTTTGGTGTTTAAATAGGCGCCCGAAATCTTGACCCAGGCTCGGCCTTTGTCGACCAGCGAGCGGATCACCCCATAGGCCGGGTGCGCGAGTCCCGCGGGCAGCGGAAACTGACCCATGTGGTCGAAGACGATTTGGGTGGGCAAACGCCGCAGCATGTCCGCGTTTTCGACGATCTTGTCGGCCGGCATGTTGAGCTGCACGTGCCACCCGAAGGCGGCGATGCGTTTCGCCAGGGGTTCTATCATGTCGATCGAGACGACGGCGGTCAGCGGATTACCCACCGTGAAGCGTATGCCGCGGATGCCGCCGTCATTGAGACTCTTCATCTCGGCATCGGTCACCGTCGGGCGGAGGACGGCCACGCCCCGCGCGTTTTGCAGGCCCAATTGTTTGATGGCGTCGACCGTGACGCTGTTGTCCGTCACGTAATTTCGCGGCGTGACGATAACGACACGGGTCACGCCGATGCGTTTCTGCAGCAGCCGATAATCCCGCACCGTCGCATTTAGCAGCGCCGGGTCGGACGACTGAAAGCGGGCATCGTAAATATGAATATGGCAGTCTGCCGCATTCGCGGGCGCTTTGAGCCTGGGCGGCTCGGTGCCGGAGGAATTGGGCACTGCCTGTTGGGCGCTGCTGACTTGCATACGAATCACTCCCGTTGTGGCCAACACTGTCATGCCGGCGGCTTTCAGAAAATTCCGGCGTTCAACTGTTTTCTGGGTGATGAGTTTACTCCTGCTCAGGTTGTCGCTGTTTTTGCATGGGCACCATGTGTCCACTCCCATTATGCCGCATATCTGTTATCCTCTTCGGCAATTCCACTGGCGCCGGTTTTGCATAAGGAGTTTGTCGGAGCTAGGTCCGACAAACTCCTAGCGATTGGAATAGATTGCCCGGTAAATTGCGGCCCCCACCCTGTCAGGAGAAACTTCATGAAGATTAAAGCGGCGAATGGCGTTGCACGGATTCTCAAGGCCGAGGGCATTCCCTGGGTGAGCTGCTATCCCACCAACCACGTGAACAACGCGCTCGGCGAAGAGGGCGTGCGCATCCTCATGATGGGTGAGGAGCGCTTCGCGGTGGCCGTTGCCGACGGCTTCTCGCGAGTGACCTGCGGCAAGCAGATCGGCGTGTGCACGGTCATGTCGAACTTGAATGCCGCGGGCATCCAGATGGCCTTTGGCGCGATCGCGCAGGCGTGGGAGGACTCCTCGCCGGTGCTGGTCATCACGGAAGGCGTGGGCCAGGGTGCGAGCCGGCACACCCACTTCGACATCGCCGGCGCGTTCAAGCCGGTCACCAAGTGGGTCGGGACGATCGATCGCGCCGACCTGGTGCCGGACTACATGCGCCGCGCGTTCACGCACCTGCGCTCGGGCCGGCCCGGTCCCGTGCTGCTGATCGTCCCGCGCGATCTCGGCGAATACGACGAAGACAAGCACCCCTACGTTCCGGTGAAGGGGTGGCGGTCCGGTCCCGATCCGGACGACGTCAAGGCGGCGGTCAAGGCGCTGCTGGCCGCGAAGGACCCGCTCCTGTATGTCGGCGAGGGCGTCTATTACGCCGACGCCACCGCCGAGTTGTTGCAGTTCGCCGAGGCCGCGCAAGTGCCGGTGCTGACCACGCTCAAGGCCAAGGGCACATTCCCGGAGAACCATCCCCTCTCCGTCGGTGTACGCGGATCGCACGCCGCGCACTTCCTGAACAAGTGCGATCTGCTTTTCTCCGTTGGTTCCAGCCTTTTCCCCAACCGCTTCAGCCACACCATCCCCGACCCGGAGAAAAAGACGATCGTGCAGTGCACGGTCGACCTGCTCGACATCAACCGCAGCTACGAGACGCGCCACGCCGTGATCGGCGACGCGAAGCTCACGTTGCGGGCACTCATCGATGAGCTTTCGACGCAGGGCGGCGGCTCCCGGAAGAACGCGGCAGTCCTCGACGAGATCCGTGCCGTGAAGCAGGAGTTCGTGGCGAAGTTCCGGCCGATGATGGAGTCGAACGAAAAGCCGATCAATCCGTATCGAGTGATCGGCGACCTCATGAAAGTGCTCGACCCCAAGGCCTCGTTCGTCACGGCCGACTCGGGCAGTACCCGCGATCAGACCAGCACCGTCTATGAATCGCACATCCCGCGCGGCCACCTCGGCTGGGGCAACGTCTCGACGCTGGGCTTCAGCCTGGCAGGCGCGATCGCGGCCAAGCTTGCGTTTCCCGAACGGCAGTGCGTGAACATCACCGGGGACGCTGGCGTGTGCTACATGATGGGCGACCTCGAGGCGGTGGCGCGGCACGGCATCGGGATCACGACGATCCACATCAACAACGGCGGCTACTCCGGGTACGGGCCGGGCTTCTGGGGCGCGGGGCACGATCCCTATACCTGGAAGGTGTCCGATCACTCGTCGGCGTGCATGTCGGCGATGGCGCGAGCCGTCGGTTGCCACGGCGAGGATGTGACCGAGCCCTCGGAAGTGATCCCCGCATTGAAGCGCGCGTTCGACGAAAACGCGAAAGGCCGGCCGGCCTTTGTCGAGTTTATCTGCTCTCACAATCCGGTCCACGGCGGCTGGGTAGGCCGCGGCTGACCTCTTTCTGCTTCAGCGCTGCGGAGCGCTACCCCTGCTTCAGCGTCAACTGAATGAGCGCATCGGCCCGGTCGTTTCGCTCCAAATCGCGGCACGTCGCGACGATGGATTCGAACTGCGCCGCCGGGATCGGCAGACCGGGAATGACTTCGCGAATACGGCGCGCTTCTTCGTTGAAGTCCCAGATGAACTCGCGCCCGGTGGACTGCTTGGTGTAGCTCTTGCCGTCCTTGGTGAAAATCGTGATGCGCGGACCGAAGAGTGTCATCTGGTGCGAGGGGATGATCGTCACGCGCTTCATGAGTTCCAGCACCTCGGGCGGGACATCGGCGCCGGCCGGGTCGGCCCCCAAGCCCCGCAGCGCGGGGAAACCGCGTTTGACGACACCGTACGCGGTGTAGTACGCCGTGCCTCCGGGCCGCGCCGGCCCATCTTCCCTCCGGCTCGGAAAAGCCGGGCTCGGGTACTGCGTCTCGAGCCAGTTCACCACGGCCTCGACCCGATCCACGTCATCGTATCGAATATTATTTTCCGCGCAGAGCTTCGCCGTCACATCGATGTGAGCAAGGTTGTAGCCGGCGAACGAATAAATGCGGTAGAGCGTCTCGAGAAACATCCAATCCTTGCCAAGATCGGCGGTGATCTTGTCCAGGCTGGTGCGGGTGTCGCCGACAAAGCTGTAGCTGAGCAGGCCCTTGTTGTTGCCCGTATAGGCGTGATAGAAGCCGGCGTCGCCTTCGAGGACGGTCTCGCCGCCCACGTGCCCCTCACGCGCCAGCGCGACCGCGAGCATGGCGTTGCGCACCGCGGCGCCCTCGCGCAGGGCCCGGCCGCCGCTGCGGATCCCTTCGATGTTGCTGCCCGCCAGGCTTGCGCAGAGCGCAATCGTGCTGTTCACCTGATCCTCGGTGAGACGCAGGATTTTTGCGGCGGCGACGGCGGCGCCAAAGATGCCGAACACCGGACCGGGGTGGAAGCCGCGCGACATCACCGTCGGAATGAAGTCGGACGCCATCCGCTCCATGACCTCGTAGCCTGCCGCGAGACCCGTGATGAAGTCTTTGCCGGAAGCGCCCGCGGTTTCCGCCGCGACGAGGGCGCCCGGGATGATGGCCGTATTGGGATGGGTAAGCATGCGGAAGGTGTCGAACTTGCCGCCGGCCAACGCCATCTCGGAATTGGCAAAGGCGGCGCCGCCCTTCGTCACCTTGCTGCCGTTCACCATGATGGTGGCGCCTTTGCGCACACCCGCTTCTTCCTCGGTGATGAGCTTCACGGCCTGCTGGCCGGCCGGCGACTGCGAGCCGAGGAGCACGGATGCGAGGCTGTGGAGCGTGACGCCCTTGGCGCGATCGACCACCGCGGGCGGGAGATCTTCATAGCGCAGACCAACGACCCACTGCGCAAGCTGCCGGCTGAGAGATGCCATACTTTCCTCCTCCTCCTCCTTCTTCGTTGACAATTACAACATGCCGTATAGTGACGGATAAATCAACTGGAAAGGAACAAATCATGCCCGCTGTGAACGACTTGCCCGATATTCTGGAGACCACCGAAGCGGAGCGCCTCGCAACCGGCTTCGTCTTTACCGAAGGCCCGCTGTGGCATCCCGATGGTTTCTACTACTTCGTCGACCTCCGCAGGAACAAGCTGCATCGTATGACGCCCGGCCAGGCGCCGGAACTTGTCAGAGAGACCGCCGGGGGAAACGGCACGACCTTCGACCTGGAGGGACGTTTGCTCCACTGTGAAGGCACGGGCCGGCGCGTCGTGCGCACCGGACACGATGGCAAGGTCGAGGTCCTGGTCGACCGCTACAAGGGCGGGCGCTTCAACCGTCCCAACGATATCGTGTGCCGCTCAGACGGCAGCATCTACTTCACCGATCCGGACAAGCGCGTGCCCTACACCGAGCGGGAAATACCACCTCCCGCCGGCGTCGACAATCTGTGGGACGGTGCGTGTGTCTATCGCGTGGCGCCCGACGGCGCCATCAGCGTGCTGGCACACTGCGAATATCCCAACGGTCTCGCCTTCTCGCCGGATGAGCGCACGCTCTACGTCGCGAACACGCGCTCGTCGAAATACATTCACGCGATCGAGGTCGACGCAGCCGGGAAGATGGTGCGCCGGCGCATCTTCGCCGACATGAACGAGGGCGATGAGCCCGGCATACCTGACGGAATGAAGGTCGATACCCAGGGCCGCGTCTTCTGCACCGGACCGGGAGGCATCTGGGTGTTCACTCCCGACGGGAAGCACATCGGAACCATCAAGTTTCCCGAACAGGCGGTGAACTTTGCGTTCGGCGGCGCGGATCTGCGGACGTTGTTTTGCTGCGCCTATACCTCCGTCTACACCTTGCGCGTCAAGGTGCCGGGACAACCCCACCCCTGGTATTGGCTGCGGGCGCGGTAGCGTTAACCCAGCCGCGGCTACTAACCTGACCGCCACCTACTCCCCCTCGCGCCACATCTCCACCCGGTTGCGACCTAGTTCCTTGGCGCGGATCAGGGCCATGTCGGCGTTGGCGATTGCCTCGACCTCGCGGCGCGGGTGCATCTCGGCCAGGCCGAAGGAGGCGGTGACGCTATGCGTGCTGCCGTCGGGCAGACGGATGGCGAGTCGTTCGAGGCCTTCGCGTATGCGTTCGATCACCAGGCTCGCATCGTGCAGCGGCAAGCCTGGCAGGCAGATGAGGAACTCCTCGCCGCCATAGCGGAACACCGTATCGTACTTGCGCAGCGCGTTGGCAATGAAGCGCATGCCCTCGCGCAGCACGGCGTCGCCGGCGCGATGGCCCAGTTCGTCGTTGATGCGCTTGAAACGGTCGAAGTCCAGCAGACACAGACAGCAGGGCCGCTGGATGCGCTCGGCGCGGGCCTGCTCCTCGCGCAGCTTGCTCATCATGCCCCGGCGGCTGGCGCATCCGGTAAGGCTGTCGGTGGACAGCAACTCGCCGATGATCTCCAGTTGCAGGCGGCGCAGATTAGTATTGAGACGCAGGGCCAGGTCCATGCACTGGTCGTAGAGGTCCAGCGGCGGGCGGCGCTGTTCGGTGATGTCGATGAGGACCTGCCGGGCGGCGGCATGCATGGCCTGCTGGGTGGCGCCAAGGCCGATGAACTCGGGTGATCCGGACAGCGGGTGCGGCTTGCCGTTGTAGTACCACTGGCCGAAGGAGGTGTGCAGATGGGCGTTCTCGCCCAGGTCGGTCTTGTTGACGTGGCTGCCGTAGAGCAGGCTGCGGTTCAACTGGCGGAACCAAGCCAGATGGCCCGCGATGATGACTTCGAGGTCTTCGGTAAGCTGCTTGATGGCTTCGCGTTCGAGTGGTAGCGACATAAAGCGGACCAGATTTGTACTGTGGGCAAAGCGATAAGCGATAAAGCGATAGGAGAATCAATCCGCCCGTCGCCGGAGCCCGCTCCTCGGCCGAGCCTGCCGCGAGTTCTGAGGCGGCCCCGGGCACCTTGCCCGGGACTCAAGCCGGAGCGTCAGGACGCGTGCGGCGGCCCGATCCGCGCTTGCCGAGGGTCTGCAACGAGCGTTACGGCAAATCATGCGCTCGACGCGCGAAGCGGGTCAAGCGCCGGCGCGCTCGCTCGCACCCAGGCGATGCAGGGAACCGGGTGATAGGTGAGCGGCAGGCTGGCGTGGCGCGGCATTGTTGTCGAGTGCAAATCGTTGCGCCGCTGGGAGTAGGCCGAGAGCTGCGCTGTTGAGTCCGGGCACCGCCTCAGGCGGCGCAGGTTGCCCGCTCCGCAGCGAGCGCCGTTTGCACGCTGCAGTAGAGGGATTCGACATCGGCAATAAGCTGACGGGTGTCCCCGTTGGCGTTTCGCGCCGTCAGCTCGAGCTCCCCGCACAGATTCGAGAGCCCCAGCGCGCCGAGGTTTGCGCTGCTCGATTTGAGCGTGTGTGCGGCGCGCGCGAGATCGGGCCTGTTGTCAGCCTCAGCCGCCTGCTTGATCGCGCGGATCAGCGTCGGCGCGTCGCTGAGATACGAGTCGATGAGGCGCTTGACCATGTTGGCCTTGCCGCTTCTTTCGATCTCGCGCATGCCATCGAGCGCGGTGCGATCGATCACCGCGCCGCACGCCGCCGCGGGTTCGGGACTCGCGAGCGCAGGGACCCGCCCGGCGAGGGCCGGGTCCACGGCCTTTACGGGGACCCAGAGCTCGAGCATGGTACGCATCTGCACACGGGTGTAGGGCTTGCTCAGATGGTCGTCCATGTCGGCAATCAGGCATTCGTCGCGATCCTGCTGCATGGCGTTGGCGGTCAGCGCGATGACTGGCGTGCGTTTGAGCTTGCGCAACTTCTCCATCTCGCGGATTCTGCGCGTGGCCTCGAATCCGTCCATTTCCGGCATGTGGCAGTCCATCAGGATGGCGTCGAATGTGCCGCTGGAGAAAGCCGCTACGGCCTCGAGCCCGTTGGTCGCCAACGTCACCGCGTACCCTTCGATCTCCAGTATGGCGAGCGCAACCTGCTGGTTGACGGTGTTGTCCTCGGCCAGCAGCAGGCGTCCGCGGTTGAACCGCCGCACGACCTCCGTTTCTTTCTCTTCGGCGCGCGACGCAATATAGGCTTTGCTCGCGCCCGACATCACGGTCACCAGGCAGTCGTACAGCGCCGACTGGCGCACCGGCTTGGTCAGACACATCTGCACGCCCGCATAGCGCGCCTCTCGCAGGTCGACGTGGGGGCCGATCGGGATCAGCATGATCAGCCGCGCGACGGCGATTGCCGCGTCGCTCTTGATCGCCTTCGCCAGCGCCAATGCGCCAATTCCGCCGATCCCCTTGTCGATGATGACGACATCATAGGGCACTCCGCGCGCCGCGGCCTGCTTCAGCATGTCGAGCGCGTCTTCCGCGGATTCGGCGGTCCGGCTGTTCATGTGCCAGCTCGATATCTGCGCGTGCAGGAGGCAGCGGGTGGTAGCGTTGTTCTCGACGATCAGCGCACGCACGCCTTCGACCTTGTTGTGCAGTATCCAGTCGAAATTCAGTTGTTGTTCGGATTTGTCGAAGCGGAGCTCGAACCAGAAAATGGAGCCGACGCCGAGCGTAGATTCGATCCGCAACTGCCCGCCCATCATTTCAACCAGCTGCTTGCTGATGGCCAGCCCGAGACCGGTGCCGCCGTACTTGCGCGTGGTCGACCCGTCGGCCTGGGAAAAATTCTCGAAGATCCGGCTCTGCGCTTCCACGCTGATGCCCGCACCGGTGTCGCTTATCTGAAAGCGCAGCGTCAGGCTCCGTTCCGCGTCCTCGACGCACAAGGCGGAAACGACGATCTCGCCCTTCTCGGTGAACTTGATGGCGTTGCCGACCAGGTTGGTGATCACCTGGCCCAGGCGCAGCGGATCGCCATGGATGCGGGAGACAAGGTCCACGGGCAGCACGCACGTCAGTTCCAAACCCTTGCTTTGTGCACGCTCGGCGAGCATCTCGATGGTGTCTTCCATGCTCTGGCGTATGTCGAAATCGAGTCGTTCGAGCTCGAGCTTGCCGGCCTCGATCTTGGAGAAATCGAGGATATCGTTAATGATGCTGAGCAGCGATTTGCCCGAGCGCTGCACGGTCTCGGCGAAGGCGCGTTGCGTTGCGTTGAGCCCGGATTCGATCAGCAGCTCGGTCATGCCGAGCACGCCATTCATAGGCGTGCGGATCTCGTGGCTCATGCGGGCAAGAAACGTGCTCTTTGCCTGGTTGGCGCTGTCGGCGGCTGTGCGTGCGGCGCGCAATTCGGTTTCCGCGCGGTTGCGCTCGGTGACGTCGTGCGCCACACAGATCTCGCCGAGGACACGGTTGTTTTCGTCTGTCAACGGCGCCACCGCGCACTGAACGTCGATTTCCGAGCCGCCCTTCGTCATGGCCCGCGATTCGTAGGTAAAGCTATCGCCTTTCTTCACGCGCTCCATGCCGGCTTCTTCTTCCGCCGGCGCCGCGTGCAGGCTGATGGCGACGCTGTTGCCGATGACTTCGTCGGCGCCGTAGCCGAACATCGCGCTGGCGCCGGCGTTCCACGAGGTGATGCGACCCTCAAGATCGCGTGTCCAGATCGCTTCGCTTGATTGCGCGACGGTGGCTGCGAGCAGGCGGTTGCGGGACTCGCTGTCGGCAAGCGAGGCGATCAGCTTTTCGATGTTGTCCGCCATGTCGTTGAACGCTTCCGTCGCCAGCCGGACTTCCGGTGCGCCTCCGGATTCGATGCGTACCGAGTGATCGCCCCGGCTGAAGCGGGTGGTGCTGTCCGCGAGATTGCGCAAAGTGCCGAGGTTGCCGCGAAAGATCAGCCAGATGAACTGCAGCATCATCAGCAGCGTTATGAACACGATCTGCAGCTGCTTGACGAAATGATCCCACAGGCGGTTGTAGGCGGAAACCGTGGTCATCTGGACGTAGAGCTTGCCGTAATCGGCGCCGCCGGAGCTGACCGGGAGCGTGAAGTCGGCGGCCTTGATCGGCGCGATGTGGCCGAACCAGCCCGGCGAGAGTTGCTTGTCGCTGTAATCGGTCGCCTCGAGGATCTTGCCGAGCGGGTCGGTCCAGACGATCTTGTAAACGTCGTTTTTGAGGACTTGAACGCGCAGCAGTTGTTCGATCGAGGCGTAGTCGCCGAGCACCGCCTGATCGGCGACCAGCGGCGCGAGGAATTGGGCGATATCCTTGGACTCGCGCTCGTGGCGCCCGGCAACCTCGGAGGCGCTCTCGATGACGAGCAGATAGGTCTGCACGGCGCCGGCGACGATGATCGCGATGCCGACCGCGCCCATCAGGCGCGGGATCAGTCCCCATTCCTTCCAGAAGCGTAAAGCGGACAACGTTTTCATTTGATGGCCTCCCCGGAGCTGTCCTACTTCGAGTCCTTCACCAGCGTGTGCTTGAAGAACGCGCGGTAGTTGTCATAGTCGCGGTTCTCGGCTGCAATGAAGCCGAGCTCACCCGTAATCTTGAGCACGGCAGCGGTGTCTTCAAGGACCTTCCTGCCCTCCGGATCGCTGCGCATGTTGTCGAACGCGGTCCTGACCGCGGCGATCTTTTCCTTCGGCACCTTGGGATGCGCCATGATGCAGAGGTCATTGTATATGACAGACTCCCACAGCACGCGGTATTCCCAGTTCTCGCGCTGCCCGTAGCGCTCCACGACCAGGTCGTTGAAGCCGGCCGCGGCTACCCTGTTGAGCCGGAGCTGCGCCGCGCCTGCTTCCTGATTGCCGGTGAAGACCGGCTTGACGCTGACCTTGGCCTTGAGCAACGCATCCATGGGCAGCCAGTAGGCGCCGAACGCATCGGAACTCGGGAACGCGACTTCCTTGCCGTTGAGCTCCTGCAGGCTCTTGATCGGGGAATCCCGCGGTACGACGATCTGGCCGCGGATGCCGGGACCGGCTGGCCGGGCTATGACCTGGAACCCGAGGCGATCGCGCTCCGGCGTGAAGAAGTGATTGGTATAGAAAAAATCGTACGCGCCCTTTTCGGCCGCGGCATCGCCTTCCTGTACGGTCTTGGCCATCCTCAGTTCGAGCGGTACGCCGCTCTTGCGGCTGACGTAGCGCAGGATCGGATTCCAATACTGCGCCGTCAGCGCGATACTGCGCTGGGAGAGCACGCCGAACGAGTAAGGCTGCTCCGCGGCGCGTGCGGCCGACGCCAGCACGACCGCGGCGGCGATGGCCAGCAGTGCCGCGGCGGCGGCCCGCGGCATTCCGGCGCCGTTAGGTGCTTGCCGGTTCATGTTTCTCTCCGTGCTCGTGGGTGGCGGCCTGGGTTCCCCGCTCGCGGAGCCGGCTCGCATGCATGGCCTGTTCGGTGGTGACCAGAT
>PLYS01000084.1 GCA_003153455.1 Betaproteobacteria bacterium | reverse complement strand
ATGGCCTGTTCGGTGGTGACCAGATTGACCAGCGAGCCGATGCCTTCGATGCGGATCTCGACCGTGTCGCCGGGGACGATCGGCGCGGCGTTCAAGGAGGTGCCGCAGGCAATGACGTCGCCGGGAAAAAGCGTCGCCGCCCCCGCGATTGCGGCGACGATCCGGTAGGGGTCGAACACGTAGTCGGTGACCGGGAAGTCCTGCTCTTTCTTGCCGTTGATGAACGACTGCATGCGCAGCGTCATCGGGTCGGCGTCGGTGTCGATCACAGGACCGAACACGCCGAAACTGTCGAAACCCTTGCCGCGATCGTACTGCGTGAATGTCGGGTCGCGCTTGACGACGTCCTGCGACGTGACGTCGTTGATGACGGTGTAGCCGAAGATGTGTTCGCGCGCCTGTTCCGGTGTCACCGCCTTGCACTTGCGCCCGATGACGATGCCGAGCTCACCCTCGAGAACGACGCGCTCGGTCTGACCGACCGGGTAGATGATCGGCTCCCCGTGCGTGATAAAGCAGGACGGCGGCTTGAGGAACCAGAGCACCTCTTTCGGCGTGTCGCGATTCAGCTGTTCTATCTGGACGCGCGAGTTGTTCCAGAGCGCCACCATTTTGCTCGGCTGGCACGGTATCAGCCAGCGCACGCTGTCAAGCGCAAGCGTGACGGCGGTGGCGCGCGCGCCGGCGAACATGTCTCCCGCGTAGACACGTACGCGGTCCTCGCCCTCGAGTACTCCGAATCCCGTGTTGCCGCCGTGTTCGAATCGCATGAATTTCATTTGCACACTCCCTATAAAAGCACCTTGAGGAACAGCATCGCGCCACTGACCACCAGCAGCAGTCCGACCAGTCTGAGCATTCCCTCGCTCGTTATGTCGAGGTGAACCTTGTTGCCCATGTACAGTCCCATCACCATCGGCACCAGAGCGAGCACATAGGTGATCTGCAGCTCGGGGTTGAGCAGCAGGCCGGCAATCAGGAACAGGGTGAGGCGGAAGCCGCCGTCGATGACGAACAGCCACGAGAAGGTCGCGCGCACTTCGCCCTTGTCCTTCAGCCGGTGGGTCAGGTAAATGATGTAGGGAGGCCCGCTGGTGCCGAACAGCGCGCCGAGGCCACCGCCGACGAGGCCTGCGGGCAGTGCCCACAGGCGCGAAATCTGGCCCTGCGATTGAACGCCGAACACGTTGCGAAAGCCGAAGAACATGGTGAACGCGCCGAGCGTCACCAGCACCGGCGTGGCTGGCAGGTTGAGCAGGCCAAAAACGCCAAGGCAGGCGCCGATGAGGCCGAACGGCAGCAGCGCACGGATCTCGGACCAGGCAGCCTTCTGGGTGTTGAGGCCGCCGAGAATAAAGGAGGCGGTGAAATCGAGCGCCAATACCAGCGGTACGGCAAACTGCAGCGGATGCGACAGCGCGAGCAGCGGCACCGCAATGAGACCGGAGCCGAAACCGGTGATGCCACGGATAAAGTACGCGCTCAGAATGACGAACATCACCAGTATGGTGTCTACCATGTTTGTTCCCTTGAATTGGGTTAGCAGAAAACCTGAACCCTATTCCAGTTTACCATGTTCGTTCCCTTGTATTGGGTTAAGGCAAGACCTGAGCCCTGTTCCAGGTAACTACGGCCCCCAGCTCGAAATCTTTAATGTGCCTGCCTGAGGCGGTTGAAATCTTGCCTACAGGCGCGGTAAGGGCTGGCGCCTCTGCCACAAGTCAACCAGCATCGACTTCGTAGTCCGGCGCCGGTTGGGCCTGCGGGTCGTACTCGTCCTGCCCGGGGAGCCAATCAAGGCTCGAACGATCTACTAGATTGAAACAACCTCTCGCCAGTGCCCGGATTCATCCTGCCGGGCGCGCCATTTAGTTGTAGTAAATGAAGCGGTTAGGTCTTACTTAGTGACCTAACCGCTTTTTCTTGCGCTGTACTATTCAACCGATACCACCAAGCGGTTTGACGACCCCCGAGGACTAACTACTGTTACGGCTTGTTCACCCAAAAACCCGTCGTCGGACTAAGCGTCTTGTTGTCCCCAAGCGCAATCAGGTTCCACCCGGAGGTCATGCTCTGGAACGAGGTCGACGCCACCCACTTCCAGACGGTGGTGACTAATGCTGTATCGCCAAAGGTATCCGGATCGCCCGGTGCGCCTGATCGTGCCGAACGCTCCGGGCGGCCCGTCCGTTCGACCTGAAGTTAGACAGCGCCGTACTCACTGCTCGGTTCTGGAACTGAAAGGCCGCGGCAAATCTTCCGGGCAAGATGATTGCCAATCTCGACGTGACGGGGAACGGCTTCATAAGTTAATGAGGGGCTCGTTTTCTTCAAACAAAAACCGCCGCCGAAACCCCAAATCGCTCCGCCAACCTCCCCGCGAGCCGCTTGCTGATGCCGCGCTTGCCCGCGAGAATTGCACTGACCGTTCCCTGCCCGGCGATGTCGGCCAGATCGATCTGCTTAAGCCCGTGTTCCCGCATCAAAAACGCTAATGCGTCACGTGGGCTGGCGTCCGGCATCCGGTGCGCTCGCGCTTCAAAGCTTTCTATCACTTCACCGAGCGCCTCGACCAAACCGGCCAACGGGTGACGTTCGTTGGCGCCGCCAGCGTCGAGCAATTTTTCTAGCGCGGCAACGGCCTTGCGGTAATCGATTTCGCTGGTAATCGCCTTGAGCGGAACCAGCCGCGCAAGTGCCTTGTAGTGGCTGGTCACGGCGTCAATATCCAAAGCGCCCATCATGGCCTCCATTCGTCGTATTCGGCATGGGTCATCACCGAACGGACATAAAGAATCTGCGTGTTGAAATGAATCGCGGCGATCAGACGGTAGTTGTTTCCCGCAATGTCGAACACAAAATAATCCCCCACTTTGTCGGCTGAGTTAAAAGCCCGCTTCAGTTCCGCGAAATTGCGGAACTGACCTCGTTCTATGATGCGCCGCCACCCTTGGAGCGGCACTTCCGCAAAAGCATAAATTTTGGCGAAGTCGCGCAAAGCCTTGTTGCTGATCAACCGCATGATCGAAGAATATCGCATTTTGCAATATTTTGAAAGCTACTGCTCGGCTTCAGCAGGCGACAGGGTCACGAGCGACAGCGTTCGAAAGCGGGCAGCAAGGCGCACATGAAGGGCTGGCGTGAAGAGCGATTTTGCCTCGTGCCCGCCGAGTTTCAACACGAAGATCTCAAGGACCACCGCGGAAGGCATCTGGTCGATGCCTTTCAGACGACACTCATCAGGCGCACGGAGCAGCCCATATTCCTGTTGCGCGCGGCAATGCAATCCGGGGCGCGCACCGATGAAGCGATCGGACGCTGGCTAGAAGCGGAAGTCACCGGACCGTTCGAGCAGACCATCCGCCAGATCATCGACTCCTACCTTGATGAGGCAGTCGAAGAGGAGCGGCCTCGCTATGCGCTATTGACTCTGCTGGTGAGATCCTTACCGGTCAATACCTGATCGCGTGCAAGTTTCACAAGGACTTGAACCTAGTTGGACTGCTGCGGAAGCAAGGCAAGCTCATGAAGTTCTGGCAGGAAACGCAGCAGAAAGCCAGCTCATGCTGGAAGAACCCGATGCTGATCGCCAAACAAGACAACTTCCCTACGATCGTGGTCCTTAACTACTCGATCGTGGTCCATAACGGCAACGCAAATCAATTGATGCTCGGGGTTGATCCGATTGGTGCTTACCCGCGATTGGATGCAAGCGTCTATTGGTTTTCCGACCTGCTTGCACAGAGTCCACCCGGCTATGACCGTCCCGCCTTCAGTTGAATCATCCAAAATCAAAGCGCCGTTTCCATACATAGGTGGCAAAAGCACTGTAGAGCGATAGGAAATTGAATCCTGCCTCCCTTCGCGCGCATGGCCGATTGTGACGGCTTCGCGCTGATTTACCGCTGCGGAGCATTACGCTGAGAGCATGTTGCGCCTGCACCCGGGCGTTGGCGAAAGATCGCACAGTAGCTTAAGGCGCCGATGCGCCCTATAGCAGAGCCGGCTTTCGAACCAAAAAAACACCAGTCTGGAATTTGCTTGATAGCGTCGCGCTGGCGGCTATCTTCTTACTCCTTCACTTTCTTTCAGACTGCAATTTCGGCGTGCGGTGGCGGTCCTCGGGATCATCCCAGCCCTTGAAGCGCGGCGGGCGCTTCTCCGCGAAAGCCCGCCGGGACTCCATCAGGTCTTCTTTCGCGCCGTGGTCCTTCAGGCGCGCCGCGAGCTGCTCGAGTTCGTCCGGAACGCGCGGTCGCATGGCGCGCATCATGATCAAAGTATTGACCCGGGAAGCCGGTGGAAGCGTCAGCAGATGCGCCGCCATTTCGCGCGCCGTGGGCAGAAGTTCGTCCGCGTCCACGAGCCGGTTCACGAAACCGACTTCATACAGCCGCTCGGCCTTGAAGCGGAAAGCGAACGCCAGTTCGGTCGCCACCGTGTGCGGCAGATTGCCGTTAACCCCGTGATCGTAGCCTCCCAGCAGCCAGCGCTTCGCCTCGGACGACTCGAAGGTCGCGCCGCGGACCGCCACCCGCAGGTCCGCCCGCTCGACCAGCTTGAAGCCGCCGCCCATGGCGTAGCCGTTGATCGCCACGATCACCGGCTTGTCGATCGTCCCGTCGTTGTAGGGATTCTCGCGTCGCGTAGGCGCCGCAGCGCTTCCGGCCGCTCCGCGCGCCACGGATTCCTTCATGTCCTCGCCGGCGCAAAAGGCGCGCCCGGTGCCGGTGAATATCGCCACTTCCAGCTCGCGGCTGTCGCGAAATTCACACCACGCGTCCGCCAGCGCATCCCGCATCTCCATGCCGAGCGCGTTCATCCGCTCCGGCCGGTTCATCCGGATGATCATCACCCCTGCGCCCCGCTCGATCTCGACAACGCTCATTTCGACCTCCGTTTTCCATTGTCAACCGCGATCGGGTCGATCCCGACGACGCTGCTCGCCTTCAGCGCCGAGATCTCTTCCGGCGTGTAACCGTAATCTTTCAGCACCACATCCGTATCGGCTCCCGGTGCGGGCGCGACCCGGCGCAGCGACGTCGACGTGCGCGAAAGCCTCACCGGCGAGCGGATGATCTTGAGCGTCCCGTAACGCTCGCTCTCCACCGTTTGCGCGAGGGCCAGGTGCTGGACCTGCGGGTTCTCGAAAACCTGGTCGATCGTGAGTATCGGACCGCAGGGCACGCCAACCGCATTGAGCGCCTCGATCAACGCTTCGCACGCCCACGTCCGCGTCCTCTCTTCAACCAGGGCGCGCAGCTCCGGCCGGTGGCTGGCACGCGCCTGGCGCGTGCGGAAACGCTCGTCTTGCGCCAGATCTTCCGCGCCGATGACCCGGAGGAAGTCGAGGAACATGCGGTCGCCCGCGGCGGCGATGTTGACCATGCCATCCTTCGCCGGGAACACTCCCATCGGGAACGAGGTCGGGTGGTCGTTGCCGGCCTGGGGCGGGACTGCGCCGCCGATCAGCCAGCGCGTCGCCTGGAAGTCGAGCATCGCGATCATCGCCTCCAGCAGCGAGGTCTGGACCCACTGCCCTTCGCCGGAGCGCTCGCGCTCGATCAACGCGGCCATGATCCCGTGGGCGAGGTATAACCCCGCGCACAGGTCCGAGATCGGGATGCCGACCCGCCACGGTCCGCCGCCGGGCGGACCCGTGATGCTCATCAATCCGCCGAGCCCCTGCGCGATCTGGTCCACCCCCGGCCGGCTCCGGTACGGGCCATCCTGGCCGAAACCCGAGTTGCTGCCGTAAACGATGCGGCGGTTGATCGCCTTCAGGGTCTCGTAGTCCACCTTGAGGCGGTGCTTCACGTCGGCACGGAAGTTTTCGACCACGACGTCGGCATCCCTGGCGAGACGGTAAAACACGTCGCGACCGGCGTCGGTCTGCAGATTGATGGCAATCGAGCGCTTGTTGCGATGCAGGTTCTCGCGATCGAAGCCAGGAAGCCCCCCCTCCAGGCCGCTTTGCTCCGGGCGAACCACCTGGATGACTTGCGCGCCGTAGTCCGCGAGGACGCGTACGCAGGTCGGCCCGGCCCGCGCAATGGTGAGGTCAAGGACCTTGATGTGGGCCAGAGGGCCGGCGCCCGTTGCGTTCGTTGTCATCTCCTGGTTGCGTTTCATAGCGGGGCGTCAACCTCGCTCCGGCCACACGGGCTGATTAAAGCCGCGCGGCACTGCCGGCCGCGTCCAGCGAGCGGGTGTTTCCGACATTTGCACGACGGGCGCGAGATGCGTGAGGCGACCGATAGGTGAATCGTGTTGCATCAACAACGACTGCAGTTCGTCCGCGGGAAGCTCCGCGGGAAGATTCGCGTATTCGGAGGGATCAAGCAGGCCGTGCTGGCGGATCCAATGCCCCGCGCCTGCGAGAGATGCCCTCACGAGCCAGCTCCCGCCTTCGCGAGCGCGACGGCCCAACGCAACCATCGCGCCATAAGCCAGCAAGTAGCCTGCGACGTAGTCCTGCGCGGATACCGGCAGAAACGCGGGACGCTCGTTGTTCGGGCGGTAAGCCATGCCGTTTGCCGATTGAACGACCGTGTCATAGCCGCGCCGCTCGCGCCACGGACCTTCGTGGCCCCAGGCGCTCAGCGTGACGTAAACGATACCGGGGCGCTGTTCCGCCAGCGCCTGCGGAGAGAGCCCATGATGCGCCAAGGCGCCGGGCCGATAAGACTGGGAGAACACGTCGCACGTGCGGATGAGTCCGCGCATCGTTTCCGCTTCGGCGGGGTTGCGCAGATCGATATGGGTGCACAGCTTGCCGATGCCGGTATCGAAGTCCGTCATTCCCATATCAGCCAGGTCTTCGCGCGTCACCCTCAACACGTCGGCGCCATGTTCGGCAAGCGTTCGCGCGCAGGTCGGTCCCGCCAGCACGCGCGTGAGATCGAGCACACGCACACCCGACAGCGGACGGTCTCCGTCAGGAAGCGGTCGCGCAGCCGCTTCCCCGATCTTGATGATCTCGAGCAGCGGCAGGCGTGAGACCGTTTGCATTTGCGGCAGCGCGCGCCACTCCTCTTCGCTGCGCACGAACCCGCAAGCGCCTCCCGCCGCGAAGATGGCATTCTCGAGCTCGATCCCATCCCATGTCGCGACGGCCTTCGTGACAGCGTCCCGCTTTGCCGGCACACCGAGCACCGCGACGTTGCGGTCGCGCAGGTTGAAGAAGTTGCAGTGCAGATACATCCATCGGTCATCCCGAAGCGGGTAGAAGCCGGTGATCTTCTCGGGATCTTCTGCAGGCTTCTCGCCGTTCACCTTCAAATAGCGTGAGCCGCGCAGCGCAGCGGCCGCCGCGTGCCCGCTCACGCGCACTCGCTGTTGCCTTCCGGTCTTCAATTTCCAAAGGTCCGCCGCCGCGAGACCTGTGGCCGCTATCACCGCCGCACCCGGTGGGACAATGTTGTAACGCGTGGGAAAGACAGGACCGCCCCCAACGATCTCGACAGAGCCGGCGGCCGCTGCGGGAAGACCGGCCAGCTGCACGAGCTTGGCCAAAGAGGAATTCGCTGCCCGTGGACCTGCGTCAACCGTCGTGTCAGCCATCTGATCTCCTAATCGATGCGAATGTTCGCCGTCTTCACAAGCTTCTCATACTTCGCGAGGTCCTGCTTGATGAACGCTGCAAACTCCGCGGGCGAGCTGCCGATCACATCGATGCCTTGCACGGCGAACCGCTCTGCGACGTCCTTCGAACGAAGTGCGCGCACTACCTCGGCGTGCAGCTTGGTGATGATAGCCTCCGGCGTTCCAGCCGGCGCAAGGAGTCCATGCCACGCCGACTGCTCGTAACCGGGAAGCCCTGATTCCGCAATCGTCGGCACGTCCGGAGCAGCCGGGGTGCGCTTCGCTGTGGTCACTCCGAGCGCCCGCAGCTTGCCGGTGCGCACGTGCGGCATAGTGCTCGGCGTCGTCCCGAAGTACATCGAAACCTGTCCGCCCAACAAATCCGTAACGGCCGCACCGCCGCCTTTATAGGGCACGTGCACGATATCCACGCCCGCCATCGTCCTGAACAACTCGCCGGACAGGTGATTGGAGCTCCCGATACCGGCCGACGCGTAGGTGAGCGCGCCGCGGCGGGCTTTCGCGAGCGCGATGAGTTCCCTGACCGACTTCGCCGGTACGGAAGGATGGACGGCGAGCACGTTGGGCGCCGTGTCGAGCTGGCTCACGGGCACAAAATCCTTCACCACGTCGTAGGACAACTTCTTGTAGAGCGCCACATTGGCGGTATTGGGTACGCCGCCGATCAGGAGCGTATGTCCGTCGGGCGCGGAGCGTGCGACCAGTTCCGAGCCGATGTTCGTGCCGCCGCCCGGCCGGTTATCGACAATGACAGAGTGAGCCCACGACTCCGAAAGTTTTTGCGCAAGGGTTCGACCCACGAAATCCACGCCGCCGCCCGGGACGTATGGCACAACGAAGCGTACGGGGCGGGTGGGATAGTCCTGCGCCTGGACTGTAGCGTTGACGCTCATCAGCAGCGCGCTCGCCGCCGCTGCAAGCACAATTCCTGTTGCGACTGTTGGCATCGATGCGTTCTTTCGTTGGTTCGCAGTCATGGCGCGGCAATAAGGCATCTGAAATGTCGCATCGCTCCTCCCAAGGCACCAGCAGTTTGGTGTGCTGTCGAATCAGAATAGCCATCGCGATTTCCGGGTTACTTCTGCGGTTGCGGTACTTGCCCGGCCATCGCGGCTCTGGTGCGGGCCACGGCTTGCGTCTTCTCGCGGTCACGCTCGGCGCACAACGCAGCCCATTCCAGGGTGTCGCGGGCCCGCGCCGCTTCGTAACCGTCGATCATCCGGCCTTCAACCTCTTTCCACGTTTCATCAGTCCCGGCGAGTTGACGATGTTGCTCTAGTACCCAGCGCGCATCGCGCATGTCCTCTTCAGTTGGAGTGAGGCCCACGTTATGCCCCTCGACCACCGCCGGGTTGAGCCCGCCGCCGCCAAGGTGAAACCCGCATTTGCGGGCGGCCTCGGCCTGGCGCAAAGCACGGTTTCCGTCACTGACGCTGCCTGTGGTATTGGCCAAAAAAGGCGCGCCCCGCACGCCCAGTCCCAGTGTTCGTGCCGCCAGTTCTGCTTCGCCCCTCGGGTAGACGAACTGATCGAAGTCAACGAACATCTCCATCCCCAGGTCACGCGACAAATCGTAGCCGCCTGTCGTCGCGCCAAATTCCCGAATACGCGGACTGGCAGCCGCAATTTCGAAGATGTTCGTTACGCCGACAGCAGTCTCGATGCCGGGATCGATCTCGATCGTACCCGGTTCGATGCCCCGCTCACGTTCGAGGCGCGTGATGATTTCATCGAGAAGACGAACCTCGTAGGCATGCTCGGTCTTGGGATACTTGATCCTCTTCAAGCCTGGCCATACAGCGGCCTCCAAATCGGCCTGCACGGTGTCGTGGTTGATGCGCGTGAACGCCTCGGCCCCGCCCTTGGAAACATTCGGAATGGCGTCCTTGACGAGACTTCTTGCGTAGGCCTTCAAATGCCGCGGGACGGAGTCTTCGAGGTCGATCACGATAAAGTCGCACCCGCGGCGCCACGCGTGGTCCACGAACCGGGGCGTAACCACCGGCATGGTCAGTCCGGAACGGCGCACTGATTGTCGGGCCATATCTATCCTTCAGTTAAACGCTCGATTGAGCGGCCCGACCTGGTTGGCGCGCAGGCACATGGCGCCCTTGAAACCGATGGCCCGACCACGTAGCGCCGCCTGGTAGGTGTTTTCCGGCGTCGCGAGCAGCCCGCGGTCCGGAGCACGCCACCATGCCCCCATGGGGGTTACGCCGGCGGACCCGGCGATAATGATGAGCCGCTGCATGAGGTACGGCATAAGATGAATTTCACCCGACGGTTCCGGGCGGAGATCCATGATCAGGTCGGCGCGACCCAGCGTAAGGCCCGATACGCGTTGGCTCGCACGAGCGATCTCGTACGCGGCATGATTGCCGCGAGCTGTTTCCAGCGCAGCGATGATCTTCAACGCATCGGGCAAAAGTCCGCGCTCGTTCTCCAATCGGCTCAATAACGCGGCGATTTCCACAATCTGCCCGGATGATTCTGCGCGCGTCACCACGACGCCACTGAGCCCCGGCCGGACGCAAGCTTGTAAATCGGCGTAAAGCAATTCCGGATCGATTTGCACAAAAACTTCAGCGCCGCCAGCCTGCACGGTATGGATAGCGGCCTCAACCTTCTCCCTGACTGCGTGCTTATCCGCCTCGGCCACCAGCTCGACGAGATCGAGCACGATCGCATCGGCACCGGACCGGGCCGCCTGGGCTATCAGTTCCGGCTTCGACATCGGCACCAGGAGCCAGGACCGGCGCATCGTTTCACTCATATAATTCTCTTCTCCCACTATACCGACCGCGTACAGCATGGTCTGCACGCCGTGCGCGAAGAACTATTTGCCGCCGCACGGCGCCGCAAGAAACCGATCGACGATCGCAAGGAAATCCCCGGGCTTCTCGTCGCTGGGATAGTGGCCCAGCCCCGCCATCGTGACGATCTCGACCTGAGGCAACGCCCGCCGCAATTCCTCCTGGGTTTCCGGCGGAACAATCGTGCTCCCTCCGCCCAGAATATAGATGATCGGCGACTTGATCTTGCGGACAATTGCCCAGAGTTCGGTGGGCACGAATCCATTGAGAATAGCGGGATCACGCTTCCAGACGATGCGTCCTTCCGCATTCTGTTTCGAGCCATGCTGAACGAAGCCCCGCAGCACCGGCTCGGAAGTGCGGGGATAGTCGATCTTCACCTGCGCGAACAACTCGTCCACGGAAGCCCAACCCTTCGCCTCCTGGCTCATGCGGTCTGCACGACGATTGGAGATTGCGGGAGGACGCTCAGGGCCCACGTCCTCGACGATCACGGCCGAGACCAGTTCCGGATGCGATCCGGCGAACACCTGCGCAACACGGCCGCCCGTCGAGTTTCCCCACAGCACGACGTTGCGCAGCTGAAGTTGCGCGACGAGGCCTTCGATGTCCCTGACGTAATCCTCGACCAGATACGCGCCCTGCGGATCCCAACCGGAATCGCCGTGTCCGCGCATGTCGACGGCGAAGACGTGGTGGTTCCGGCTGAAGTGCGGCGCGAGATGGTCAAACGTGTGCGCCACGCGGGCGATACCGTGCAGCAGGATCAGCGGCTGCTTGCCGCTCGTCCCCCACTCAAGATAATGGATGCGAAGGCCGTTGACGGTGACAAAGCGATCGACGGGCTGGGCGTGCGACGCTCCGGCAGAAAGCGCAAGTGTGACCATCAGAACCTCCAGCATTCTTCCGAAGTGCGGTCGTGTGATCATGCCACGGCCTTGTTAGAAGAACGAGAGGCGTGAGGCGAAAGGAGTGAGGCGAAAGACCCGAATGAATTCGATAGACGCTGGGTTTCCCGCCTTACACCTCACGCCTCTCACCTCACGGTTGTCCGCGCGCCGGCGGCGAAGCGGGCAAGACCATTTACGGGCGACCGAAAAGACCGACGAGACCCGCCGCCCCCTTGCTATGGCCGGTCAGCTTGGCAAAGAGATCGTCCCGGGTAAGACCGGCCGGCAGCGCGCCGGGCTCCAGATCGGTGGCGATCAGCGTGAACGTATAGTGATGCATGCCGGTGCCGGGCGGCGTGCACGGTCCGATGTAATGCCCCATTCCCGCGGCGCCCTTGCCGCCGACATACTTGTCGGACAGCTGGCTGGTTTCGCCTTCCGCAAACCCAGACCTTGAGGCGGGTATGCCATAGGCGATCCAGTGATTAACCCCGAGTCCGCCTCGGCCTTCCGGATCGACCATCACGAGCGCGAAACTCTTGGTTCCCGCCGGCACGTTCGACCATGACAGGGGCGGCGACACGTTCTCGCCGATGCAATTCGGATTGGTTTTGATGTTGCCGGCGTTCTTCGTCGCCAGCATCGTGCCGTCCTTGAAGGCGGACGAGGTCAACGAAAACGGATCTGCTGCCTCTGCGCTTTGGCCAACGCACAGCGCAGCGGCCACGATGCCGCCCGCCAGAAAAGCACTCCTGATATTACGCTTCACGAACATGGGAACTCCTCCTTGATAAGAACCGGTTTCACGCTTGCCAATAAGCTTCCGCCAAACCGGCGGACGCTCAACTCTAAGGGGTGGAGGCTTGTATTTTCCCGGCCTTCGCCACCCGCGACAGATTATGCCTTATAAATTCGCGCACGCAACCTACCGTTCCCCGTCCTTCTCTGCGCGCTGCTGCGCCTGCTCCATCGCCTGACCGATTTTCTGCTGCATCTGCTCCATCGTTTTCTTGCCTTCCTCAATTTCCTGCTTCTTGATGGCAGCACCGGTCGCCGCGGTGGTGGCGATTTCGACGCCGCACCCGGCGAGCGCCGCGATTGCGAAAACAAGGATGAGCTGTTTCATGGTCTGTCTCCAGTGTGGTCAACGGAATCCAAATAGACGCGCGGGATTGTCCCGCAGCACTCAGCGCCGCGTATCCTGGTCATTTCCGGTGTCTCCCAAGCGATTGCATCCGTTACAAGGCGCGGATCCTGTCATACACGCGCCGCTCGAGTGCGATGCCTTCGATCCGCCTGCGCTCGCGTTCCATGAACGCACGCTCCGACGGAATGCGTATCTCTTCCACCCCCGGTTGGCGCGGCGTCGCCTTGACCTGCGCGATCAGCTCGGCAAGTTGCCGTTTGAACTGCGCGGGCGGAACCAGCAGCGCCGGGTCGAACACGACAAACAGAAAAGCAAAATCCCTAACCTGACCGCGCGGCAATGCGGCGCCTGCCAACAAACCCAGCGCCTGAATGGTCAATCCCAGGCCAAAGCCTTTATGCCCGCCGAATGACAATATGCCGCCCGCGCGCGCGGCATCCGGATCGCGCGTCGGACGCCCTTCCGCATCTACCGCGACGCCTGCGGGCAGCAACTGGCCCAACCGCGACGCGAGTATCAGATCGCCGTGATTCAACGCCGAAGTGCTCATATCGAATATCAGCGGATGCGGTTCCCCCGGCAGGCCGAACGCAATCGGATTGGTACCGAGCGCCGGGGCCCTGGCGCCGGGCGGCACGACGACCGGCTCGCTGCACGCGAAGTGCATGCCTGCGAAACCAGCACGCGCGATCATCTCCAGGTAATAGGCATTGCGGCCGCTCAGCCAGCTATTGTGAACGCCTACGAGCGCAAAGCGGCTTGCGCGCGCCTTGTCGATCGCGATCTCCGTTGCGCGATGCACCGCGTAAAAGCCGACGTAATTGCCGCCGTCGATCAAAGCCGAAGCCGGCGTCTCGTGCACCACGCTGACGGGCTTGCGCGGCAACTTCATACGCGCGTGTTCCGCGATTGTAAGTATGCGCGGCAAACCCAGCGCAGGATAACCGCACAGATCAGCGTCGATCAGGACTGCCGCAATCACGCGCGCTTCATCGGCGGAGAATCCGATATTGCGCAACGCGCGCTCGCCGAATGCACCCGCCTCGGCAACGCTTAACACCCGAATTGCGGCGTCGCTTTGCCTGGTCATTGCAGCGTCACTCATCAGTTCGGCTCGACCGTCTCATCTGCGGTTATTCACGTCCTGGGGTTGCTTGCTACTGCCGTCTAATCAACGCGGACGTGGGCTTCCTTGATCACCTTTGCATACCTGCGGAAATCCCTTTTCACGAACGCCGCGAATTCCTCGACGCTCGTCATCGCCGGCTCGAAACCGGTGGCGAGCATGCGTTCGTTGACATCGCGCATTTTCAACACTTCGGCGATATCGCCGTTGATCTTCTGAATCACCGCGCGCGGCGTCTGCGCCGGGACATGCACGCCGTTCCATCCGACGACGTCGATGTCCGGATAACCGGATTCCGCGATCGTGGGCAACTCGGGGACGGCGGGCGAGCGCTTCGCACTGGTAATCGCGAGGCCGCGCAATTTGCCGCTCTTCAGGTGTGGCACCGCGGCCTGCGCGATGGCAAACATCATCTGCACCTGGCCACCCAGCACGTCGGTGACCGCCTGCGCGACGCCTTTGTACGGCACGTGCACGATATCGATTTTCGCGAGGGTCTTGAACATTTCCGCCGCAAGCTGCGTCGACGTGCCGGTACCCGCGGAAGCGAAGTTGATCTGACCGGGCCGGGCGCGTGCCAACTGCACGAGTTCGGCGAGCGATCTGACGGGCACGGACGGATGCACTACGAGGATAAACGGCAACGTCGCCATCAACGTCACAGGGACAAAATCGCGCTCGAAATCATACGGCACTTTGGTGTAGAGCTCCGCGATAATGATGAATGACGCGGCCGACATGAGCCAGGTGTAGCCGTCGGCTGGCGCTTTTGCGACGGTCTCTCCCGCGATAATGCCGCCCGCCCCCGGCCGCTGATCGACGACGACCTGCTGGCCCCATTTGTCGGCCAGTTTCTGGCCGATGAGGCGCGGCAGCAGATCGGGTGCCGGACCGATGACGAAACGGACCGGTCTGACCGGATATTGCTGCGCGGACGTGACGCCCGGCACTAAAAGCGCAACCGCGATCAACCAGACACGCCAATGAAGCATGACATATCCACGACTCACGCGCGTCAATCGACGCGGGCGCCCGAATCCTTGATGACCTTCGCCCACTTGGTCACTTCCACCCTGATGTACGCGGTGAACTCTTCAGGCGTGTTGTTGATCGGGTCGAATCCCAGCACGGCCAGCCGTTCCTTCGTATCGGGAAGCCGCAGGATCGCGGCGACGTCGTGATTGAGTTTGTCCACGATCGCCTTGGGCGTGCCGGCGGGCGCAAAGAACCCGATCCAGGTGTAGTCCTCGTAGCCGGGGAACCCGGACTCGGCCACCGTCGCCACGTCGGGCAGCGACGGCATGCGGTGGGGGCTGGTCACCGCGATGCCACGGATCTTGCCGGCCTTGATGAGTTGCATCGCGGGTGGCATGGCGGTCAGGCCGAGCGGCACCTGACCCGCGACCACGGCGTTCACGGCGGGTGCCGCGCTGCTGTAGGGAATGTGGATAATGTCGAGTCCGGCCATCGTTTTCAACAATCGCTCGCCGGTGAGATGCGGCGTGCTGCCGGTGCCGGAGGAACCGTAGGAGAATTTCCTGGTTTTGCCCAGCGCGATCAGTTCCTGCAGGTTCTTCGCCGCCACCGACAGATGCGCGAACAGTATATTCGGGCTGACGCCGGCATTGATGATCGGCGCAAAATCCTTGAACGGATCGTAGCCCGGGTCACTATAAAGACTCGGGGCTACNNCCGCCGCGGTTGTCGATCACTATCGACTGCCCGAGCTGCTCGGACAGTTTCTGCCCGACCACGCGCGCCATGATGTCGATCGGCCCGCCCGCCGCGCCTCCGGCGAGAATGCGGATCGGCTTGGTGGGATACGCGTCGGCGGCGAACCCGGGCGCGGCAATCAGCGCGGCCGTGGCGAGCACGGCTCTTAGCCATATCGCATGCATGATCTCCCCCTTGTCAATTTCCCCGAAGCTTCTGCTTACCTGGCGTCGCCGTCAAGGTACCGCCTGGCGCAAAAAAACCGGGGAGAAAAGCCACGATGAATGTGCCGTACAATG